>CAZMXQ010000012.1:0-16456 GCA_964570335.1 uncultured Methanosarcinales archaeon
GAACATACTGGGCTGTGCATGATTACCTGAAAAAACAGCATCAAGTCAGATGACAGCTCAAGCCTTATAAGAAGATATCACATCAATTATTTCAGGCATTGGCGCATCCGTCTTCATCCCATGCTTCATGAAATGAGTTCTTGAGCACTTAAATCCTCTTTCTCTCAAGCTATCGGATATGTAGCTGAACCTTGGAATAGCAAGACTTTTCTTCTTACAAATCTCGTGGATGTCGATATACTTGCCTTCAAATGATGCTTCAACAGGGATGTGCTCTATAAGCGATATCCCACTGAAGTCCTTGTCCCATAGCTCTCCAGAGTATAATGGCCCTGCATAATCACCTGTATTTCTCTTCGAGAATCCATATGAGAGTTCTTCCTTATCATAGACCAGGTATTCATGCTTCTTCAAGATCTCATCACATAGCTTCTTACCCTTCTTGCATCTGAAGAAGACCCTATAATAATGATCTTTCGAGTAAGAGAAGACTGGATAGAGAGCCTTCTCATATTGTGCTCCTGACAATTGCACTTTCCTTATCAGTATCCTCAGCCCTACTACATGTTTAAGCCAGTTCCTCATAGGAATCGAGCCATATTTTCTCTTACAAGGACCTATGTATGTGCCTGCGAGAGCAGAAGTATCTGTTGCTGTGACTGCTAGTATACCTTCTCTAGCTATCCTTTTCACTGCTGGATCCAAGAAGGGATTAGGAGTTCCGAAAGGATCTATGTCTATATAATCGAAACCGTCTGATAATAGCAGAAAGATCTCGGCATCCTGCTCTGAAGATATATAACCGCTCTTTATACCATTATCATCCATCATCGACTTGACATGCTGATTGAAACCTTCCCTATAATCATTCAGAGAGATATATTCTATACTGTCTGGGCATTCTGACAAGAATCTTGCTGCTCTTATTCCTGAGCCCGCAAGGGGTAGAGCCACTCTTGCTTTCCTCTTACTGAAAGCTCTCTTGATGACCTCTATCGAGACATCCCTGTTCAGTTTCATCACAGGGTTATAGAAGACATCCATGGACTTAGATATCTTGGATACATCACCTATATCTAGCCTCACAGCTCCTTCTTCTATCATCATGCTAAAGAATATCCTGATATTATTAAGGGTTTTCATGCTAACAAAAAGAAAAAAAGACCAGCCGATATATTGAGTCAAGAGAATATTTTTTATACATCTTAAGCTTTTCCTTACTATGCAGACATCACTCGTAGACAGACAGATTGAAGCGATGGTAAGAGAAGGGAGGATCAAGGATGTCTCCTCAGGAGAAGACCTTATGGATCACATCCAGCCTGCAAGCCTGGATCTACCAACTGGAGATGAAGCATGGATCCTGAAGAACAAGTTCTTGCCTCTTAAGTCTGAAATTGAAGAGATAATCGAAGAGAATGCTATAGAACGCATGCCATTAGATGATGACGGAGTAGTATTGTACAAGGGACAGACGTACCTTGTGCCATCCATAGATGTAGACCTCCCAGAAGGATACTCCGCAAGCCTCAGCCCGAAGAGCTCTATCGGCAGGATAGACCTTCTTACCCGAGGTCTCTTCGACAGGACTGGCCTCTACGACAAGATACTACGAGGAAAGAAAGGGAGACTCTGGCTCGAGTATACCCCTAGATCATTCAATGTCAGGATAAGAAAAGGAGACACTCTCAGTCAGATGATGATATTCCCAGACGAAGATTCTGATGAGAGCATAGAAGGGAGACCACTTCTTTACGATGAGGAAGGAAATCCACTTAATTCTGGCGTATACAGCAGGAGAGAGAACAAGATACTGATGCACCTGGACTTATCATGTAATCCTACTGTGGGCTACAGGAACAGGATGACTAATGAACCTATCGATCTCAGAAGACGTGATCATGATAGGAGCGAGTTCTTCGAAGATACACAGGGCAGAAAAGGTAAGATGACTCTGGAGAAGGACAAGTTCTATATCCTATGCACAAAAGAGAAGGTCTCTATTCCTCTTGACCTTTCTGGAGAGATGGTCCCATTCTCGCACAGGATAGGAGAACTGCGAGTCCATTATGCAGGTTTCTTTGATCCTGGATTCGGGCATGGTGACCATGGAGAGATAAAAGGGACGAAGGGAGTGCTTGAGGTAAGACCGCATGAGACTATGACTGTGTACGATGGGCAACCGATATGCCTCATGGAATTCTATAAGAATGCTGAGAAGCCAGAGAAAGGCTATGGAAAGCAGAGAAAGAGCAACTACAGTGTGCAGGAAGGGCCCCAGCTGGCAAAATATTTCACTCCTTAGTCAAACATAATACCATTAATGTGGATTATAGTTCTATATCAGAGATGCACAAACTCCTTAATAAATAATGTTTCCACATTTTACATGAAAATCACAATAATTGGAACGGGTTATGTGGGTCTAGTGACAGGAACATGCCTAGCTGAGCTAGGCAATGAGATTAAATGCATAGATATTGACAAGGATAGAATCTCTATGCTGGAAAATGGAAAGCCACCGATATATGAGCCAGGACTCAAAGAGATGCTCGAGAAGAATATATATGAGGAGAGGATATCTTTCTATGCATGGAATGATGAGAGGAGCAACGCGTCTATAAGATCATCAGATATCATATTCCTTTGTGTAGGCACTCCACAGGACGAGCAAGGTTCTGCAGACACCAGTTACCTGAAGGAAGCCGTGGAGACCATGTCTAGTTCTTTAGGGGATGGAAGCATAGTAGTCATAAAGAGCACTGTGCCTGTCGGAACGAACGAGAAGATCAAGAAACAGATAGCAAGAAAGACAGAAAAGAGTTTCTATATGGCATCCATGCCCGAGTTCTTAAGAGAAGGTGCGGCTATAAAGGATTTCATGAATCCTGATAGGATAATCATAGGTACAGAATCAAAAAAAGCAAAAGAGACATTACATGAGCTCATGAAACCTCTAGAAAGGATATACCAGCCAATCGTGCATACCACAATAAAGTCTGCAGAGATGATAAAGCATACAGCCAACTCTTTCCTAGCAATGAAGATATCATTCATCAATGAGGTCGCCAATCTCTGTGAGAAGGCTGGAGCAGATATCAATGATGTATACAGAGGCATAGCGCTGGATACTAGGATAGGTCACAGATTCCTTCAGGCGGGGATTGGGTATGGTGGCTCATGCTTCCCTAAGGATGTAAGGGCATTGATCAATACAGGAGAAAAACATGGGACAAGATTCTCTATACTAGAATCTGTCGATGAGGTGAACAAGAAACAGAAGTACATTATAATAGATAAACTGACCAAGCATCTGAAGGATCTTAAGGAGAAGAGGATAACAATACTAGGACTTGCCTTCAAACCGAGGACTGATGATATAAGAGAAGCTCCAGCTATCTATATAGCGAAGAGACTCTTGGAATTGGATGCGGATGTGACGGCATTCGACCCGATAGCACAGGATAATGCAAAGAAAGTCCTTCCTGAGATAAGTTTCGCAGACGACCCCTATGATGCTTTGAAAGACGCTAACGCTGTACTAATAGCTACAGAATGGGATGAATTCAGAGGAATGAGCACGAGAAAGATGCGTGCGCTCATGGAAAATCCGCTAGTCATTGACGGGAGAAACATATATGATAAGGAGAAGATGCTGAGAGAAGGCTTCATCTATGAGGGGATTGGTCGATAACTCATACCTATATCAAAACATTTATATCAAGGAAAAATGTAAGAAGGACAAATGTATTTAGAGGAATTAGATGCAGAATACGCTGAGCATAAGAAGAAATATGGAAATAGGTCAATGTCAGAAAAAGAGCTTGACGAACTTCTAGGACTTGATGAACCGAAGAACAGTCCGAGTTGAAAATCCATAAAGCTAAAGAGGAATGTCTCACACACCCCTGATAGCCACTTCACGCACTGTTTTCTCCATCATATTTTTTATCTCCTCAAGCTCCTCATCAGAATATGCTGAAGCATTGCTGAACTCAGGGTTCAATGTATTACCAGGCATGAACTGCTGTATGAAATACCTTCTCGCACCTGCTAATTCTTGAGATAGCCTCTCAAAACTCTCTAGAGGGAATAAGGAAGGAAGCACAGTGGTCCTGAACTCATAATCCACTCCAGACTCCATGATCATCGAGATACTCTTCCTTATCCGCTCAACATCAAACTCAACACCTACAGTCTTCCTGTAATGCTCAGGATCGAGTGTGGCCTTTACATCCATCGCAATATAATCTACAAGAGGGATTATCTTCTCCAGCATCTCGGGGTGCGTTCCATTCGTGTCTACTTTGACCTTGAATCCTCTGTCTTTAAGCTTCCTGATGAAAGAAGTAAGACCCTTGTGGATTGTAACCTCACCTCCTGTTATGGTGACAGCACCCACAAGATTCTTCCTCTGTTCCAGTTTCTCAATCACATCATCCTCTTTCATCAGGTCTTTAGCAGCCTTCATCTTCTCTGGAAGCACAAGCTCAGGATTATAGCAGTAATGACATCTCAGAATACATCCTGGAGTGAAGAGTATAGAGCATACCTCTCCCGGATAATCAGTTGCACTCGTCCTCTGCATACCACTGAATCTCATGCTTCCACCCAGATGTCAAGCCTACTCTGTCGAGGCAATCATATCAAGCTCTCTTATGTCCTTCTTTGCAGTCTCATTCTGCAGGGAAGTGCTCTCATGGAACGCCTTACGGTCCTTGAACTCCTCTTTCTTTCCACGGTTCCATTGTTGCACAGGCCTATGGTATCCCACTACCCTACTATAGACCTCAGTCTGAGATCCACATTTAGGACACTCATGATACTCTCCAGATATGTAACCATGGTCTTTGCATATGCTGAAAGAAGGCGTTATAGTGAAGTATGGTAGCTTGAAGTTGTAAGCTATCTTCTTCACCAGGTCCTTGCATGTCTCTGTATCAGATATCTTCTCTCCCATGAAACCATGCAATACTGTCCCTCCAGTATACATGCTCTGTAGCTCGTCCTGGAGCTCTAGGGCTTCAAAGACATCATCTGTGTATCCCACAGGGAGCTGTGTAGAGTTGGTATAGTATGGCTCCTCTTTACCAGCAGTCACAATGTCGGGATAATTCTTCTTGTCAATCTTTGCTAGCCTGTATGCAGTACCCTCAGCAGGAGTCGCTTCAAGATTGTATATATGTCCAGTCTCTTCTTGGAAATCTTTGAGTTTCTCTCGCATGAAACCTAATACTTCTTTCGCGAATTCCTGACCCTTCTCTGTGGTTATGTCAGTCTTCAGGAAGTTGAGAAGAAGCTCATTCATACCCACAAGTCCTATGGTGCTGAAATGGTTGTCCAAAGTGCCCAAGTACCTCTTTGTGTATGGGAGAAGCCCTCTCTCCATATTATTGTTGATGACCCTCCTCTTCAATTCAAGAGATTCTTTCGCGGTCTCCATCAGAGACTCTATCCTTGAGAACATCTCTTCCTTGTCTTTTGAGAGATATCCTATCCTTGGAAGGTTTATAGTTACAACACCAATCGATCCAGTCATCTCTACACTTCCGAAGAGTCCTCCACCTCTCTGCTTAAGATCCCTGAGATCCATCTGGAGCCTACAGCACATGCTTCTCACATCCCCAGGATCCAGATCGGAGTTTATGAAGTTCTGGAAGTAAGGTGTTCCATACTTTGCAGTCATCTTGAAGAGCACATCCGCATTCTCGGAATCCCAATCAAAATCTCTCGTGACATTGTATGTAGGTATAGGGAAAGTGAAGACCCTTCCATCAGCATCACCCTCCATCATGACTTCCATGAATGCTCTATTCAGCATGTCCATCTCCTTCTGACAGTCAGCATACGTGAAATCCTGTTCTTTTCCACCGATCTTTGGTTTCTGTGATTTCATGTCCTCTGGCACGACCCAATCCAGTGTAAGGTTGGAGAATGGAGTCTGACCTCCCCATCTCGTAGGCACATTCATGTTGAATATGAAACCTTGGAGATTCTGCTTTACATCCTCATAGGTCAGAGAGTCCTTCTTGACATAGGGAGCAAGATAGGTATCAAAAGAGCTGAATGCCATAGCACCTGCCCATTCGTTCTGTAGTGTACCTAAGAAGTTTATCAGCTGCCATAGTGCGGATCCGAGATGCTTTGGAGGTTTCGAGTTTGTCTTTCCTGAAACACCATTGAACCCCTCTTCAAGCACCTGTCTTATGCTCCATCCTGCACAATACCCTGCAATGCCCATACTAAGATCGTGTATGTGGAAATCTCCGTTCCTATGAGCATCAGATACTTTAGTAGGATATACATTATTCAAGGTATAGTTCGCTATCACACTTCCTGCAACATGAAGAAGAAGCCCTGAGTGTGAATAGTTTATATTGCTATTCTCATTGACCCTCCAGTCAGACTGGCTCAGGTAACCATCCATGGTGTCGACAACATCGAGCATTATCCTCTCGTTCTCTCTGATCTTCTTGTGCTGGTCCCTATAAAGTATGTATGCCTTAGATGTCTTTGCATGTCCTTCCTCTATGAGGACCTGCTCTACAGCATCCTGTACCTGCTCTACATTAGGTACCTCTTTCCCTAAAGATCCTTTCAGATAATATACCACTTTGTCTGCAAGCTGCTCAGCTAATCCGCGATCGTGACCTCCCACCGATTTAGCAGCCTTGTATATCGCTTCTGTTATCTTGCTCTTATCAAAATCTACTATTGTCCCATCTCTTTTCTCAACCTTCAAAAATACATCCGACATACTATCTCCTCCTTTTTTATCACAAACATCTCAGACAACATAGCTGGAGCTATGTTGCGACTACATACTGAAAAAATGAAATCTTTTTCATTTGTATGTTGTGTTTCTACTTTCGGAGATACACAACATATTGTGTTTTGTAGAATAATATGAAGACATTTGATATATAAATATTTCCGTTAACTTGATAGTGGATAATAGTCACAGAAAAGAAACAATTGAAAAGATATTCATGGATACTTTTGCCATCATCTCCATACCTTGACTATATAAGCTATTGGTCCTACCGAGTAGAAAAGTACAGTTAAGAGACCGATGGTCCCCATGAAGATTATGTTTGGGACGTGCATTATGCTCAAAGCCTCGACCACATTGCTGACATAGAGATTATAACTGCTTATCAGATAGAAATACATATGGCGCAAGAAGAAAAGCTGTACACCTATCATCGAAAGCATTACCATGAACTTCTCCGGAAGATATAGGAAAGTGCTTGCCATGAAGACCAATCCTACACCCAATGATATGAGAAGACTATAGACATCTGGAGAAATACTCTGTATCATCATATTCACACCCAGAAGATTGACAGAGTCTACCATCTCTATTATGAATGCTGGATCAAGTAGGTAGTAGGTTACTGAGGCTCCAAAGAGGAAGAATACTAGAGGGTTCATATCAAACTCGCTCTCCTTGTATATATGATACCATATATAGGCTGGTGCAAAGAGGAGGAAGACCACTCCCAAGATGTTCAATATATATCCTGACCATACCATTATCTGGTCCAAGAGTGCCATGCCAGCGGACGATTCCATGATCAGCTCCCATACTGTAGTATCCTGGACAGCGCCCGCATACAATGAAGCGGTATCATAACCAAAAAGGTATGGGAACATTAGGTTGGGTATATCAGTGACAAGGTGCAGGACTAGCATTCCCGCAACAGCCCAGAGTATCGTCTTCTTGTTCTTGAAAAGCTCTATGAACTCTTCATAGAAACCTTCTCCGAAAGTGCTTATCTTCTCTATACGCTCACTTATACCTATGTTCCCAGCAAAGAAGTAGAATACAAGACCGAGCATTATCAATGGCGCATCAACAGCAATCGCTAACCACTCCATGACGATGTTGAAGACCACTACAAAAAATCCTAGTAATACAGAAAAACACACAAAAAATCTGAGTAATGATGACCTCAATGATTCTGGCTCTCCATGGAATCCCAATGCGTGGAGCAATGAAGGAGGTTTTATCTCGATATTGCCAGCGACATAGAAAGAATGGAAACCTATTATGCCGAACCCGATGAACATACCAACCAGTATTATTATCGGTTCATTCTCTACCATCAGCTCATAGAGCCTTGCAAGATAACCTGGAACCACATGACCTTCGAACATGAATTCCTCATATACAAAACTACCCAACTCCTCGTCCATGACAAGCTCTCCACCTGTCATATTCTCATACACGATCCTTGCATAGTGGATGAGATTGTTTATGACCATGGCAAAATATCCAAGAACTATAGTAGCATCAAATAATGGATACCTGTCGCCAAAGAAAAGATGCGATATGCTTGCCTTGTACATCAGGTAGCCTAACGCAGACCATGATATTATCTTCTTGAGATAATCAAGTTCAGGGGTAAGCAGATGGAAGAACTCTAGAGCATTGAGGATAATAAGAGTAGTAAGGATGAGAAGCTCAGTATAGAACCCTGCCTTAGATGAAGGTCCTTCTTGCTCCTCAGACTCCTCTTCAATTACCTCAGCCTCCTGGCCTTCAGTCTCTAGTGATCCATTGTAGTCCATCGTGAAACATCAACGGAGAGATATAAGTTCATCATCCTCATTGCTAGAATATAGCCATGATGCGAAACCTCTTCCGAAATTGAAACCGAAATCTTCAGATACTGCGGAGAGGAAAGGGAAACCTCCTGTCCTACGCCTTACTTCTCTGAGATCTACAGTCTTGTTCAACTCTTGTTCAAGATAATCCTTGGCATCATCTATACCACCAAGCTGATCAGCTATGTTATAATCCACACTGTCCTTTCCTAAGAATATCCTTGCATCAGATAGGTAATCCCTCTGCTCACTGCTAAGCCCTCTCTTCTCTGAAACATCTTCAACAAAGAATTCATGCACCCTATCGATCTGGCCTTGGAGCATCTCTCTGCTATCATCATCAAGAGGTCTAAGTGGGCTTCCAGCATCTTTCATATCTCCTGCTACAAGACGCTCGTAAGTCACATTGTATTCTTCAAGCAGTCCTGAGACTTCCAGATATGAAGATGTTACTCCTACACTACCGAGCATAGAAAGCGGATTCGTTATTATCCTGTCTGTGGATGAAGCGATCCAATATGCACCAGATGCACTCAATGATCCTACCACAGACACCGAAGGTTTCTCAAGCTCATCCAGTGCTTGGACAATCTCATAAGATGCGACAGCACCTCCTCCTGGAGAGTCTATGGAAAGGACAACAGCATCGATCCCTGGATCCTCATTCGCTCTTCTTATGTTATCTTTTATGTGAGTGACCATACCCTCGCCTGAAGCGAAAAGACCTTGTCCTGCACCTTCAAGTATAGGGCCTGAGAGAGATAAGTGCATCACATTTCCAGTGCCTCCTGTATCGAAAGCACCACTCATCCCTGCCATCAATCCTATTATACTAGCCACTATCAATGATAAGAATGCCAATCCAATTACCAAAACTATCGCGTAAACCCATTTCTTTGCCATCAGACCACCCCTTCAGGTACTATATTATTGTTCTTTTTCATCTCAATAGTCATTGTTCTCGATAGATGCTCAGTCAGTCTTTGAGAACTCTTGCTGACGAACATGTAAGAAGGATCAATAACCCAGAGAAGTATGAAGGGAGATAAAGGTATTATGAAAAGGCTCCTTAGGACTGCATCAAAGAACCCTATCCTCATCTGATTGCTCATGTCGATCATCTCCTTCAAGGTATTCTTCTTCTTGGCTGCGCCCATTCTCCTCATCTTCTCAGGTTGTGGTATCTTGATCACATATATATCTGCTACCATCATGCCTATCGTCTGTCCAAATTTCCTCTGCAGTATCACCATGTACAACAAGATTATCACAGATGCTGCGATTATAGCAGAACTGAGAGATGACATGGCACCAGGTTCGGAAACCAGTGTCTGATACATGCTAGCGAAATCATCCCCCAATAACGCTTCGAAGAGCGAATTGAAAGGACCTAGGATGAATATGTTTATTATCAGAAGATCTATAGCAAAAGAGAAGAAACGCTTGAACACAGAAGCAGGCATGACATAGGCCTTCGGCAATCTCCTCCCCTTCTGTGATGGATTATTCTTATCAGAAGCCATGGAATCATTCAATCAAAGTCATTTATAAATTTAACCTAGGTAAGTTCTGGTAGAGCAGAATTGGATAAACATGCAGAGGAGTTACGGAGGTGATGTGCAGATGCTCCCCTCAGGAGTATGATTCTGAGCCGTTTGTGGAGGCATGGGGAGCATCTGCTTGTCGGAGCATGATCTCTCATCATCTCCTAAGTGCGTTCTCTTCCTTCCGTATCGACCTTATCTTATCGCGTATCGCTTCTCTTATGAACTCTGTCTTTGTGGAGTAGTAAGGATGCATCGTCCTTTCAATCTCCTTAGCGAAATCCTGGTCGACACGGAGCGTTATCGTCTCCATCGTGTGTAATACTTTGTATTACAAAGTAATATTTAAAGTTTTTGAAATATCTGCTTGTCATAGCTAAGATGGATATGATAACTACTGGAAAATCACTTTATAGAATATCGAATATTATTAGAAGCACTAGAAAATAGATAGTGATCTGAATGAAAACAATATATCACAGAAGTTATGGTATGAATAAGAAATTGAAAGAGATATCTGAATCAATTAGAGACTGCAGATGCTTCAGGAGCTTCGCTCACAACAGAAGAACCCTTCCTCATGTCCTCAACAACAACCCTGCATCCGCATGGGAGCTTTGTTGCTGCCTTACGCAAAGCATTCTTTGCAACCTTTATGTCCTTCTCTTTGACGAAACAGGTGAAAAGCTGCTGACCTTCATCAAGCTGTGCCGCCATACCGATTATCTTACCGAATGCAGACTTCATACCTGTGCTCATCCTGTCCGCACCAGCGCCTGATGCTAGAGGATTCTCTCTGAGAAAGTGATGTGGATATGTCCTTAGCTTAAGGTGGAAACCCTGCTTTCCAAGCCTCTTCTCAAGATGCCTGTTTGCAGCCAGTCTAGATGCCTCCAAAGCATTATGCCTTATCTGGAGCTCATCATCTACAGATAGATGGACTGCATGACTGTAGTCACCATTAGAATAGCCCATATCAAACCTTACAATCCTGCAGTTTGGTGAAGCTCTTATGTAAGACTTCTCCCTATACTTGGACTTCCTTGTGTAGGGTCTACTCTCCTTCCTTCTATATGCAGTGAATTTCCTGACCTTTGCCATAGTACGTCACTTCAATTTTGGGTTTTGATGCAATTTATAAAACTTACTGTTCTCCTTCTACGGAGAGACCATGCATCTCCTTGTATCTTCTCCTATACTCTGCATATCTATCATCTGGAGAATATTTTGGAGGTCTGCACTCGAAAGCCTTCTCTCCTGTCCAGGGGCAAGTTTCTGAGATAGTGTATTCCCCTGACTTTGTCTTGAGTATCTTTCTGGGCATGATCATCAGCTTCTTATCTTTCTTGACTCTTTCCTCTCGTAATCATACTCGCACTGCTTCTCTTTTGCCTTCTTCTCGATATGATCAAGAGTCTTCTTCAGGTCTGACTCTGCCTCTTTGTAATCGTTCTTTGTTACAGCTATCGAATATTTGCCCCCTCCTATGTATGATATTGAGACATCATCAGATATCTCATCTGCTTCCATGAGTATCTCCCTCGTTATATCAACACCTTCACTCTCATAAGATACTATCTTGAGCTCACCTGAGATCTTCACTACTGGAGGTTTTATACGCTGTTTTATAAGCTCAGTCAACGGCTCAGCCCACTTCTTCTCGATACCATAATCCTCAAGCGTTGCATCACCGAAAGAAACCTCTTCAAATGCAGTATGGAGATTATCGGACTTCTCAAGAAGCTTAGGAGCTATGATGTTATTCAGCTCTCTTGCTTTCATGCCATTCTGTTCTGCTACATACTGTATTATCTTCTCTGCCTTCTGCTCCTGCTTGAGCTCTTCTATCTTGTTCCTTTTCTGGATATTAGATACTCTCCTTAATGATAGATCGATATGTCCTCTCTGATGGTTAATCCTCAAGACCTTACAGACAACCTTCTTGTTCTCCTGTACATAATCCGAGATATTCCTTATCCTTCCTGGAGATACTTCTGAGATGTGTATAAGACCGCTCTTCCCCTGATATTCATCTAGTTTAGCGAAGACAGAATGGTAATGGATCTTAGTGATAGTACACATCACTATCTCTCCTTCTTCAGGCATACCTTTCTTAAGATTTAGCATAAGCTGAAGAAATGTGAGCTATTTAAAAATCTTTGGGTGACCTATAGCTTTAAAAAGAAATGTGTTTTCAGAACCATGGAATGATGCAGAACCATAGAATTAATTAATCCACACATAGAATAATCATGACATAGTCATTGTATAAGCTTAATCAAGGACCTCAAGAATCCTATCCTTTACAAGAGATTTCCCTCCAGAAGGAGTAGCCAGCTCTTTTCCGCAGACTAGGCAGTCAACCTGTGTTGAAGTCTTTCCGAAGACAACCTGCTCGTTCTTACACTTAGAACATCTTACCTTTATGAACTTGCTCACCGGATTCTTTCTCTTGACTACCATGATAAGTACACCTTATACCATCTCTACCTTCTTGGATCTTATGCCCTGCGATTGGACAGAGGCTTTCTTGCACTCCTTACATTCATACCGGAGATCAACTTTCTTGGAGAGCTTCTTTCCAGACATCTTCCTATTCTTAATAGGTGGTCTGGAGGTCTTTCCAGAGTTACCAGTACCTTTGTCCTTCCCCTCTTGTCTTAGGTGCATCCTCACCTTAGAACCAGAACTCATAGTATGGTTGGAGTTAGGACTCTTCT
Source organism: uncultured Methanosarcinales archaeon (assembly GCA_964570335.1). Lineage (GTDB taxonomy): Archaea > Nanobdellota > Nanobdellia > Woesearchaeales > CAZJJJ01 > CAZJJJ01. Next base: position 12,875 of record CAZMXQ010000012.1, read on the forward strand.
TCTTAGCCTGGGTAACCTTGTGCTCTGTGTGCTTCTTGCACTTTGGGCACAACCTTTTCATCTCCTTTGGAATCTTCATGAAAATCAACTCTTCGTTGGAAGAAAAAGGAGGTATTTAAAAAGTTTTCGTAGTCTATGTGTCACACATCTGCCCAATGGGTGAAGTAAAAGTATAGCTATCCTTCCCATGTCTAGATAACTTGTGTAAAATTAACTCATGTTTCAATAAGATTTAATTATCAGTTCAATATAGGGAGTAAGATGAAGGAAGAAAATAACATGGAAAAAGAGCCTTTTTACACTAGCCTTCTCCAGAACTCTAGAGATACAATAATAAGGACTGACACCAAATTGAAGATGTTAGAGATAAGTCCTGCATTCAAGATCTTGACAGGGTACGATCCTAAAAGATTCTTAGGGAAGTATGCTTGGAAAGTGCCTCTTCTTACTAGAGATAGTATAAAACCTATCTTGAAGACATCATACCAGATGATTAGAAGAAAGACACCTGAAGACTACCAGATATCCTTCAAACGCAAAGATGGGTCATTAGCATTTGCAGAAGTATCCCCTTCTCCAATAATAAATGGTAAGAAAGTAGTAGGATTCCACGCAGTGATAGAAGATATCACAGAAAAGATAACCACGGAAAGGGAATTGTCAGAGAAAGAGAAGAAGCTTGAGATGATATTCAACAACATCAGCGATTTCATATTCCTACAAGAATTCGGTGACCCTAGGAAAGCAAGAATCATAGAGGTAAATGATACAGCTTACAAGTCTTTGGGCTATAAGGAGAGTAGTCTGAAAGGAAAGACACCTGAAGATATAGGTATGAAGCTATTGAGCACAAAAGAAAGCATCAGAAAACAATTGAAAAGATCAGGGATAGTCAATTATGATATCACACTGGAGACAAAGAGAGGCAAGATCATCCCTATGAATACTACATCTCATGTATTCAAGATAGCTGGACAGAAGGTCATACTGAGCGTCTGCAGGGATGTCTCTGTCATAGAGAAATACAAGAAGGAGCTTGAGAAGAAGAATGAGGATTTAGAGTCATTCTCGAAGGAGCTTGAGGATAAGGTGAAAGAGAGAACTTCTGAGCTTGAGGATGCTAACAAGAACATAGTCAAGCTGTTAGACTCTAAGACAGAATTCTTGAATAGGGTCGCCCATGACCTAAGGACACCACTCACACCGATATCAATATTAACAGATATACTGATGAAGAAGAGAATCTTGATGATGATGCCAGAGAGAAGATTTCAAAGATAAACAAGAATGCTAAAGCATTATCATACTAAGATGATACAAGATGAGCTTGGGATAAAAGATATTGATAAAGCTACGGAAGAGGAACAGAAGATATTCCTGATGAAGCTGATAAACTCGACATATTCGAGATTCATGAGTCCATCCGATGTCAAAAAGCAGAAGTATCTCATATTCTACAAGCTTTTTGGTATGAAGAAAGCTATAGAGATATTCGGACAGAACGAGATAACTGTGCAACCGATAACCTTTGTTTATTATGTCTTCGGAAAGATCTTCGGAGAGAAGATCATAAAGATATGTGAGAAGGTATATGATGAGGCTGGTATCAAGAAAAAGGATGAATTCTCGCAGATTGTATTCGTAAAGAATCTGTTGAATGATATCTTCATAGAATTCCCGAAGAAATATCGTGATGAGATTAATCTTAGATTCTTGATCTTTCTCAAGCTAGGCGAGGATCCTGAGAAGAACCTCATGAGATATCTGAAATCATTATTACCAGGGAATGATATTGAGACATCGTACAATATAATTGAGAGCATACTCTTCTACATATCAGAAGCTGCACCTGAATCATTAGGAGACCTGATGGAGAAGGATCTTACAGATCTCATAAAGGAGTTCGGTCTTGATGAGACGAGCGGATCTTATGTCCTCTCTAGGCTGCAGAAGACCGTTGATACACTCATACAAAAAGAGGAGAAGAAGACAAGCTCTGTGATGAAATCCAAGTCCTTAGTCAAATCAATAAAAGATATCTTGAATTCACATTTTGAAAGCAATGTTGTCAATAGGATGATATCCCAGGCGATGAATAGCATAGGGATATCTGATCTGGATGAGCTTCCAAAATCGTCAAGAAGGCAATTTCTTAACCAACTCATGCAAGACCCTGCAATGTCTACCAAAAGCTTCCATAGGAGACTGATAATAGAGGATAAACTAAAGACTACTATGCTCAGGGACAAGTAGATATTCAAGTGATGTTAAAGTAATTCTATAGAAGACACCTAAAATCACACCAATATTTTTAAACTCTGGAAGGGAACTCTGGAATATGAAGCAGGATAAGATACTCAACAGCAAGGACAAGAAATTGCTATTCAAGAGTATGAGGGAGCAATGGGGCACGGATACTGATAAGCTTAAGGACATTGTCTTCATACAGAAATCAAGCGGTAGGATATTCATCACGAACAAAGAGACTGCAGAGATAGAGATGGATCTTGACATAAGGAAATATTCTGTAGGAAACTACTTCGGGAAAGAAGAGAAGGATGGCTTCAGAGCGAGCATAGAGGGCTCTCAGCTATTAGGACCTTTGAGCAGCCACAATATAGTGGATATAGACGAAGAAGGGCTTAAGGCATGGATAAGAGGAGAAGATATAACTGTAGGAGACGATGTCAAAGGACTCTCTCTTGTCAGATGCGATGAAAGGTTTGTAGGATGTGGAAGAGTCTCAGACGGAAGCTTAAAGAATCACATCCCTAAATCCAGAAGACTCAAGAACATATGAAAAAAAGTTAAATTTATCATGTAGTAGACCTACAATATTCTATGAGATTAGCCACAAACGCTTTCAGTGATGGTGGCGTGCTCCCCGCAGAGTATACAAAGCAAGGAGGAAACGAAAGGCCTCACCTGAGGATTGAAGATGTGCCTCCAGCGACTAAGAGTCTTGCGCTCGTGTTTTACGACCTTGATAAGGCAGGATGGACACACTGGACTGTGTGGAATATCCCTCCTGATGCCAGAGAGGTCAAAGGTACAGAGGGCACGGCAAGTTCTGGAGAGAAAGGATACAGTGGACCTGATCCTGGAATCAATTCTGGGAAACACCGTTATGTCTTTCATCTCTATGCTCTGAACAGGGAGATAAGCCTACAACCAAGTGCAGGCAAAGAGGAGCTAGAGTCAGCAGTCTCTGGCCATGTCATCGAGGAATACAAGCTCCTTGTCAGATACGGTAGGCCTAAGCCAATACAAAGAAAGCAGAAAAAAGTTAATTGGATATAAAAAAAATAAAAATTGTGTTTAGCTCAGAAAGCCCATGAGAAAAGCCCTTTCTTTTTCTTAGGTGTCTTGCTAGTAGAAGACTTCTTTGCGGGAGAGCTCTTCTTTGTGCTAGAAGATTTCTTAGTAGCACTGGAAGACTTCTTGGAAGGTGCTTTCTTTGAAGAAGACTTGGTAGAAGACTTCTTAGCAGGAGAACTCTTCTTTGCACTGGAAGATTTCTTGGCAGTACTGGAAGACTTCTTGGAAGGTGCTTTCTTTGAAGAAGACTTGGTAGAAGACTTC
>CAZMXQ010000012.1:16556-18992 GCA_964570335.1 uncultured Methanosarcinales archaeon
TGGAAGACTTCTTGGAAGGTGCTTTCTTTGAAGAAGACTTGGTAGAAGACTTCTTTGCAGGAGAGCTCTTCTTTGCGCTGGAAGATTTCTTGGCAGTACTGGAAGACTTCTTGGAAGGTGCTTTCTTCGAAGCAGACTTGGCAGAAGAGTTCTTCTTTGTGCTGGAAGATTTCTTCGCAGGAGCCTTCTTCGAAGAAGACTTGGTGGAAGACTTCTTAGCAGAAGAGCTCTTCTTAGCACTCGAAGATGACTTCTTTGAAGCAGTCTTCTTAGTACTTGAAGATGATTTCCTAAGAGCGCTCATGTCAAACTTAGAGAGCTGTTCCGCAAGCCTTTTCTCTTCAGATTCGGCCTTCTTCACCTTAGCTTTCTGTGATGTGACATCTTTCTTTGCAGAAGTTACTTTCTTAGTGACTCTAGCAAGCTCTTGTTTCACACGTGACTCTGTCTTTTTCTTCTGCTCCTCGGCCCTCTTGACAGCGCGCTCATTTACCTCGAGCTTTCTTCTCTGAGCCTTAAGGTTCGTCTTTGCTTTCCTTACCTTATCTCTCAGAGCAGCAAGTTCTCTCTTCACACGAGCCTTCTTCTCAGCTACTGCCTTTTCAGCGGCAGAAATCTTACGTGTTGCAGCCTTGGATGTTGTTCTTGCCTTATTCAATCTGTTCCATTCCTCAGCAAGCCTTCTCCTCTCCGCTTCAATCTTCTTCCTTGCCTCTTCAGCATCATGTCTTGCTTTAGTCACACCTTTCTTAGCAGACTTCACCTGAGACTTCATCTGACGGATCTTTTCAGCAGGAGATTTCTTTGTCTTCTTTGTCACGGTAGACTTCGGCGGTACCGAGGCTTTAGAACTCTTCTTAGTTGCACTTTTCTTAACAGCCATATAGTAATCCCTCTTTTTTGCTTTAAAAATTATAATACAATGGTTTTTATGGAAAACTCATATTTAAAATTATCCATTGAAAAACATATGAAAGCCAAGATATATGCAAACATAGATGCTAGAAAATGACCCATAAGAAACATGTGATAAAAAATAGAGAGAATAAAAAAAAGAAAAAAAGAGACCTTAATGCTTTGGACTCTTACTTGCCTTGAACTTAAGTGACTTCCTTGCTGGTATCTTTATCTTCTCACCAGTCCTTGGATTGACACCTGACCTTGCTTTCTGTGAAACGGTCTTGAATGTACCGAAACCAACCAGCTGGACAGACTCCTTCTTGGAAGCCTTCAAGACATTCTTTACAAAAGAATCAAGAGCCTTTGTTGCATCTGCCTTTGATAAATCCGCATCTTTCGCTATCGCTTCTATTAGTTCTGACTTATTCATTTAATCACCACCATAACAACTGTTAACATAGAAACAGGCAAGATGCTATTTAAATCTTTTGGATTAGAAGCCCGGAAAGCGCACCAGATGCGAAGAATCACTTCCCAGTAGAACCTATTCCACCTTTTCTCTCTTCTTTTTCTATATCATCTGCTAAGAAGAACTTCTGGAAAATACCCTGAGCTATCTTCTCACCTTTCTCTAGATGTACAGGGTGATCCGAGATGTTGTAGAGGCATATCATGATCTCCCCTTCATTCTTCTCATTGTTATAATAGTCAGGATCTATAATGCCAGTAGTGTTCTTGAGCATGAGACCTTTCTTGATTCCTATACTGCTCCTTGGATAGATGAACAATGCTTCATCATCTTGCATGTACACTTTGATACCTGTATGTATGATTACTTGGGATCCAGGAGCTATTGTTACATCTTCTGTGTTAAAGAAATCATATCCTGCACTCTTAGAAGTGGATCTTCTAGGGAGTTGTACATCCTCTGCTCCTGATATCCTTTCGAAACCCCTTGTCATATTATCACCCGAATGGTGTGTACAGTAAATACTCTATATCATCTTTCATATCGTGCTTATCTTCTGATAAGATGTGTGAATTATATATTGTGCCATCTCGTCTTAAGATATAAGCAACGCTTACATCTTCCATGGGTTCTCCTATCATGCTTAAAAGATTGATCGCACCATCATCATCTGCACCTATTACCCTTATGCTTGAACGTCTTTCAGGGATACAATCATAAGAATATGTCTCTGAACTGTTTTCAGGAGATATGAATAGTGTGTGTATATTCTCGTCAATATACTCGGACTGCACTTCTTTTACAGACTCCAGATCATCACATACATCATCGTTAGATACTGCGAGGAAGAGAACATTCCCTAGATATTGGGATAGGGGTAGCTCGTCACCGTGAATATCTTCCGTGACCAATGAGAACATATCATCATCTTCTCCGAGCCTTTCTTGTTCAAGTGGGACACAAGCGACCATGATGAAGGATATGATTGCCATCATCCAGATGTATCCATATCTTAGATGCATGTATTGCCATAAGAGAATCTGAGATATAAATGTTTGTATTGGGGG
>CAZMXQ010000013.1:0-4654 GCA_964570335.1 uncultured Methanosarcinales archaeon
AGAATACTATTTCACATTCACTGATATAGATGAGGATGGTCAGGATCTGCATGAGCCGATTGACTCCCAGATTTTTGAAGGGCCACCAGTGATGCCTAGAGAGTTGTCATACGAGTTACATACTGATAATGGGACGGTACTGAATAGGTCAGACAGTTCCCAGGAACATATCGAAGTAGAGATTGAGGATGCGGATACTGGTGAAGTTCCTGAACAGCTGGATTGCAGTCTTTATGATGCTGGAGAAAGGATTGCAAGGACAATATCAGATAGCGATGGAAGGTGTTCCATAAATATACAAGGTGAAGAAGCTGATGTAGGTAACAGGACTTATCATATGAAGATCACACATAGTGATGGCATATACTCCTCTCTGGAGACATCAGATATGGATATATTCGTCACCGATACGATAGAACCAACCCTTGAGATCACTCCTGATCTGGCTATGCGTACAGAAGATAATATGATCACAGTAGATGTCGCGCATATCGGCTATTCTGATGGAGGGGATCTCTCACCTGATTTTGAAGCTACATATACTATAGAGCTTGATCTACCGGGAGATACCTATGTGTTCTCTGATACGACTGACAGTGATGGTTTTGTTGAGGATGTAGAGCTGAATGAGGAATCTGAGCTTGGTGATGCGAATATAAGTGTCAGCATCACACAGGATAATTTCGGCTCTTTCGTGCATGAGAAGAAGATTCCTATAAGAGGGGAGTTAGGAGTGGTCTCCACCACAGGCACAGATACTCAAGAGATATCAAAGTTCCATGAGCATGATGTGGTCCTTGATGTCGAGGATGAGCTGGGCAATGCCATAGATGAAGCGAATCTTACTGTGTTAGGGGGAAATGCACAATGCAATTCCACTATAGGAACGACATGTGGACTCCTACCTAATGAGGACCTTAAGAAAGGTAATTATGAGTACAGCATACTTGTCGAGAAAGAGAACTATTTCTCCAATGAGACAGAGACATTCAATTTCACGATAGGAGATCTTGATATAATCCCAAAATACTCCCTGGATCCCGTTGAGGGGACGGAACTGAATAGAGTGCCGCGAGATGAAGTCAACATAACAGTGTATGATGTGACAGACGGTATAACTTCTATCCTGCCTGTCAATATGACCATTGAGTTAGCTAGCGAGGGCGAGGAAGATCTCAAGATAGAGGAGCTCCCATATGAAGCGTCTATAAAGATTGCACAAGGGGAATCATTAGGTCCTTCATCCTTTGACATAATGATGAAGAAGGAAGATTTCAACGATTTCACAGAAAGTGTGCCATATCACATAGTATCAGAGATGGATATTGTATCTGATTATGGAGAGACTCAAGAGGCATATGTCGATGGCTCAAGCGATATCGATATAACTCTAGAGATAGATGAGACGATATTAGAAGATGACGTAGAGGATGCTCGTGTTGAGCTCATAGTTGAAGGAGATCCTGATGCATCCTGTAAAGATGATTTGTATGGTAATTTCACATATGAAGGGGGGAACCAGTATACTTGTACTTACAGTCCCTCAGATGATGCTGAGCTTGGAATCCACGATATATCTATCATAGCAAACGCAGAATACCTTGTAGAGGAGACCATATCTCTAGGTGATGTCCATATAAAGGATAATACTCATATCGAATTATCCACTGATGATGGTTCAGATGAACATTATAGAGGAGATACGAATGATCTCAACGCTCAGATAAAGGATTCAAGGGGTAATGTGATCGAAGCAGCAGAATCATGTTCCTTATATCAGGACGGATCACATGTTGGTGATGGTGATTTCAGTTATGGAACTTGTTCAGTAGAACTCGAGTCAGATTGTGATGATAGATTAGATTTCCATAATCTCACCATGTCAGTTGCAGGTTTTGATGATGAAGACCTCAATCCTCCTGAAGATCCAGGCCAGTTGGATTTCCTGATCAAGGATCATGTGGATCTTGACATAGTCCTTCCAGAGGATGAAGTAGTGCCCTCTGAACCAGGAGATACGGTCCAGCTCGAATCGAATGTCACAGATAGCTGTGGAAATGAGATTGTTGAAGAGCTCTATAATGATGTCAAGTTCAAGGATGATAGAGACAGCCAGACGATCGTATCTGGAAAGGACCCTACCTATACCATCAGCACTAGTGTGAGTGGAGGTGTGGTGCTTACCTTATTCACTGATAATCCTGCATTGGATGATAACATGAATCCCCAAGTGGAGCTGATATTCGAGGACATGATAACAGCAGGTCAACTTCAAGGGCCGGAGGTGTACTACAGGGATTCTACTAATATAGGAGAGAGCATACAATATAATTCTACTTTGATGGCAGGAAGCGGTGAACCCGTTGTCGATTCGGATTATGATCAGTCTATCCTTGAAGATATAGCGTGTGATTGGTATGTAGGTGATGAACTCTATTATCCTGAAGCATCTTTTGATGATGAGACAGGGACATGCAGTTCAGAACTCACTCTTGATTCAGATATCCAAGCTGTCGACAATGAGATCATGGTAGTGATGAAGAATATCAGTGATTCTCCCCTCGAATATGAATTCTCAGGGCAGGATCCTGTAACAGGTAACTTCTCTGTGACAACCTTGCGTGTGATAGATACTGAGCCAGAGATAGATATCCTGGATCCGGAGAATGGAACGGACCACTTTGATGACACATCCATAACGCTCACCCCCCAAGTGAGGGATACTGTGAACTCGGATCTGGATCCTAAGCTCATGGGAGTAGAGTATGAGCTGAGATGGAGGGCTGATAGTGAAGATCATGGAGGTTTCATCGCGAGCATACCACCAGATGCATCTACAGAACCGATCACATGGCGTATCTCTGAAGAATATTGGAAAGAGACAAACATATCGCTCAGGCTTGTCTCTGACAATTATGAAGAAGTGGTCGAGTCTGTAACAATCAATGTGTTCAAAGAGACTTATGTTGATGACATATATCTTGATGGGTTAGATGACAACTTCGTCTCTCATGGTGACGATGTTGATGTGGTCTGTGAGGTAGGTATTGCGGGAGACCAGGATCTCTCAGGCTATATGGTGAATATCACAATTAATGGTGATGATGGGGAGCTGGTGGATCCTGGAGAAGATGGCAAAGCTGTTAGAAATTATGACACAGGTCAAGATACAGATCAAGGTTTCAACACAGTTACATGTGAGATCTATGAGGATGATGATATGTTCTTGAGACCTGATGAAGATGGGGGTTTCATGGAATCAGGTTTCTTCACGACCACAGAAGTCGGATTGGATTTCTTTGTCAACAACAGGGAATATCATCTTGATTCAGGAGAGAACCTTGTCCCAAGTAATTTGTTCTTCAGGCATTCTGATAACTATATGAGGGAACCGACTACAATGTTTATGGGGGTAGTGCCTTTTGTAGACTATGTAGAATCGGATGAGGTGTATGTGATTGATGAAGCGGATATAACAGTTTATGATGATCAAGGATTCTTTGACGAGAGTTGTACTGTAGATGTTGAAGAATTCGAATCACGGTCTTCGAATCCTGATGAGATGGCACAAGAGAATGCGATCGATGGCATGTGGAATACCTACCCATGCCTTTTCGAATGGAATGCTTCAGAAGATCCAGAAGGGTATGACCTTGGAGACCATGATCTCACGGCAAACGTAAGCTTTCAAGATGAGGGCTTAAGTGCTGAGGATCAGCATGAGACTGTGACCTTGAAAGGCCTGATCTACACTACACTTGAAGCGCCAGTAGACTCCGAAGATGTCTGGACGAATGATACTTACGAGATAAGGATAAATCTTACAGATGACCTTGGAGAGCCGGTAACGGAAGGGGCTACTATAGATATACATCACCCGTATAGGAATCCACACTGTAGCTGGGCAGCTCACATAAAGACAATGGATGAATCTTATCATGAAGGAGAAGGTATATATGTCTATGAATGGGATGTGCAGGATAGGCATTCAGGTTCAAGTTTGAATTTTGGTCGCGGTGCAGGAAGAAGAGAGCTTCGAATAAGGGCGCTTGCTGGTAATTATGCGGATGAGAACCTTACAACCTCATGGAAATCTTTCAATGAAAGTTGCGACAGGTTTGCTCATGGGGTACATAACCAAGGTGATAAATCTCTCAGTGATCTGGGAAGGGAATATAGGACACATCTCCATGCAGGGTTTCCAGATTGGTATTTCCCTATGCAGGTAGAACTTACACACCCAGAGGCTAGTGTTGTGGAATGGGAAGAAGAGACTGAGAGTACTCTTGTCGAATGCAGAGTTTCAAGGACATATGATGATAGAGGAAGAGCTGATTATCCAGTGAGGCTTGATTGTGTTGGGGATAATTGCCCTGATCAGGATTCTACAGGGGACACCTATCTTGAAGAAGAGACAATCTCAGGTGGAGTTGCTGAATTCATGTATTATGTAGGCGATGATCTCCCTGATGATTTCTTGTTTGAGTGTAGTATCGAGGATTACACTCTTTCAAATGGATGGGAAGCGATAGCATCAGAGGACGATATGGATTTCAAGCAGTTCACTGTCACTGATGAGCTTGGCGAAGGTGATGGTGAAGTAGAGGATGATGCTGCTGCAGAGATAGATTCTCTCTCATGCTATGAGACAAGA
>CAZMXQ010000013.1:4754-18955 GCA_964570335.1 uncultured Methanosarcinales archaeon
AGTAGAGGATGATGCTGCTGCAGAGATAGATTCTCTCTCATGCTATGAGACAAGACGACAGGTAAATGCTGATGCTTCTGAAGCTGACCCAGATTCGAATACAGAGGGGGTCGACGCATACTGCTGTGTCCCTTCTGCTACTGTCACTTATTTCGATGATCCTGATGAAGATCTTACAGGCACAATAATAGACAGTGGAGATATAGGGATGTCAGGAGATATGTATAGGATTGATGGGGATTCGACAGGCGAGCATATCTTCATAGCAGGTAGCCAACAAGGTAATGAGGAATGTGTAGATTTCGGAGAAGCTGCTAGTAATTCCGTGAATTTCGAGATTGAAGTAGAGACTGATGGTGAGGGTAAGGATGAAGACAATATGAACACTTTCCTTCTTGATGAGCTTATAGATGGAAGTTGCAATGTCATAGGTGGAGCAGAAGGATGGTATGAAGAAGGTGATACTGTAGAGGCTACAATAGAGACTGTCGACGGAGGTGCCCCTCTTGATAGGAATACCTTCTCTTCAGGCGAGACAAATCTCGAAAGGCTTTATCTCTCTGATGGTTCGAGCGGTTCTGCATCATTGGGAAGCAATGAATGGACTGTTTCTTTTGAGGCTGACGAGAGTGGTCAGACTGAGATATACGCTCACGATTGGGCTTATAATTTTGTCAATGCCGATCCTAGATATGAACAGCAGCAATGTGGAATAGTGGAATACGATATAGATACAGAACCCCCTGTGATACATGATTTCTCTGCTGACAGTGGTTATTCTGAGAATCCTCATCTGACGTCACGGAATGCCGCTGGCACTGCCGAGAATTGTGGAGCTATAGAAAATTGTGGGGTTATCGAGGGGTTCATAGATTTCACTTGGGATATCTCTGATAACAATGAGCTTGATTCCTCTTGGATCGCTAGGAATGGTGATGAAAGTGATAAGTTAGAGACGAGTGCATGCCATGAAGACGATATTTTCCAAGAGAGCACGACAGGAAGTTGCTCATATGAGGTACAGGAAGAATTCACTGCAGAAGATTTCAATTATACTTTTTTCGTAGAAGATGTAGTTGATCTCTACAATTCTTCAAATATAAGCTTCGATATAGATAATTCTCCTCCATTCATAGATGATGAAGATGATAGGGTAAGAGTGGAGTCGGATAATGACCCTTCTGATGTAGTTGGTCCTGACGATGAGGTCACCATAATCGCCGAAAGCATTACAAAGATGGGGCCTGCTCCTTTCGATCCTGAAGGCGGATATGGAAGGGTATGGCTTCAGAGAGAGGATGAGTGTGTTGATGATTGTAATCTCATAAGCAGCGAGGGTGACACATATGAGCATACTTTCATACCGGATGGTATAGGAGAGATAGAGTATAGGTTATACGCCAAGGATGGAATATCTAATTATGATTATGTATCTGTTACGGTGACTGTTGATGATAATCCGCCTAATGTTGATATCATCAATCCGGAAGCAGATGAGGTGATCTCGTCTAATTATGAGGTGGAGATAGAAGCTTCTGATGAGATAAGTGGTGTAGATGAGGTCCTGTACTGCATAGATGCGGAACAATGCACTCCTGATCTTCCAGTCTCTCATGAGTCTGGTGACACGTATACAGTGACCATTGATACTACTACTCTTGGTGGTGATGGGGATTATTACTTGACTTCATGCGCAACTGATCTGGCAGGCAATGAGAATTGTACTGATAGTGAGATGACTGTCGAGGTCGATAATACACCACCTTCTATCACTATTCTTGACCTTGAGGATGATGATATAGTTAATAGTGACTTGGAGTTGACTGCAACAGTGACAGATGAGAATCTGGATGAGGATTCTGTCACTCTTGACGTGGGTGAGACGATATCTGACATGGACCCGGATGAAGTTGATGGTAATGATTTCACATTCCAGATAGACACAACAGGTCTTGATGAAGGACAGAATGAGTTTGTCGTATCTGCTTCAGACACTGCCTCAACACCGAATGAAGCAGAAGAGTCTGTAACTCTCATTGTTAACAATGAGCCTCCAGTGATAACAATAGAATCCCCTGACTCTGGAGATAAGATAAAAGGTGAGTTCGTAGCTACGATGGAGATCTTCGATGAAGCAACAAGTGTTGAAGAAGCATATTGTGAGATAGATGGGAGCGGTCCATACAATGCCATATCTGTCGGTAGTGATCTTTTTGAGTGTACGATAGATACGGACATTCCAGATATTGATGATGGTCCTGATGTGCCTTTCGTGGTCAATGCAAGTGATGAGAGTGGTAATTGGGATACTGAAGATATCGGATTTTATGTTGACAATACTCCCCCTTTCGGTAGCCAGATCGACTTGGATACGCTATACCTTAGGACTGATGAGAGTGTCTTGATAATAGGGAGTGATGTGACAGACCCTCCTTTCGGCACAGATGGCTTGGAGTCATGTAGCATATATTATTCGAATGATGATGAAGCAGATCATCTTGAACTTCTACTGGATGATGATATGAATCCAGATTGCACTGGGCAATTCACGCTTTCTGAAGATGAGGATGGCGATCCAGTTATCTCGGAAGGTAACGAGAAGTATATAGTAGCGTATTTTGAGGATAAGCTGGGGCACTCTAATTTCACTTCACAAGAGGTGGTTGTAGATAATACGCCACCTTCTGTATACAATCTCTTATTCAACGGAGAAGTGGACGATCATGAAGAGGATGATGATATCAAAGCATATCTTCAGGGAGATGAAGAGATCAATATCTCAGTAGAGGCAGATGATGAAGATGATGGGCTTGTCACAGGCATATCTTCTGTGGCGATAAGCTCCAACTACACCTCTTCTGAACTCACTATGGGGTATGAAGAAGGTTATAGGTATGATATCACGACCTCGCCAGCTGAGATGGGATGCGACCCTAATGCTAACTGCACACTCAACATAACAGCATATGACGATGCTGGAAACACAGAAGCAGTGTACGCCAATATAACAGTGGACTCTACTGTGCCTGTCATAACAGATAAGTCTGTTGATTCGGACTATATGCGTAATGAGACTGAAGTGGAAGTTGAGGTCCTACTGTCAGATTCTATATTCAGCATAAGAAAGGTTACAGCTGAGGATGAAGAGCTTGATTGTAGCTCTGTGCCTGGAGGTACCTTATGTTCAGGTAATGTATTAGCCACAGATTATTCTGAGGTCGGATTCAATAGGCACATCAATATCTCAGCAGAGAACTTTGCGGACTTGGTGGCCAATGCTTCCATACCTGTTGTCTTTGATGATATAGATCCTGAGCTATCTGATCTTGATTACTCTGATGAGAACAATATATCGAACAGCAGGGACTCTTATACTTTCACCGTGGATGTTACGGATGAGAACAACTTCGGTGAAGAAGGAGATATTGATGCTGTCATACTCTATGGTGCAGATCCTTCTTACAATGTTACAATGAGCAATCCGCAAGATAACTTATATCGTGTGACTTCAAATATGAGCCAGATAGGGTATGACACTGATACTAATGGAGGTGCTACTTTCACTGCAAGAGCTTATGATAGGGCAGGAAATTGGGATGAGACATCTTATGAATTCACTCTTAATAACATACCTCCTGAATTATCTGGTGCGTTCTACTATGAAGGTGATCAAGCAGATCCACAAGAGACATTGGCACGTTGGGATATCAACCCACCTGATTGGCTTGAACCAAACCCCCCAAACTTCCCTTTCTTCAGGGTCGTCATGGTGCATAATCTGACATGGAAGGCCAATTCCACTGATGCTGATGTAGGTATAGATCAGGTATACCTTACCACAGGGTGCAATGACCAGGAGTTCCCGATGACCAATTCAACTTACAAGACCTTTGGTGTCAATGGGACTCCGGAGGATCTAGGATGTGAGATTGAAGGAGATGATCTTATCCAGAATAATACAGTCTCTGTGACTTCTGTGGATAATGCTAATAATTCCGCTACCAAGGTATTCAATCTCACACTCATAGAAGATATCCCTCTGATCCAAGGGATTTCTGCCAGCCCATCTGCTTTAGAGATGAACTATGATACTACCACCATAACCGCAGGCATGGATATCCTATCGGGCCTGAAAGAAGATACAGATGAAGCTATTACTGTTACTGTAATCTCGGAAGATGACGAAGAAGAATTCACATTCTCTCTTGAAGATGATGAGATAACTGATGAAGAGCCATATTATGAAGTCAATATGGAGTATGGTCCACCCACTTCTCCTAGATACCATAATGTCACAGTAAGCGCAATAAATACTTATGATGCGGAAGGTACAATGACTGAGACTGATGTATTCTTTGCTATACCTGAGACATCTGGAGAGCTGGATGTCGATCCTCCTGTTCTCGAGGTGGATGAGGTCTCATACGATGACCCATACATAGAGAATGTGACTTATACTCTAGAGAATACAGGGTTTGCCACTATGCGTGATACTAACATATATCTTGGTCCATTAAGCGGTGTCACGAATAACCTTTCAGAGAATCTATTAAGCTGTGGAGAGGTTGATCCTGGCTCACAATGTGAGGAGACAGTGGAGTATAATGTGACTACCGCTGCGGGTGATGGCTTGAGGACCATGTCCATCGTGGCGATCTGGGAGAACCCTGATATGACGGATGGCAGTACTATATTCCATAAAAGCTTTGATATAGATGAATCCTATGGTCTGAAGGAGATAGGAAGCACTCTCCAGAAAATGAATCTGACAGAATCGAAAGAGGAGCTGTTAGGCATGTCGACATTAAGGAATTATGGTAACATCGTATTAGAGAGCATATCTGATGAGTTTGAAGGTGTCGATACTTCTATGCTGGATATGAGTGATGACCTTGATGGTGATTTGGAGATTGCGGAGACATACCAATCCTCTTATTACGCTAACATAACCGAGAGAGGAAACTATACTCTGAATATCACCACATCAGATGCAGATTGTATCCCTGAGGGGTCTTGCGAGGTCTTCAGGAGTATAGACTTGAATGTGATCGATTACATTGATCTATCAAAGGAAAGCCCTTTCTCTGACAATCTGGAGAGGGATAGAGAGGATGCAAGCTTCCTTAAGGAATGCAGACTACTTTCAGAGCATACTGGTAACCCTCTCGAATCTCATCCAGTCAACATGACTGTCTTGCCCGTATCTACATTCCCTCAAGAAGACCCCATTGTAGAGGAGATGGTCTCGGATGCTGATGGTATAGTGCAATACGAAGTGGATCTGACTGGGATGGCTGCTGGAGACTATAATGTATCATGTGTGGCAGTGGATGATCTTGAAGACAATATTGTTCTTATCGATCATGCCCAAGAGACTAACATATCCTCCATAGGTGATATAGACCTTAATGTCGAGCGTGTAGAGAATGATGGACCGATATATTTCTATGATGATGAAGAACCATACAATACAACTTTCCAGGTTGATGCTACAGATGAGCTTAATACCGACCTAGAGGGTGTTGACATAGAGTTATACTCCAACGCCACAAGTGATTTCGAGATACAGAATGTCGGCAATTGTACTACGGGTGAAAGTGGCTCCTGTAACTTCACATTCAATCCTTCTGTAAATACTGACGGAGATTTCATGGTCTATGTGAATGCTACAAGAGAACATTTCAATCCCAGCGATACCTATGAGGAACCTCTTACGCTCATAGGGGATTTCGAGATCCAGATTACACAGCCATCTCCAGAGAATATAAGGTATTATCTTGAAGAGGAAGGGACTCTTGCTATGAATGTGAGTGAAGAATTGGATGTTGCTGAAGATGTAGAGAGTGTGACCTGGTTCATTGATGGTGATCCTATAGACGGGGCTACTCAAGTGTCCACCACTAATCCCTTCAATCCTTCAGTAGAAGATTATAGTAGGGGTGAGTATGAGTTCTCTGTTGAAGTGATCGTAAAGGATGGCGGGGATAATCTGACTGATCAGGCTCTAGGCCAGATATGGGATGATATCTATGTTGATGACTACAATGTGTCCACGCTGGAGACACCTCGTATGGACAGTGAGATCGATCTGGATGCACTCCTTCTCAGATCGAGTACAGATGAACCTATAGAAGACTATGCTTGTGATTGGTATGAGGGGGATAGGATCTTAGGGACTACTTCTACGGATCAGGATGGTGTCTGTGGATTCACTGTAGAGACCAACGGTTCTTTCGATGTCGGGCCTAATGATATCAAAATAATATTGGAGGATGATGAGACAGAATTCTATTCTTCAGAGTCGGAAGAATCAGAAGAGGTATTCTTGACAGAAGGTATAAATGTCGAGATCACATCTCCTGCATATGATGTGTTCTACAGGGATTCTTCAGTGTCTCTTGATGCTATAGTTGAAGATGAAGTTGATGAACTGATCAATATCGATTTCGGTTGGTTCCTTGTAGGTGATGAGACTTATGAGCTTGCCTTCAATCCAACTTCCACAGGTGATATGCTACATGAATATGAACTTGGTGAGTATGATCTTACTGCGAATGCCAGTAAGGAGTATTATGATGATGGAGAAGAGACCTTACCGGTAGAACTGAGGAGTCATTCTACATTGGGATCGAGCATCAATTCTGAAGTCATAATGCGTGGAGATACCATAGAACTTGTGTGTGATGTAATCGATCAATATACAGGTTCTCCTATTGAGGGATATGATGTCAATCTTACGATTGTAAACAGTCAAGAGGAGATTTCTTCCGAAACTCTTGCTACAGATTCTGAAGGTGAGGTAGCTCTTTCTGTTTCTGACACAACCGAGCTTGATGTCGATGGATATACAGGAACTTGCGAAATATCTGATCAAGAGGATATTTTCTATGAGGCGGAAGGAGGACCTATCGACAATCCTATCTCAGTTGAAGAGTTCATAGTATCTGATGACATCTCTTTCAGTTATACGAAAGAGGAGGACACTCTCTTGAGGCATGATGATGAGACTATTGCGGATGAGGAGCTACCGAGAGAATCACTGTTTGAGTTCGATGTCTCTGATAGTCTTGGGAGTCTTGAGGATGCTAATGTCTCAATGAACATAGATCAGGAAGAGGTGGGGGATTGCATGACAGATCAGGATGGTGCTTGTGATATACTATTGAATCCTGACTCCAGATTCTCCCCTGGCTTGAATGAGATACTGCTAAGCGTCTCTAAGGATCTCTATCAAGAGAGTGAGCAATCTGCAGATGTAGATATCAAGGTGCCTGTCAATGTGAACTGGACCAGACCACAGGACCTTAAGGTCATAGATTTCAGAGAGGATGAGCTTGTCAACAGTTCATGCACGATATACGAGACTGATACTCTCAATCCAGTGAGTGGTATAGAGTACTCCACTCATCCATACATCAGTTATCCTGGGGAGGAATCGAACATCACATTCTCCGCTTCAGATATCATTGAGAATGATGGCATGGGCAGGACCATTGCGACAGAACAGGATCCTACCGTAACAGGGGATGCACAGCTGGAGAACTCTTCTATAGATATTGATCCTGACTCAACAGCAGAGATAACATATGATCTGTCGGATATAAATACATTGAACATTGATTCCCTACGTATTGATGCGGAAGGAGAGTTCGATTATCATGCCTTGGGCGTTTCAGGAGATGATGAAGAACCCGTCTTGACTTACATCCTTGAGAGAGAACAGCTGGATGAGATAACCCTCCAGATCAATTCCAGCTCATCTGAGGTCATACTGAACAGTTTCACATTGTTCAATTCAGAACCAATAAGGGAATATGCTCTGTCTGATTTCATGTTCTTCAGGCAAGGCGATACATATTCAGGAAGTATGGACAATATAGATGATACTATACAATTCGAAGGCATCCAGGACACTGACGGATGGCATTCCTTGTACAGGACTGCAGAGAGATCGAATAATACCATGACCACTTCTGGCGGAGAGGCAAGCCTTGGCCTTGATGAAGAGGAAAGGGCCATAGAGCCTTCTGATAATGTGACTTTCCGTTATAGGAGATTAGGAAGCTCTTCCTTCGGAATTGATGCGGACATGATAGGATTCTTCGCATATGATGAGTCTGGTGAGCTCAATATCAGCATAAGGATCAAAGATAATCAAGGATATGTCTCAAGTGAGACATTCGGTTCTATAGATTCTGATATCATCCCATCTACAAGATTGGATGGATTCAGGGAATTCCAGCATAATATCTCTGGCATTGACAAGAATGATATCGAGTATATGGAGTTTGTCTTCGAGAATGATGGTGATGATGTGATTGAGCCAGAAGTGAATCTCGTGAATGTATATCTCTATGATGATATCTATTCTGACTTGACAGGCAAAGTGGAATTCGCGTGGAGAGCTGCGAGAGCGGGTATGATGCGTACAGGTTGCATGATCCATGATCAAGGTGATTATCTGGCTAACATGAGTTATTCAGAAGCCCTGTATGAGATAATCTCTGCAGAAGAGATTGAGGCTGATGATGATGAGGATCTTCTTGCAGATACTATCTTTGATGATATAGGCGCCACTAGCGGTAGCGTATTCTCCTTCTCTGTATTGGGCGATCCTATATGGAGATACGCTCTTGATGGAAGCTCAGGACTCTTGTCTGAGTTGACTGTAGTGAATCATGATGATAGTGGACTCGAATTGGACATGGAAGTCGGAACTACAAGGATAAATAATCTAGGCATAGGAAATGAGGTCAATCTTTTCAGTCTTGACGGTTCTAATATCAGTTCCCTTGAGGTAGCTCGTGATTCCCAATCTTCTTTCGGTGTCGATTTCAACCTTTCCTCTGCTGTCGAGAAAGGTCTTGTTGATTCTGTTGATTATGCTGAGGGTTATGTGAAGATCACTACTGATGATGGTTCTTCAGAGTACATCGTGCCTATCCAGGTCAATTCCAGTGGTCTTGATGTCTATGACATCGTCCCTAATAGCTCTGAGCCTGTCTTTGATGTCCGTCAAGATGATCTTATCAGTGTAGGCTTCTCTTCAGAGCTCGAGAATGCTGCGCTTCTTGATTCCCTCAACTATGATGTCTTCATAGTCTCTGGTGCTGATCGTCTCTCTTGTCCTACCGTCAACGAATCGATAGATTCTTCAGGTGCCCATAGCGATGTCAGTATCGATTGCCAGGCGCCTCGGATCCCTCTGAATCCTCTCAACACCTCTTTAGAGATTGAAGCATCCTTGTCGGATGATGTGTTCGGTCTTGAGCCTGCTGGCTCCTTATCATTCATTGAGCCTAGCGGTGTCATCTATTCCGATGTCTTGCCTCCTATCATCCGTGATATCTCGCATAATGTCAATGGGAGTGGTGTAAGCCTTTCTGCAGACCTCAGCGATAATGATGAGGTCTCTTCTGCTGAGGCCGTCGTCGGCCATTCTGATGGTGTGGAAAGTGTTACAGTGAGCCTTGATCCGGGCCAGACCAACCTTTCAGATGTCATCGGGGAATCTTACGTCCTTGACGCTAGGCTCCGCTTTGACTATTCTATCGGAGATCTGAACTTCTCAGCCATCGGTACAGGCAATGCCAGCCGTGAGCTTGAGTTCTTCGCTGGTGGAAGTCGTGTGTTCTCTGATGTCTCTCTCGGTACAATCACAGGCATCGAGCAGTCCAGTGACGGCCTCTTACGCAATTCCACCTCGCCAGGCACAGATTACCTCACTCATATGCATCTCCCTCTGGGCTCCACTCTTACTGGCGGTGAGTTCTTCGTTGATGGCATTGAAGCGTCTGGAAGCCTGTCTGATCCGGGCTCTCTCGGGTATCGTGATGGATACTATTATGTTCTTGACAGTCCAAAGAGCACCATCAATATCTTTGATGATGATCTCACTCATGTTGACCGTATCGTTCTTGATGGAACTACTGTCAGGAACCCTAACGTCTTCAGCATCGCTGATGATGAGAGCTTCATCTCTGATGGTGGCAGGATCCATGTCTATGATGAGGCCTTCGAGACCCGCCATAGCAGGATCGACCTCAGTGCAGACACCATCATCACCCATATTGAGCGTTTTGATGATAAGCTTGCCATCACCCAGCCTGCAGAGGATCGTATCGTAGTGATGCGCCTTTCCGAGGATTATGCTCATGAGACCATTGCAGATATAGAAGCAGGTTCTCCTCAGAGCCTTTCCTATGATACCTCCCGTTCCGAGCTCTTCGCCTATCTGCAGTCCAATAATTCCATCTCTGTGTATGACTCAGATTTCGGATTCAATAGGAGCTATGCGCTTGATGATGATGTAGAGATCTCGGGAATGTCTAACATTGACGTAGATGACGGTCTTGTGATCGTCTCTGATACTTTCGGTGGTCGCATCATCGGTTTCGAGGCTGACGGTGATGATCTAAGCCTTCTCGGCGAGCTTGACTCTTCCCTTGTCTCAGACATCGCTCGTCCCTACGAGTCCATGCTGTTCAGCTCTTCCGAGCTTGATACTGCTGAGCATGGTATCATATTCACCGATATGCAGACTGGCACTCTCTCCACCTTCAGCACAGATGATTTCACCGATGCTGTAGAGCTGGATTCTGCCAGTGATACTTCTGCTTTCCTCCCAGAGCGTGTCAAGGTCGACATCGGTGCAGACCATGGCCCTCGTAGGACCATCGTATCTGGCACAGAGTTCAACAATCTTGAGTACTTCTTCATAGACCCTCTTGAAGGGGCTCTGATCGACGATTCTTCTGGTTTCTTGAATGATGCAGCAGGCTGCGCTTTCCCTTCGTCCTTGCAGGATCATGAGCTCTTCCCTTCTGACGATCTCCGAGCAGACCGTTATGACAGCTTCTGGTGTCGTGTCCCTGTCTATCTTGAGTCCTTGCCTCCTGGCAAGATCTCTGTCTCAGATATCAGTTTCGGTTATGACCTCTCCCATGAGTCCTTGAATCTTGCAGCCCTCTTGAATTCCCATCCATATCTTGGCTATAATGCCTCTTCTGAGGTCCTTGACAGCCTTTCAGGTGTTGAGCTAGAGCTAGAACTTGTACCAGTGGATGGTTCTTCATCTTTCGACATCTCCTCTGGTAACAGTAGCCATATCTCTCTTAATGAGACAGGGCGTTATATCTCCATCGTGTCTTCTGAGGATGCTTCCGGGAATCCATCACAGAGGTCTTCCACTTTCTTCTTCGAGGAGCCATCCTCATTCTCAAGCACTCTTTCCACTGATGATCGTATCCGTAATATAGAAGTCTCCTTGACTCCTGTCGTCAGCGAGTCTATCGATGATCTCGACGCTTCTACCAGCTTCAGTGCAGGGAGCAATGAGATCGCCAGTGCAAGCATCATGCCGGGCACTTATGATTTCTCCTCTTCTGTCACTAGCGAGATCTCCGACCTTGGCGATACCACTTCTCATGCCACTCTTGATTTCAAGGGCGCTTCCTTCAACTATATCTTCAATAATGCGACCCAGAAGTATGATATCGCCCGTCCTGTTGATTACAATTCTTTCAACCACACTGAGCTTTCCCTCCCTGAGGATGTCTTGGTCCTTGATGACCCTTCGATAGACCGCCTTGCCTACTCTGGGATCTCTGTCACGACTAATTTCTCATCTTTCGATTCTGTAGAGGTCGGCTTCAATTATTCAGAAGTGCGTTCATCTCTTGCAGAAGATGGCCACACTATCGATCCTGACGATCTTGAGATCATGCGTTGTGCCGGTGACGACGCTCATTCCTGCTCTTCTTCAGATTGGGAGATCCTTGACCTCGTGGATCATGATGATGATCTTGGCATCATCACCGCAGAGTCTGATACCGCTTCAAGCTTCATTGTGGTGGAGTATATATTTGAAGATGAGGACGAGGCTCCCGATGAGGATGAAGATACAGCCACAGATGATAGGCCAGATACTGCTCCAGATGCCCCTCCAGCACCAGCGACAGAAGATGAGGCTGTGACGGCAGATGATGAGGATATAGTCATAGAGGATGACGATCTTCGTCCATCTTATAACATCGAGCTAGGCATCTTGGAGTACATGTCCTTGCGTCCTGGTGAGAATCGCACTGTTCCTATCTTCATCTTCAACCGACAGTCTTCCGATCTTGACCTCAATCTTACTGTTACAGGGGATGGTCTTCCAGATCTCATGCATCTCAGTCATGATGATGTGGTTGTCCCTCCATTCTCGAACAGGAGGGTTGATGTTGATGTCATCGTTCCAGAAGAGGAAGAGCCTCGCCTTGTCTCAGGTTCTATGATCTTCGATCCATCAGGTTTCGAGCCTCAGAGCTTGCCTCTGATCCTTCGCATAGCTGAGGATGAGGATTTCATCTTCGATCTCTCTCTTGATCTTGCTTCTGATTCCTTCGGTCAGACTGATCTTCTCTTCATCCTTTCAGAGCTGGAGAACGAATGGGTACGTGATAGTGAGATAGGTCTCACCTATACCTTGAATCCTCTGGATTACAATGAGAGTGATCGTGATATCCTTGGCGATCTCATCAGTATAGAGCGTAGCATGATGTTTGACCAGTATTACTCAGAGAATGTCAGTATCGATCCTGTCAGCATCCTCACCAACATGTCTCATGAGCTTCCTGATGAGGCATATGATGTCTTCCTCTCCTATACTGATGAAGGTAACGCTCTTCTTGACGGAACCAGCGGTATCATGCTTGATGAAGGGCAGTATCTGCTTGAGCTTGAGGTCTATTTCAACAATGTCACCTCCAGCACTAGCAGTATCGTCTCCATAAGCAATCCATTCTATCAGAGCGCATGGTTCCGCGTGCTTCTCGGCTTCATACTCTTCAGCTCTCTGACTGGTCTTGTAGTCTATAGTGTTGTCAGCTACAAGAAGTATGCTCGCTCCAAGCGCCGTTATGTGATCCCTGATGTCCACAACCTCCCTGGCCGTGAGAAGGATACTGTCAATTTCAAGGTTGGTCGCATCGCTGGCACTAAGTATGATGCTTATATCGACAGCCGTGACTTGACAAAACATGCTCTTGTCGCAGGAAGTACAGGCAGCGGTAAGAGCGTCAGCGCTAGTGTTGTAGTGGAGGAGGCTCTCAACAATAAGATCCCTGTTGTTGTCTTCGACCCTACAAGCCAGTGGACTGGCTTCTTGAGCGCTCTTAAGGATGATAATATCTACAAGACATATCGCAAGTTCAACATGAGCAAGGATGAGGCTCGTAGCTATAAGGGGCTTATCTTCACCCCCCGCGACAGCGATTTCGAGCTTGACTTTGATGAGTACCTGAATCCAGGAGAGGTCACAGTATTCAATCTTGCCCATCTCAGTACTAAAGATTATGACGAGGCTACAGCCAAGATTGTCCAGGCATTGTTCGACAAGGGCTGGGAGGAGAGTCCAGACCTCAGGCTGATCTGTGTCTTTGATGAGGTGCATAGGCTTCTCGATCCTAGCACGGCAGGTAAGGGTTATGCTGCCTTGACCCGTGGTGCAAGAGAGTTCAGGAAGTGGGGCATCGGCCTTGTGATGGCGAGCCAGGTCAGCAGTGATTTCAAGGAGGCTATCGGCGGTAATGTCCTGACAGAGGTACAGCTCAACACTAAGAATCTTGCAGATATCGAGAAGGCGAAACAGAAGTATGGTGAGGAGTATGCCAAGAGGATCACGAGACAGGGTCTTGGTGTCGCTATGGTGCAGAATCCTGGTTATAATAAGGGGATGCCATGGTTCATCAACTTCAGGCCTCCATTGCATAATCCGCACAAGCTCTCTGATGATGATCTCGCTACTTATGATAAGTTCACCACTGAGCTCAAGAAGATAAAGTCTGTGATGCGCGAGCTGAAGAAACTTGGCGTTGATACGGGTGATATAGAGATGGACTACAATCTTGCGAACAGCAAGCTCAAGGAGGGCAAGTTCAAGATGGTCGACATGTATGTCGAGGAGCTTGAGAATACCTTGAAGAAAAGCCCTAAGTACAGCCAGGCCAAGAAGAAGTCGGGTGTCGACCTGTGAAGTCTCTTATCTTTTAAGCTATCTCTTGGAATATACCACATCCATAAGATTAATATGACCATCCACTGCATGACACTTGCTTGTGGTAACAAAATTTTATAAATGATTCTTCTGGTTAAATGTGTAGGGATTGGGGAATAATCTGTTTTGATTATTTGTTGGTTGTTGGTTAACATGGCTAAAC
>CAZMXQ010000014.1:0-17354 GCA_964570335.1 uncultured Methanosarcinales archaeon
ATGTAGACAAAAAGCTTTTTAAACAAGGGATTAACATCTGTGCTGATGTGACTTGTGCTCATGTCGCGGTCGCATACTCGCCAGAGGAATCTGTCGGTCACTCCGCTCAATCGCTTACGCTCATGTCGCGGTCGCATAATCTGGTATTGCGCAGGATTGCTAAGAGCTCTGTGTTCTTCAGAGACCTACAATACCAAAAAGGGATCGCAAAGATCCTGTGTCCTCCGGGACGTGCGGGTTCAAATCCCGTCCGCGACGTATAAGAGGCCGAAAGGCCTCTTATTATTTCTTTTTTATATCACGAGATTTGAACATCCACATAGGCTTTGCCTATGGGACCAACGCTCTGCTTATGGAATCCCGTCCGCGACGTACCAAGGGCCTTCGGGCCCTTTCATCTTTCTTTGTAAAGATTTGAACCCGCTCGGGTTCATGCATATAAATCAGAGATTTCTAGCAGCGATTCCATCGCAATCCCCCCCGCGACGTATAATACGCCATCTGGCCTCTTATTATTTCTTTTTTTATATCACGAGATTTGAGTAGTAGGTATTTACCTGAAAAAACAGAATAATTTAAAAGAGCGAATGACTACATAGTGATTGATATATATGATAGGACACGGCTTCGGAATTAACATGATGTTTCTTGCGCCTTTTTTCATAGGCATAGCTCTGGCTACACTGATACTATGGATATGGGCAATAGTAGACTGTATAAGCTCTGATAAGGGTACCGATGAAAAGCTATTATGGATTATCCTGATATTATTTACCAACATCATAGGTGCTATCATATACCTCATTATCGGAAAGGATAGGAATCTGAAAGATGGATCATCAGATCGTAAGATATCATCAAATAAGAATTCGAAGAAATCTTCGAAAAAAGTCCTGGAGAAAGACTCGGACAATGCTATGATTGAGGGTGTCTGTGCAGGAATAGCAAAGCACCTGGATATTGATGTGACACTTGTGAGGTTGCTTGCTGTGTTGTTGATATTCATGTCACATGGAAGCGTCATATTGTTCTACATAATAGCTGCTATCATAATGCCTGAAAGCGGGAAAAAGAATGTAAAGTCTAAGAGAGCTAAGAAGAGTGGACTATTCTGGGTCCTGGTAATACTCTCGATACTATTGATCATTGGCATGATAATAAGTATGGCCGTAGCATTTTTCGGGTATTCATCTTTTGTGATGGAGACATCTGACTATGATGTTGAGCGTGTTCGTGATGATGTTATTGTGAATATAACGATGACTGATGAATATGCTGGGGAGATGATCATCTCTAAGAGCCTTGGTTTTCTGCGTGTGACGGATGGTAATCTGTTGCCACATTGATTGTTGCCTTATGGATGTCAAAGAGAAGAAAGGTTATATGATAATAAGACTAACACTGAAATCTGGGAACGAAAAGATTAATCCAGTAATAACTGTTCCCTCTATAAAAGACAGGAGCCCTGCAATCATCAATGGATGATGGATTTTTTTTGTGTCAGCAAGCTACTGTAGAAATATCTTGCACTTCCTGATAATCTACCCCAGGACAACCCAAGCTGGTGACTGTCTCACCCTCCCAAGATTGTATACCACCAATGTCTACTACATTAGTGTATCCCATTTCCTCAAGTGTCCGTTTGGCTATCGCACTTCTTCTTCCTGTCCTGCAATAGACCCTTATCTCTTCATCCCTGTCTATCCCTTGCACATGCCTTCCAATGGAATCATAGGGCATCAGTTCACTATCAGGTATCCTTAGCTCTACATGCTCTTCATAGGTCCTAGCGTCGATCAGTATAGCTTCACCTTCAGCATCATTACCATTCTCAGAAGGGACGCTTGTAACCTGGCCCGTCATATTGACACCCACAACTACAGAAAGGAACAACAGTGCTACCAGAAATGCGACTAACTTTCCATTCATGGCGATGACTGAGATGGATTCCTATTAATATTTTTGGTTTTGAACTTTATCATTTTTCTTTTTTCAGTATACATATGTCCATACCAATACATTAATGACCATACTAATTTATATATGACCTCTAACAGTTATAGAGTAGAATGAAGGAGCAGAATAAGAAGCTGATATCGGCGGTAAGCATAATCGTCGGCACTTGTATAGGTTCTGGTTTCCTGGGGATGCCATATGTCGCGGCTAGATTGGGCTTCTTCCCTACTGTAGCTTACCTTCTCTTCTTCGGTTCCATAATACTCATACTTAATCTCTACTTCGGTGAGATAGTCTTGAGGACAGATAGGGATAGCCATCTGGTAGGCTATACTAAGAAATATCTGGGAAGGAAATTCTCTTATGTGATGCGTGTTGCTGTGATATTCTCAGTCTATAGCGCTCTTCTCTCCTATATGATAGGGGTGGGAGACAGTGTAAGTGTACTTCTCTTTGGCGGTGAGGAGTATGGTGTAATTTTCGGTGTACTCTTTGGTCTTATGATGGCAGCCTTCCTTTATGGCGGACTGAAGTCCCTGAGGATATATGAGAGGATCGGAGTCGCTTCGATACTAGGTCTTTTCTTCTTTACATTAGTCACATTCATTGGTGATGTTGACCCTGCTAATTTCTTCCATTTCGATGCAAGCTATATCTTCCTTCCAATCGGTGTCATACTGTTCTCTCTGATTGAGTTCTACTCTTTGCCTGAGGCAAGGATGGTACTTAGAGGTTCTGAGCATCTCTTGAAAAGGACCATAATAATAGGCACAACAGTCCCTATAATGTTCTACATAGCATTTGCTTTTGTTGTTGTAGGATTCATGGGGCAAGATACGCCACAGATCTCTACTTTTGCATTGGGAAATATCTTCATCTTTGTGGGAATGGTGGCGATGTTCACATCCTATCTTGCTATGGGTACTGCCTTGATAGACAATTACCATCTTGATATGGGAATAACAAAGAGAAAATCATGGATATTGGGGTCATTTGTTCCTATTGGTGCCTACCTAGGTCTAAATGTTATGGGTGCTCTCGATTTCATAAGAGTGCTCTCTTTCGGTGGTGTGATTGCAGGAGGTACAATGGTCATCCTTGTCTTGATGAAGATCCACAAGGTTAAATTCTGGGGCGTAAGGATACCTGAGTATAAGGTGATAGTGAATAGAGGACTTACTATGTTTATTGCCTCAGTATTCGTGTTGGCTATGATAATAGAAGTCAGCGGTCTTTCTCCATGATGTTACTATTGTTTTTCTTAGTGAGACACAGAATTTATATATGAAATCTATAAGTTGATATCCTTATGAGACTGATACTTAATTGTGATGGGGCGTCTAGAGGAAACCCTGGAGACGCATCTATAGGTATTGCCGTATGGGATGAGAATAGGAAGCTTATCAAGGAACATAAAGAGAAGCTTGGAATGAAGACAAACAATGTGGCAGAGTACAACTCGCTCATCAGGGCTCTTGATATCGCTTCAGAATATACGCAGGATGAAGTACAGATATATATGGATTCTGAGGTTGTTGTGAAACAGATGAATGGTGAGTATAAGGTCAAGAAACCGCACTTGAAAGAACTCTACGATGAAGTAAAGGACAGGGAGAAGAGATTCAACTCCGTCACTTATTCTAATGTTCCTCGTGGGGATAGGTATCAATCGGAAGCGGATAGGTTGGCTAATGAAGCTCTGGATGGGATATGACCTACTTTCTCAATTCTCCTAACTTCTGGAGCTCACGCATCTTCTTATACAATCCACCTGATCTGTTAGATAGCTGTGAATGAGTACCCTGCTCGACAACCTTCATATTCTTCATGACCACTATTGTGTCAGCATGCTCGATTGTGGAGAACCTGTGGGCTATCACGATGACAGTCTTATTCTTTATCTTGAGTATGGCTCTCTGGATCTCTTTCTCGCTTTCTGAGTCTAGGCTGCTGGTCGCTTCATCGAATATTATCATATCAGCGTCACTCAACAATGCTCTTGCAATACTTATCCTCTGCTGTTGGCCACCAGAGAGTCGCACTCCCCTCTCTCCAAGTATTGTGTCATAGCCTTTAGGGAAATTCTTCAAGAACTTATGCGCATTAGCCTTCTTTGCTGCTCTTATGACCTCTTCTCTACTGGCATTAGGTTTTCCATAAGCTATATTTTCGTGTGCAGTCCTATCGAATATCTCTGTGTTCTGGCTGACGAAAGCGATCTCTCTCCTAAGATGGTTCAGTGGTATGTCCCTGAGATCTACTCCTCCAAGTTTTATACTGCCTTTTACTGGATCATAATGCCTCATCATGAGATTTACAAGAGTGCTCTTTCCACTACCACTTGGCCCTACTATGGCTGTTGTCTTCTTTTCAGGTATGATTAGGTTTATGTTCTTGAGCACCATATCTTCGCCATAAGCGAAGTAGACTTTCTCAAATCTCATGTCAGAATGTCTTACCTTGGTCTTTCCAGCATCAACCAGAGTGTTCTCTGTCTCCTGAACCTCGTAAGCCCTCTCTAGAGAAGAGTAAGTGTCTCCCATGAATGAATATATGGTTCCGAGCCTGTGAAGATTCAAGAATGCCTTCTCGACAAGAGTGAACACGAAAACGAGGTCTCCCGGTGTCATGGATCCTATGTGAACAAGGTATATGGCATATCCTGTCGTCAATGTCCTTACGACATTTGTAAGTACATCCCTCAAGCTTATCTTCCAATACTCGAAATTAGCTCTTTTCTTGACAGTCTCTTCAAATGTCTTGAGATGCGACTCTTGTGCTTCTGCTTCTTTGTCTTCTTGGACATAATCCTTTACTGTCTTTATGTTGTACATGCCCTGCGCGAATATTTTTGTTGCCTGCTCGTGCTCATGGTGGTATATCTCCCTATAAGGTTGGCTCTCCTTGAATTGCTTGTTTACAATGTGCAGTATGATTGGACTGAAGACAAGATAGATAAGACCTATGCGCCAGTCCACCCAGAAAAGTACTGCACCTGTTAGAACAAGCTGTAGCATGCTCGGTATTATGTCGTTGTTCAAGAACCATATTAGTCTGCTTATGTATCCGGAAGCTTTCGTTATCTTGCTGACAAGGCTTCCAGTATTCTGCTTCTCATGCCATGATAGAGGAAGTTTCAAGAGTTTTGAGAAGTTCCTCTCAAGCATGGATCTCTCCTGCTCAGCTGCACTACTTCCTACTCTGGTGATTATGTAGACTTTTATGAATGTCATGACAGTCAGGACGGCAAACATCCCTCCTAGCAAGATGAAAAGATATTGTAGTGGCTCACCATCAACCACACCATCGACGATAAGCTTTACAAGATATGGCGGGATGAACTTTATCAGTTCATTGGCGAGGCTTATAAGAACGAATATTATGAAGAGCCGCTTGAAACCGGGCATAAGATTATAGACTACTCTTACGAAGTCTTTTATCCCACCTTTCTCCCTCATCACCTGCTCTGAATATTTATCATTTTTAAAATTATGGGAATTTCCATTTCTTGACTAAATGTCCCTTTGTAGTAACAACATTTAAATATTCCTTAATGATACTTCAAGAAACGATTTGCTTTATTTACTTATCAGGTGAGATTATGGGATACAGAAGCCTTTCAGAAATGTGTACTGAGAATTTCGATCAACTGGTCGAGGATGGGAAGAAGATTAGGGCCTTGTGTGATGACAACTTGGTTGATCCTGATGATTTCAGAGCCCTTTTTGAGATACATACTGTATTCTGCTATGACCAGAATGTGCGTGATTATTTTGAGGAAAACAAAGACATAGCACTGAAAGTTTCAGATGCTTATATCAATGCTATTGAGCATTTTTCTATGAATCCTGGGTCAGAAATCAATCCTGAATCAAGCATTGAAGATAAATTTATGCAGGCATCTGCTTCAGGTGTTGCAGAGGCTCAGAGAATGGATGAAAGCGGTCTTTATGAGAATTTCTTTGTCTCAGTACTGCAAGTGAGCAAAAGGCTCTATGAATCGGATGATTTCAGGAATGAGATGATTGACAGGTATTTTGCAGAGGTTCTCCCAAAATTCTCATCATATTCCGAAGACGATGTGGAGAAAGCTTTTGAGAGAGCAAGGGCAAGAGATGCTGAGACACAATCATCTATACTAGAGCAATATGGAGTCTCCTTAGATAGGGGTGAATGATAATGTATGAAGGCAATGAGAATTATGATGCGACGAAGTCTGATTACCAGGCAGAAGGAAACATGAAAGGTATTGCTAAGAAAGTAGGAAAAGCTTTAGCAACAGGAGTTTTTGCTGCAGGTCTTGCCTTGTCGCCTTTAGAGACTGCTTTAGCTGAAGAGACAACACAGGTTGAAGAAGAGCAAGAGGAAAGCTACTATGGTATGATAGGAAGGATGGTAAGGACGACGCCACATATCAATCCACAACAGGTGGAAAGGAATACGAACAGGTTCATCGATGCAGGATACGACATGGAACTCGCAGGCCATATGTCCTTCGCTACAGTGGATATTAACCCACAACAGGTGGAAAGGAATGCGGACAGGTTCATCGATGCAGGCTTCGACGATGAGATTGTGGGTTATATGGTAAGGACGACGCCACATATCAATCCACAACAGGTGGAAAGGAATACGAACAGGTTCATCGATGCAGGATACGACATGGAACTCGCAGGCCATATGTCCTTCGCTACAGTGGATATTAACCCACAACAGGTGGAAAGGAATGCGGACAGGTTCATCGATGCAGGCTTCGACGATGAGATTGTGGGTTATATGGTAAGGACGACGCCACATATCAATCCACAACAGGTAGAAAGGAATACGAACAGGTTCATCGATGCAGGATACGACGATGAGATCTTAGGTCATATGGTCCTTACCACAATCCATATCAATCCACAACAGGTAGAAAGGAATACGAACCGGTTCATTGATGCAGGGTTCGATAATGAGATTGTAGGTCATATGGTCAGGACAACTCCTGATGTCAATCCACAACAAGTGGAAAGGAATACGAACAGATTTCTAGATTGGGAGTACTGATACCTTTTAGTTTAAAAAAAGAAAAATCCTAATAATGGACTAACCATCAGTGCAAGTCAGGGAATTAGCCCATTTTTTAGCTTCTCACTATATTTTTTCTAATATTACAATTTTGATTTATCTCTGTAATGTAGGGTTATTAGACCTAAATTGTAATAAAAGTGTAATATTTATAAATATAGCAATCTGCCATAGTCTTATGGCACCTATAGGAATTTTCTTACTGGGATTACTTATCGTTTTCATAGTGAGTGCTCTGCCATTATACCTAGCAGTCAATATATTGGGAGGAAAGACATCCATATTCAAGACACTCTTGGTGATGTTCTTGAGCGGTATAATAGTAACCACAATCCAGTCAATCGGTGGGATTTTCGGTGGAATGTTTGCTTTCATAGTGATGATATGGTTCTATAGGGTAGCATTCGAACTTGAGTGGATTGCTGCATTCTTCGTATGGCTGCTTCAGCTTGCATTCGTCTCCATATTCTATGCTCTGGGTGTGCTTATGTTTGGTGCTATACTCACTACTAGTATCCTCTTCTAGTTACGGTTATCAGAACCAAAAAATGATATGATTAAGAGATGCAAGGCATTTCTTTTACATCAGACCATATGATTCTTCCACTTCCCTTATCTTCTCGAAATCACTCAGGAAATTGTATCCTCTATCTGTCAGTACAAACCTTTTCTTTCCTTTCTCGTCGTGGACTTCTTTCAAGAGACCATTATTCTTTGCAGAATTCACATATTCGAGAAGCATCTGGTATGATATGTTTGATTTGTAGAGGACATGAGTCGGTTTAACATCATTTCCCTCATCCCTTATGCAAGAGAGTATGTCATAGAATATCTGAAACCTATCTCTTTTCATCTAAGCCACCTCGTGTGTGAAGTCGACATGCATCACATGCGTCTAATGTGTCTAAAAAGAAAAGACAATAACGGGTAATAGAGATAAGTATAAAAACCTATCTTCATGTCTTTATAATAGCATGAAAAGGTGTTTCATTGCACTTGATATCCCGGAAGAGACAAGAGATGAGATAGAGAATATTCAGAGTGAGCTACCTACCGATCTTTTCCTAGGTAAGCTGACAGAGAAGGATAATATCCACCTTACGCTAAAATTTCTGGGCGAGATCGACGACACCACCTTAAGGTCTGTATTGGAAAGACTAGATACTATAGATAGAAGCAGTTTTGATCTCATAATAAGTGATGCGGGTGTCTTCAGCAGGAACTGTCCTCGTATAATCTGGCTTTCTGCAGAATCTTTATCCTTAAGAGAACTCCAGAAGGATGTTGATAAGAGCATCTCTGATATCTTTCCTATGGAGAGAAGGTTCATGGGACATATGACGATAGCCAGGATAAAAGAATGCAATGACAGAGAAACTCTTCTGACGAAAATCAAAGGCATAAGACCAAGGATCCTCAGCAGAATCACTTCGTTCTCTCTAGTATCTTCAAGACTCACAAAACTTGGTCCTATATATGAGACAATAGAAAGGTTCAGTCTGCATTAGACCGTAAGTAAAACATATGTTTATATAGTTATATGACACTCAGATGTTGTTCTGGAATTCTTTCAAATGATATCTCAGTATTATATATTGGAGTGCACACTCCACGAGGTGACTCATATGGCAACCAAGTCGAAGATGACAAAAAAGGATTCCAGTAAGAAGAAGAAATAGTATTCTAGCTGGATATTACGAATGATGAGAATGCTCCCGAAGATAATTCGGGAGTCTTTTCTATATAGTATCAACAGATATCTGCTGTAAGATTGAGGTGGTGGGAATATGGAAAAAGAACAGTTGAAGAGGAAAATTATTGCGCTTAGATGGGATGTCGAGCATGTAGCTGATAAGAGTGTAAGATCAAGGATGTTCAAAGAATTGAGATCTTATGAAGAAGAATTGAAAGATATTGAAAGGACACCTTTAGAAGTATAAGGGAACGTCATCATTCATCCCTGATGTAAAGGTCTTCTAGTGCTTTCACAGGGTCCATGGCTTCTCTAGAATTTATCAGAGGTACTGGAGCGTTAACATGGTCATCCAATCCTATCCTAGGGCATGCAGTATTCACCCACACATCGATGAAGTGATAGTTCTCGCACTGCTCAAGGCTCAGGTTATCGTCAACAAAGATGTACGCTTTCTTTCCCTGTTCCTCAAGCTTGTTCCTAAGCTTCTGCGCTATGGTCATGAACTCTTGTCCAGGTTTTATCGTTACGAGTATGCCCACAGTCTGAGCGCTTATGAATTTCTTGAGATTAGCCTTCGTCTTCACAAGCTGTGGTTTGATAGTGTCATAATCGATTATCCTCATCTTCTCGGAAACTGGGTCCCAGATTATGACCTCTCTTATCTCTTCACCCTCTCTCTGTGAAAGGAGTATAGCTTTCGGATGAAAGAGTCCATCACCGACATAAAGGATCTCGTCAGCTTGTTTTATTATTTCTGTATCGAAAGAGTCGTGGTATGCATCACAGCCAAGAATCTGCATAGGCACATGCGTCCTTTTTGCTTTGGTTGTAAGTACTTCTATCCCA
Source organism: uncultured Methanosarcinales archaeon (assembly GCA_964570335.1). Taxonomy (GTDB): domain Archaea; phylum Nanobdellota; class Nanobdellia; order Woesearchaeales; family CAZJJJ01; genus CAZJJJ01. The sequence goes on from CAZMXQ010000014.1 coordinate 9,566, forward strand.
AGTTCCTTAAGCTGCTTTACTACGGTATCTACCTCCAAGAACTGCACAGAAGCAAACAAAGCTACGCTTTTTGCTTCCTTCTTCTTTAGATGCTCTATTACATCATCGCCCAGGACAATCTCTTTATCCCATGTTGCGTCTATGAAAACTGTTCTTGGCATAATAAATCACTTGTCTGTATTATCATATACTGTGTTTTCTGTTAAATATCAGGAGTACATCTACCAGTACTTCTTGTGGAAGACATTATGTCCGAATGCAACCAGAAGATCAATTCCAAGTCCTTGTGTCCCCACAGGCAGATCACATGCTCCAAAGCATCCTCCCATCCAGATAGCGGCTTTTGCGTCAGTCTCTGACTCGATCCTATCTACGACTTCTTTTGATCTAGTCTTAAGGCCGTCTGGAAGCTGTACCAAGACATTCTTTGCTTCCTTCTTCTTGACCTCTTCTATAACCCTATCCATCTCTAGTCTGAACATGTGGTGAAAAAACTACGGGCTATTTATAAAACTTTACTTAGACTGGGTTAAGGTATCATACAGAATCGCTAAAACCAGAGAAAACCAATACCATCCGGTCTGTCCCAAATGGTGGAAAAGAGTATACTGTCCGTAGTAGTCAGCTGTTGCGTGATTTTTTGAATCACGCATGACTACTGACTGGGAGGGGTTGCTCCCTGCGGGAAGCCCAGTAGGACAGTATACAAAAATACTCCTTTTGGGACAGACCCATACCATCATAACATTTTTAAATGTACATTATAACCCTGGCTCTGAGGGGTAATGGGTAAGATAAAAGAGCTTAAACAGGATGTTATTGAGCAGATCGCTGCTGGAGAAGTCGTCGAGGATCCTTCTTCCATTGTCAAAGAGCTGGTAGAGAATTCTCTAGATGCTGGTTCGAATAAGATATTCGTCGAGATTGAGGAAGGTGGTAAGAACCTCATACGCGTAACAGACGATGGCTCAGGAATGACAAAAGAGGACGCTGCACTATCTGTCAAGAAGCATGCTACATCTAAGCTTGGCGGAATCTCTGATCTCTTCAACATAGCGACTCTTGGTTTCAGAGGAGAAGCTCTGGCTGCCATAAGCTCAGTATCAAGGTTTGAGCTGATAACAAAGACAGACTATGCCATGGAAGGGACGAAAGTCAAGGTTGAGGATGGCGAGGTCAATATAGAATCTGTTGCCTGCCCAAAAGGTACAACCATAGTAGCAAAGGATCTCTTCTACAACACTCCTGCAAGGAAGAAGCATCTCAGGACAAGAACTGCTGAAGCTGGCAAGATACTAGATATAATAACCAAATATGCACTAGCTAATCCTCTTATATACTTCAGATTGGTGATAGATGGGAAACAGGCTCTGAATTCTCCTAATACAGCATCTATGTTGAACAATATTGTTGATGTCTATGGGAACGATCTGGCGAAAGAGCTGATAGAGGTTGACTACTCTGATGAATCCCAGAGCATAAAAGGTTTCATCTCAAAACCTTCATTCTCGAGATCTGATAAGGATCTTATGAATATATTCATAAATGGAAGGTATGTAAAGAACAAGACGATCCTTGATGCTGTCTATGATTCATACCACACACTTCTTCATGGTCAGAGGTATCCTTTTGCCATGCTCCATATCAATCTTGATCCTAAGAAGCTGGATGTCAATATCCATCCGAACAAACTCAAGATAAAGATTGAAGAAGAGGGAAGGCTCTATGAGAAGATATTCGACGTGATCCGGGAGACCCTTAAGAGCAATGATATACTTTCCTCTGCCAAGGATGAGAAGAAGGATGATTCAACCCAGAGATCCTTGGATGCTAATGGCGATGGTAATGTCAAGGCTAAGGATGAAGTATCCGAGGCAATAAAGGAACAGAAGAGCGAAGATAGGAAGTATCCTGTCCAAGAGGATAAGCAGAACACGATGAACGAGTCCTTGCAGTCCTCTTCAGAGGTTAAGAGTGAAATGGCTTCTGGATATGTAGAAGGAGAATCAAGAACAGAGAAGGGTTCAGGACATGAGTCAACAGGGGAAGCAATGACTAAAAATGATAGCTCTAATGAAACTGAAAGTACACTTGGTGTAGGTCGTTCCAAAGAAGAGGTTGAAGGTTCATATGATGGTTCTATCCTTTCCGGTGCAAAAAAGGATTCTGAAGTAGTTGAGGGTGTGAGAAAAGATTTGGATGATGCAGATGCTACGAGAGAGGCCAATGAAAGTGGTAAAGTCCAAGAGAATGGGGCTGATTCAACTGAAAAAAGGAGACGATTGAAGATCCTAGGTCAGATATACAAGACATATATACTGATAGAGACTGAGAAAGGCCTTACTATTATGGATCAACATGCTTCTCATGAAAGGATACTTTTTGACCGCATCCTGAAAGACTCTATGAATATGAATTTTGAGAAACAGGAACTTATAAGTCCTGTAGAGCTTGATTTAGGAGTAAGGGAGACCTCTGCTATAGAATCAAACAAGGCTATGCTGAAGCAGTTCGGGTTTGAACTTGAGAATTTCGGAGGAGGTACATATCTTCTGAGAAAGGTTCCTGTAGTGTTTGGAAAGAATCTTACCAAGGAATTTCTTATAGATCTCATAACAGACATACTGCATCACACAAAGATAAATTCTCTGGACAAGATGAAGCATGAGGTAATAAGCACTATGGCATGCAAAGCAGCTATAAAAGCTGGTGATGAACTAACTAGTGATAGGATGAAAGAGATAGTGAGGGACTTCTTCGCTCTGGATATGAGCTACACCTGTCCTCATGGAAGGCCTATAATACTTGAGATAACCATACAAGAGCTTGAGAAAAGATTCAAGAGGACCGGTTTCTGAATTTTCATTACTTTACATTATTTGAACTCGATTACTTTTGGTTTATATTCTTGTGGAGTTTCTCCCACCTTATATCTGCTGATTATATTGTCGATAAGAGCATGCACATAAATATTATACTCATCGTGAGAGGTGCCAACAATAACTCCATCATATCTCTTATGAAGGGTTTTCTTAGCTGATTCTCTGGATTCCAGATGGTCACTGAACTCTGACTTGAGTGCAAGATTCCTCATATCTTCCATGATCTGGTCTATGTTGTCAGACTGGATTATGCTGTCAATAGTCTCTTCTGTCCTCATCAAGAAAGGGAATGCTCAACATTTATAAAAATCTGGCGCAATATAGTACCCATGCGAGTCATGGTAAAAAAGGGAGACATAACTGAAAGTAGTGCAGATGCAATAGTGAATGCAGCGAACAGTTCTCTTTTAGGGGGTGGTGGGGTAGATGGTGCCATACATAGGAAGGCCGGTCAAGAGCTCAAGGAAGAATGCAGAAGGATACGCTTGAATGATTATCCGGATGGTCTTCCAATAGGTGAAGCTGTCGCTACAGATGCATATTCCATTCCTGTAAAGAAGATAATACATACAGTCGGACCAAGAAAAGGGAAAGATGAGGTCTATCTGCTGAAAGACTGTTATTCTAACTCTTTGAAGCTCGCTGAGTCTTTGGATATGAAAAGCATAGCTTTCCCTGCAATATCAACGGGTGCATATGGTGTCTCTGTGGATGAATCACTGGCGATCGTACGTTCTTTCATAGAAGAGTATCGGGATTGCGATATGGATGTGCATTTCGTCCTGTTTGATGAAGATACATATGAGAGATACAAGAAGTATCTATCTGACTTGATTATTTAGACTTTCTTATTGATTAAAAGGAACATTCAAACGATAGCTTTTTATTTCTACCATATCAACCTTCACAAGATGGTCAATAAGAAAACCCTTTACCTATTAGCGACATTCTTTCTTATACTATCGTTGTCCTTGACTTTCGTATCTGCAGAAGTAAGAGATTTCTCTCCTGCAGCTGAGCAGGCTCAGATTGAAGAGGGAGCTATGGAAGAGGAGAGCACAGATATAGTTGATAGTACAATAATACAAGTTCCGATTCTGGGTACTATTGACATGGCAGATTACTCATTCATCTTCTTGGCTATCGTATTAGGTTTTGTTGATGGTCTTAATGTATGTTCTATCGGCGCATTGATATTCATCCTGAGCATGTTGATCGGTTTAGGATCGAGGAGGAAGATAATAGTTGTAGGAAGTCTCTTCATACTTACTGTAACAATCGTGTATTTCTCGCTTGTATTCCTATGGTTCCAGCTTTTCACATATCTTTCTCCATATATACCTATGATGAACCTCATTGTCGGCCTGATTGCCATGTCAGGCGGTCTTTATTACCTGAGGGAGTTCTATATTTTCTACACTTATGGTCCGAACTGTAAGGTAGAGAAGAGTGGGATTGTTACAAACATGAAGAAAGGTATAAGGGATATGGTAAGGAATCCTAAGAGTGGTCTAGGGCTTGCTGGCGCTGTCGTTGCGTTCTCCGCTCTTGTCACGCTAGTGGAATTCCCATGCTCAGCGGCAATACCTGCAGCATTCACTAGTCTTCTTGCAGCAGAGGGTGTTGGTCTGGGAGGATATTTCTTTTACATAGGGATATACGCGCTGATGTATCTTTCTATAGAGCTAGTGGTATTCATCGGAGCAGTGATGAGCTCGAAGATATGGCTGACTTCACCCAAGTTCGTGACATGGGGTACATTCATTGGAGCGATGGTACTCATCTCTCTAGGGATATACTATCTCTTCATGTTCTAGATAGTTGTTCTTAGACGAAAAAGCCTCTCCTTCCATTGTTTGAGTACCTCATATCATGTATGTGGTCTCCTGTGAGCCCACTTGCGCGCCCTACCATATCATCGAAAAAACCCCAACCTCTACGACGACTCCTCTCCATGTTCTCATCTCCAGTCTCATCTGTACTGACCTTATTGGTCACACTATCTTTTATATTTACAAGATCTATCATGACAACCACCATGATATACAATCTCAGGATCTTATAAAAAGGATTTTAAGGGTTTCTCGATAGGATGTATAAAGAAAAAAGATAAAGAAGATTCTTCCATTTTTTAGGGGTGTGCTATATGGTGATTCTCTCAAAGGGCTAAAAAAACGGGTCTGTCCCAAAAGGAGTATTTTTGTATACTGTCCTACTGGGCTTCCCGCAGGGAGCAACCCCTCCCAGTCAGTAGTCATGCGTGATTCAAAAAATCACGCAACAGCTGACTACTACGGACAGTATACTCTTTTCCACCATTTGGGACAGACCGAAAAAAACAATAGTTTATTAAATGACCAACGATTCGTATTCTTTATCTCCGAGTTATCGGAGAATGAGAGGAAAAAGAAAATGAATGGAAGAGTAAAGTTTTTCAACGAAGGCAAAGGCTTTGGTTTTATAGCTGCTGACGATGGAAAAGACTACTTCGTACACATCTCTGGTGTTGAGGATGGAAATCCTCTAGAGCAGGATGCAGAAGTAAGCTTCTCTGTTGAAGAAGGTAGCAGAGGACCGAAGGCTGTCAACGTTGCGCCTGCTGACTCAGAAGGAGCAACTGAAGAAGCTGCGTAAATAGAGAAATTGGAAATGAAGTACCAAGAATAGAGAACATTTCTAAGAAAGTCTTTGAAAGTGTTTTTTTGTTTTATTTTATCTTTATCTATATTTTTACATATATCATATTCTGATATTATATTGAGATAGGATTTATAAAAAGAAGGGATTCTACCCATCCATGATAACCAAAAGTGATTTTCTTGATGGGATACAATGCCCATATCATCTCTGGAGGAAAAAGAACCAGAAGGACTCCCTGCCGGAGCCTTCAATTGCTGAAAAGTTCACAATGGAGCAAGGTAATGAAGTGGGCAATCTGGCGAAAAGATTGTTTCCTCAAGGGAAGGATCTTGATGGTCTTGACTTCAATGATAATCTTGCAAGGACAAAGAGAACAATGGATGATGAGAATCCGATCTTTGAAGCAGGGTTCGTCCATGATGAGTGTTATGCAAGAGCAGATATAATACAGCCCTCTCAAGAAGGGGATGGATGGGAACTGATTGAGGTGAAATCAGGGACATCTGTGAAAGACATAAACCTTTATGATGTCGCCTTTCAGGTTCACGTAATAAGATCATCTGGCATCAGACTCTCGCGATTCTACATTATGCATCTCAACAAGAGGTACTATAGGGAAGGTGATCTGGATATAGCTTCGCTCTTTGAACGCAGGGATGTGACAGAAGATGTGGAGAATATACTGGAATCAATACCTGGGCTCATAGAGAAGGTCAAGGATATACCAGCATCCACTAGCCCACCAGATCCTGGAGTGGTCTCTAAAGGTAGGATCAATGGGAATCATGATTGCAAGAAGTCTGGTTGCATCGATATAGGCAGGGATTCTGTATTCAACCTATATTCTGCAGGCAAGAGGACAGAAAAGCTTACTGATGATGGGATATTCGATATCAAGGAGATAGGCGATGATTTCTCCCTCACAGAGAAACAGGATATACAGAAAAAGAGTCATCTTAACAATACGCCTCATGTAAATGTGAAGAAGATAAAGGACTTCCTCTCGTCTTTGGAGTATCCATTGCATTACCTTGACTTCGAGGCTTTCAGCACAGCAGTCCCAAGATTTGATGGACTCAAGCCGTACTCTCAGGTCCCCTTCCAATATTCTTTGCATATCAGGACAGAAGAAAATACTGAAGCAGAACATAAGGAGTACATATATCGAGGTGATTCTGACCCAAGGAAAGAGTTCATAAAAGCATTGATAGATGATGTCGAGGATAAGGGCAGCATAATCGTATATAGCAAATCTTTTGAAGTAGGGAGGCTCAAAGAGCTTGCTACGAGCTTCCCAGAATACTCGGAAGATATGGAGAAGATGATATCTCGTATAGTGGACTTGCTAGTGCCCTTCAGGGAATTCTCATACTATAGCCCTTCTCAGTCAGGAAGTGCTTCGATAAAGAAGGTCCTTCCTGCATTGACAGGGAAGAATTATGAAGGGATGGATATCGCAGACGGGAATACGGCAGCCGTGCAATTCTATAAGGCTACATATATGGGAGAAGGAGATAAGAGAAAGATAATAGACGACCTTCTTGAATACTGCAAGCTTGATACATATGCAGAAGTATTGATACATGATGAGCTAGAGAAAGCAGTCAGATAGTCTCCTGTTCAGAAAAGTGAATATGCTAGTATGATACCTAATCCTACATGGTAAGTAACATTTCCGAGGAACAGAGGGATGAATATCTTCTTAGGAGGGTACTCGAGTATCCCTAAAGCACCGCATAACACATCTTTCGGAAATATGAAGAATCCTGAATAGAGATAAATGAAAAGGAATCTTATATACTTGTTCTGCCTGTTGATCCATGATGAGAGCCTTTCCATGAACTTCTTCTTCTTAGGATCCTCGATGGAGGATCTTCCCAGGTATCCGAGCACATAAGCAAGGAAATCTCCGATTGTTATCCCTATAGCTCCTACAATACCCAAGCCGAAAGGGCTTAGTCCTCCTGCAATGAAGCCCACATATAGTGCCATAAAATTGTGAGATACTAGGAAAGAAAGTCCTGCGATGACACCGACAAAGAATATTATCAGATATGCATTGCCTATGCCTATACTTTCCACCAGGTTCTCTGGGTTGAAGAATGTGAAAAGTACTATTGTGGCAATGAATAGGATGAGGAGTGATATGAATGCCAAGAACTTGTATCTTTTCTTCATACTCTATCTTTCTCTGATTACAATTTAAATCTTTCTTTGCTTGTATGCTTTGTCATGATTCAATATCTCCTGGAAAACTAAAATTTATA
>CAZMXQ010000015.1:0-15158 GCA_964570335.1 uncultured Methanosarcinales archaeon
TAAATTCCTCTGTTGAAGCAGATGAAAGGATACTTGTAATCGGGGCTGATGTCGGTCAGGCGGCTGAAAAGCAGGCAAAGGCTTTCCACGAGACTTGTGGAGTAACAGGCGTCATTGTTACAAAACTTGAAGGTACAGCTAAAGGAGGAGGCGCTCTTATAGCATGCTCAGTCTCTGGTGCTCCTGTCAAATTTGTTGGTACAGGAGAGAAAATTGATGACTTAGAATCTTTCAATCCAAAAGGTTTTGTCGGAAGACTTCTTGGGATGGGCGACCTTGAAGGGCTACTGGAGAAAGCTCAGGAGGCGATATCAGAAGAGGATGCGAAGGATATGAAGAAGAAGTTCTTAAAGGGAGATTTCAATCTCATAGACCTTTATGAACAGATGGAATCCATGTCAAAGATGGGCTCATTCGGAAAGATTATGGAGATGATACCAGGAATGGGTCAGTTGAGCATGCCTAAGGACGCATTGGAGGTCCAAGAAGGGAAGCTAGAAAAATGGAAGCACATCATGCAATCATGCACGAAGAAAGAGCTTGAAGAACCAGAACAGATAGATTCTTCCAGATCAGAGAGGATAGCAAAGGGGTCGGGGAGCTCGCAGAAAGAAGTAAGGGAGCTTGTCAAGCAATACAAACAATCAAAGAAGATGATGAAGATGTTCAAGGGCATGAACGCAGAAGACCCTAAGTCCATGGAAAGGATGATGAAGAAGATGCAGAAAGGAGGGAAGATGAAAGGCTTCCCTGGCATGAAATGAGAATATCATCTACAATATTTCTACAACCCAAAAGATAACTATAATAGATTCTCCAATCTTCCAATCTCTTCGTTCTCAGGTGTTCTTGCATAAAGGATGTTATTCTGCTCCATATCCGCGATATAGAATGGTTTTCCTTTCTCTTTGAGGTATGATGTGATCTCTCTCATCATCTCCTGATTCATATCAAGAAGATCAATGGAATACAATAGAGATACATCGTTGAAACCATTCTCCTCCATACCACAGCAAGTATTCCCTTGTCTTAGTGTAACTATATTGAGCATACCATTCTCTTCCCTTTTTGGGTGCATCTCAACATATCTTCCGCTTTTCCTGACCTTTTCTAGAGGCGACTCTTCTGCCTGCAACTCTTTCGCATTCTCTTCTACTTTTCCATCCAAATATATTCCTATCATAGTAATCAATCATTGAATCCATTTAACTGTGCCAATCTCACCAGCTATCAAGTCTCGACTGTGAGTTGTCATGTCTTTTTGCCAATCTCCTCCATGAAGACCAGCTTTTCCTGAAAATATCGAACTTATCAAAATTATTCTCTAGAAACTCCTTGGTTTTCGGATCTGAAGGATATCCCGAACCGAATTCTACCTTATATTTAAGCTTTATCTTCTCTATCTCCCAATCCCTGGTAACTTTTGCAAGGATTGATGCTGCCGCAACAGACACATATTTCGTATCTGCCTTGTGCTCAGCAATGACTTGTCTGCTCTTATCTTTCAGATAGACCTTAAATTCACTAAGGAAAACCTCTGTATTATTGCTTGGAGAATCAAGAATGATGGTGTCTGAATCCAGTGAGTTTGATATCATAGCCATATTCAGCATCTCAAATTTGTTGAGGTTACTTGTAGGAGAAAGCAGGGCTTCATCAATCTCTTTGGGAGATAGTATCATTATCTTATGTGATATGGCTTTCTCTTTTATCGACTCAATAAGGTTTTCTCTTTTTGAAGAACTGAGCATTTTTGAATCCTTAACACCGGCATCCTCAAGTTCTTTTTCACCTGATTCATCAAGCACAACGCCTGCAATGACCATCGGTCCAATGACTGGTCCTCTTCCTGCCTCATCAATCCCTAATCTTGTCATAAAAGGAAGTATTTCTTGTAGCTTTTTAGTATTTTCGTAGAAAATCCCAAAAAAGAGCCCATTTCAGCATTTCGGAAAATTTATATAGGAACATTGCGATAAAACCCCTAGGTGGTAATGATTGCAGGAAAATCATCAAAAGTCAAGAAAGCTACAGAACACAAGGATCTGGAGGAACTTCACAAGAAGATGACTTCGGAAGATATAGATGAAGGAGTGGATTCTGAACCCACAGTAGAAGATAAACTAGATTCTCTGATAGATGTGTTCAAAGAAGCTTCACATAGTTCAGATGCATCAAAAAAACTAGATGAGTTGATGGACCAGAATAACAAGATTGCTCAAGCTCTAGTAAAAATACATGACATGATTGAAACATTAGACAAAAAATATACTGGGAAAGAGCCTTCGCCCACACAAGAACAACAGGAAAGCCAACAAACAAAACAGCAAGAATACAATCTGCCTGACTATAGCGAGATTAGGAAAGATATGGGGGGTCAAACTCAGCAACAGCAACCTCCGCAGCAAGCGCCAAATCCGGGTATCCAGCAAAGTGATGGACAGCAAAACATGAATCAACAAAGTGCACCGGTTGGAAATTCTCCTCAGCCAATGGCTCAGCAGTCTCAACAACCTCAGGGCCAAGGCCCTGGTCCTCAGCAACCTCAAAATCCTCCACAACCCTCTGAGCAGAATCAGCAGCAGCCACAGGCTAACCAGCCAAGCACTCCTATGCCACCTCCAATGGATGGTGGTCAAAAAAACCAAAAGAAAGGGGGATTTTTAAGTGGTATTCTAGGTAAATGAGGGATATCATGATACCTTTTGACTCAGCACTCAACATAGTATATGATTTGTCTCTTTCCTCTGTTTCTTTCGATTTATCTTTTTCAAATAGAAAAGATGATGAGAGAAAGGATAAAGAAGGCAGTGATAAGGGACAGAAAGTAAACAAAAGTAGTAGGAGAAAAGAATTCAAAGAAGAGGAGAAAATATCAAGTTCTGATGCTCCTATCGGATTTAGGCTTGGTTTTCCTGAACGGTATGAGAGTCTTGTGGATCTTGCAGTAAGGGAGTACGGAATTAATGAGTCAAATTTTCCCCACCTTATTGATGAAAAAACACAGAAGGAGATACCACACAATCCTTCCCCTGATGTAAAGAAAACCACAGACCTAAGAAAACTAGAGTCTATGTTAAAGGAACTCACTAAAGCATATCATGAACTAGAAGAAAGTGAATCAGATAGCTTCAATCTAGAAAAAATACGTGCACGCATACATGACTGCAAAAGAAAAATACATATGCTCAAGAATTCGTGATAAAAAGTAAAAAAAACCAAAGGATCATAGATCCTTGGCCATTACTGTTCTTCTGCCATTAGCCTTTGCTCTTGAGATTGCCTTCTTGACCATTTCCTTGACCTGGTTATCAATCTCATCAGCAAAATCAGCTGCAACGTTGTATCCTGATGCTAATTCCTTAACTTTCGCTTTAACAACAATATCAACCATATGTACACCTCTTTTGTTATAAGAGAGATGTTAATAGAATCGTATATAAAATTTTTGAATATCTGCGCTAGAAATGCTTGCAGAAACTATTTTATGACTATATTTCCTGTATTGAAACCCAGTTTCACAAGTACTTCTCTTATAGATTGCCTATAATCTCCTTGGAGCTCAATCTTACCATCTTTGCTGGTTCCACCACAAGCGAATTTGCTCTTCAAACTCTTAGTGATATCTTTAGCCTTTATATCTTTAGAATCAATACCCTCGATGATAGTGTACTTCTTACCAAACTTCTTCTTGATAACATGGACCTTGATGCTCTGGCTATCTTTAGAAATATCTTCGAAAACACCAAGCTCTTTTGGCAATCCTGTTATTGGGTCAATTTCTCCAGACATTAGCGATATCCTTTGTTTATCTTTTCTTGTTTGGGGTGAAAGGGTGAGTCTTATTTAAGTTTTTTGATTGATCTTGTTTTTATAAATGATGTAAAAAAGGAGTATCTCCGATGCGACTGCCGGCATACAGGAAAAAATTCCTGAGCCAGCAGCCTCAGTTTCACTGCGACTGCCGGGGATCGAACCCGGGTCACGACCTTGGGAGGGTCGTATCATGCCGCTAGACCACAGTCGCATGTTATTTCTGTAGTAATTAAGCGCTTTAAATACTTAATTACATAACTTCACACGTGTCTGAAGATTGCTCATTATCTTATAAGGAACTATCCTGAAAAATTTATAAACACTTTGCATAACCTCATGATTGAGGGGAAGATGCTTAAGAGACCGAAGGATTCTGACATACCATCAGATGAGGAACTGACGCCGGCGATGAGGCAGTTCAAGCGCTTCAAAGAAGAATATCCTGATTCTATAATATTCTTCAGGATGGGGGATTTCTACGAGGTCTTCTTTGAGGATGCAAAGATAGTGGCCAAAGAACTTGATATAACACTGACGAAAAGAGGAGCTAAGCATAAGGTACCTCTCGCCGGAATCCCCTTTCATGCAGTAGACACATATCTTCCTAGGATGGTGAAAAAAGGGTATAAGGTGGCCATCTGTGAGCAGATAGAAGACCCTAAGACGGCAAAAGGTGTTGTGAAAAGAGATGTCATAAAGGTCGTGAGCCCAGGCACACTCACAGAATCGAATGCACTAGATGAAGAGTCAAATAACTTTCTGATGTGTATAAGCTCAGATGAAGACGAGACAGGTAGTGAGAAGTATGGGATCGCCATCTCTGACCTAACAACAGGAGAATTCATGTGCTCCGAATCCAGTAACGAGGACAATCTTGTCTCTGAGATATCGAGATTCATGCCGTCAGAGATTATTGTAGAGGAAACCTTCCTTGACAGGAATGAGAGCCAGACTCTAGATTTCATAAAGCAGACTGGCATATTCATAAATACAAATCTAGGTCGTAGCTTCAGATACAGCAGTGCTTATACTGCTCTGACTTCACACTTCAAGACTACAGATTTAAGAGATCAAGGGATAGAAGAAAAGGATATGTGTATAAAATCTGCTGGGACGCTTCTTCAATATCTCATGAATACACAGAAGATAGAGATATCAAATATAACACGCCTCAAGACATTCTTTCCTGAAGATTACATGAGGATTGATGTAGACACACAAAGGAATCTTGAGATATCTTCTAACCTGTCAGAAGGTTCGAAGAAGAACACTCTCTTGTCGGTGGTTGATTGTACAAAGACAAGCATGGGCGCAAGGATGTTGAAACAATGGATAAAAAGACCCCTTATAGACAAGGAGATGATAGAACAGAGGCATGATGTTGTCGGCGTGCTCAAAGATGATTCTTTCACAAGGAATGAGCTGGGAGAGGCTATGACAAGGATATATGATGTTGAAAGGCTCATCTCTAAGGTCTCTTTGAGGTCTGCCAATCCAAGAGACATGGTGGCACTAAGGGAATCGCTTAAAGTCATTCCTGATATTATCAAGATATTAGAAAATGTACACTCTGCTAACGAGTATGGCAAGAAACACCTTCTCAAGAAACTATCAATCTATCCTGACACATCAGACATTGTGAAGATACTAGAAGATTCCATCAAGGATGAACCCCCAAATAATGTAAGAGAAGGAGGTATGATTAAGGATGGATTTGACCAGAAGCTAGATGAGCTCAGAGATGTCATAAATTCAGGAAAATCATGGATCATTGACTTGGAACGCAAGGAAAAAGAGAAACTAGGTATCAATGTGAAAGTTGGTTTCAACAAGGTCTTCGGATACTACATGGAGATTCCTAGGAGACATGGAGACATTGTTCCTGAAGGATACATAAGAAAACAGACAACAGCTAATGCTGAAAGGTATATAACAGAAGAGCTCAAAGAAAAGGAAGACATGATACTCAACTCTGAAGAGAGGATTAATACTCTTGAGTACAAGATATTCAACAAAACCCTTGATAAGGTTGCAGAGCAGATAAGAGATCTTCAGAAGACTGCACAGAAGATAGCTTATACAGACGTACTCTGCTCTCTTGCAGAAGTGGCACACAAGAATGTATATGTCAGGCCTAAGATGACAGAGGATTATGATCTTCTCATGAAAGATACAAGGCATCCTGTGATCGAGACAATAGAATCCGATTTTATTCCTAATGATGTCTCTCTTGACTTTGGCACTCGCATGATGATAATAACGGGACCGAACATGGCGGGAAAATCCACATATATGCGACAGGTTGCCTGTATTGTTCTACTTGCACAGATGGGCTCTTTCGTACCTGCAAAAGAGGCTGAAATAGGAATCTGTGATAGGATTTTCAGCAGAGTGGGCGCAAGAGACGATCTGGCTTCAGGAAGATCGACATTCATGGTGGAGATGCATGAGACTGCTAATATACTCAACAATGCAACATCAAAAAGTCTGATATTACTGGATGAGATTGGAAGAGGAACGAGCACATTCGATGGAGTTTCTATAGCATGGTCGGTAGCAGAATACATAAACAACAGAGTGAAAGCCAAAACACTCTTCGCGACGCATTATCATGCACTTAACAAACTCAGCACAGAGTTCAAGGAGATCAAGAATTACAATATAGCAGTCAAGGAGAAGGATGAAGATATAATATTCTTGAGAAAGATTATAGAAGGCGGAACCAATAAGAGCTATGGGATACAGGTTGCGAGATTAGCAGGGCTTCCAAATGAAGTTGTTTCAAGGAGCAAAGAGATAATGCGGAAACTTGAAAAGAATGATGAGACGAGGAAGAAAGTCTCTGGAAAGCAGGACACAGGATTCCAAGCCAGCCTATTTGACTTATGACTTCACTCTAAGCTGCTTCTTCTAGTAAAGTTTATAAAGCAAAATGAGTGAGAAGAATTTATGAATGATAACAATATGCCTGGGCAAGGAAGTGGTAATAATCAAAATGGCGAAAATGAGCTTCAGAAACCTCAAGCCGTCCAGACACAACAGAATTCTCAAAGACCTGTAGAAGCTAATCAGCAAGATCAATCCCAAGATGCTTCAAAACAAGGGACTAAAAATCCGACTAATGACCAAGAGAGAATCATAGTTCCGTATGAGAAGCGCTTCCGTGAGTTTGTGAAGAAGAAGTTTGGTGGAATAATAGGTGAGATGTTGCTTGACAATGAGCTTGCCAAATTTAATGTGGAAGACATGTCAAGACTAACAGAAGATCAACAGATACAAGCAATGAAAAATGTGTTAGAGGATATCTTCAAGAAGCACAGCATGAAGAGAGCCGAGGCACATACAAAAGTAGAGATGTTCCTACAACTAAGCATTGATAAAGCAATAGAGATCCTGAAAGGTCAACTGACTGATGATATTGGCATGAGCTACATCGAGGTTGTTCATCAGAATGAGAATAAGCTGAAGAGCTTTTCTTCCGTTGGCGAAGATGAAAAATACTGGGATATAACAGGAACAGTCTCAGGAGGCATAGAGGGGGAGATTGACTTAGTCTTAAGCGAGAAAGAGTCCATAATGCAGATAACAGAATTCGCGAAACTCCAAAACCAAGAATTCAACCCTTTGGATGAGAAACAGAAGAAGAACCTTCTTTTCAGATTGCTTGGAATGATATTTGATGCATACTTAGGGATCGCTACAAACATGCTCTCTACAAACATATCATACAAACTGGATGAGATAAAAGAGCTCGACATTGATCGTATAAATAATATAATTAAAGAAGCTAATGAGTTAAGTGAAAAGAAGGCTGCAAGGACAGATATAACCTCTGCCGAGTTCACAGTTACGATAGATGGTCAAGATTTCAACATGTTGCTCTTCATAACCTATTGAGTATTTTTGTCCAGTTCTTTTCTGATACTCTCTGCATACTCGTCTATCTCTTTCTCATCATAGTTCTTATGTTCCAATCTCATAGCCCCATCATCCTCAAACCTTGGCACAATGTGCACATGAGCATGGGGCACCTCATCTCCGATGACATACCAGTTGAACATAGGTGCTCCTGAAGCCTTCATGACGGGCCCTGTGAGCATTTTAACAATCTGGAACATCCTCCCCACCATTTCTTCAGTCATATCATTGAGAGTGGGAAATACTTCCTTTGTTATCAGAAGTACATGGCCTTTGTTCACGGGACTGATGTCCATGAATGCTAGGAAATCATCATCTTCATAGACTTTCGAAGCTGGAATCTCTCCATTTACAATTTTTGTGAATATAGTCTCTGTCATAGGATCACCTCATCATTATGATGGTGTGTAACCAATGACTTTTATATTTTATCGCAGATAACGATACATTGTCGGAATCTTTAAATATGCTCGAGGTAAGACAAATCCTGATGGCATTATACCAGTGGGAAGACTTGTTGGATAAAGACGCTCAGAACATTGAGAGATGGGAGCCTGATTTCGGTCCGAAAGTGGTGACCAGGAACTCTGCCGGAGAAGCAAATGATGTGAAGTTTGACCTGCTTCTGGATAATCCGAATTCAAAAGCGTACCTTGTTGGTGACTTCAATGATTGGGGAACAGCAGGAGATGTGCAGAAATATGAGCTCAAACATGACAAGCACAGCATATTTGCTAGCATAACGACAGATAAGGTGTCTCATAAGTCCAGATACAAGTTCTTGATCGACGGGAAGCATTACCAAGATCCTGCAGGTCATTATTTTGATGATGAAGGTAATACCATTTTCTGGGATTTTGATGATCCATCTTCATATAAGAAAAGATTCCCGCTCATTGATAACCAGAAAAGGAGCGTGAAGATACTTCAAGCAGACCTACCGGGGTTCATAGCACACTGGAAAGATAAGAACAGCGGGAAATGTGGTAGGGATGTAGAGAAGAAGAGTTATTACAGATTCATTGCAGAGTCTGGCATCTTGGACCATATCAAGGAATTAGGATTCAACACCATACAGTTCTTGCCCTTTGCGCAGAGCATCGATGGTGATAATTGGAAATACAGATATCTTGTCCCTTTCCAGTATGCAGTGCAGAAGAATTGGGGCACTCCAGACGATATGGCATACATGATAGACATGTGCCATAAGAGAGGGATTGCTGTGATAGGCGATTTTGTCCTCGGACATCTCCCTTTCAAAGACTACTCAATATTCGGGCTTGATTGGAAGGATAATGGGATACATGTCTGGAGATCGAGGCATGGATATGAGCTATACATGAAGGAAGAGACTGCATGGGGAACCATGAGGATAGATTTTGACAATAAGCATGTAAGGGATTTCTTCATATCCAGTTGTTTGCATTGGCTGAAAAGATACAGCATCGATGGATTCCGTATAGATAATGTTGATGGTATAATGAGATTCGGTCACAATGGAGAGGGCGATGAGCGACCGAACGGAAGAAATTTCTTGAGAGAGCTCAACTCGAGCATATACAGATATAATCCTAAAGCGATGATCCATTTCGAAGCCCATTATTTCCATGAAGATAATGCAAAGATGCTTGTCGTACCATTTGAGGAAGATAAGAGGGCATTGGGCGCCACAGCATATAACAGCAGCAGATTGACTTATTTCTTTCATAGAGATTTCATGATAAAAGATGTGAAGAAAGTCAGGGCATGGAAGATAAGAGACATAACTGAAGAGAAGGAATGGGGTCAGTCAAACTCCACTGTAGCAGATTTCCACAACCATGATGCAGCTGCAGGGTTGATGGAAGAGAGAGCCACAGGATCTTATGCTTACGATACTATGGCAGGTAAGAATCCTGCGAATCATACACACGCATTAGGGAAGATAAAAGTTATGGAAGCGATAATCTCTTTCTGCTGTGAGGGAAGGACTTTGGATCTTCCACAGAGCTTCTTGCTCCAACAGGGCACATTTGAGCATGATAGCAGCATACACTGGTTCTTAGCGTTCAATCAGGTGAGCAGGAATTGCCTCCATTATAAGCAGAAGATAAATGAGATAATGGATGATCCAGCTTTCTGGCCCACAAACACAAAGAACAGGAAGTTCCTCAATGTTGATGAGAAGAATAAGATACTAGTAGTAGAGAGAAAAGATAGTTCAGCAGATGGGAACAAGTATGTCATTGTGATCAATCTCTCCGCCTGGCAGCACATGGACTATAAAGTCGGGCTCACAGACAGTTCGGATTATGAAGTGGTGATGAACAGCGATCTCTTCGAGTTCTCAGGGTTTGGAATGATATCTTATCCGAACACTTTAAAGAATAAGGAAAGCAATAATTTCGAGCTTCTGGAGAGAGAGATCAATATACCTTTCATAGCGCCTTATGGGGTCATAGTTCTGAAGAAGAGTTAGTTTTTTGTATTATTGTAATACCCACGGCTTCCAAGGGGTCCTGGTGTAGCTTGGTATCATTCTACCATGGGGTGGTAGAGACCGGGGTTCAAATCCTCGGGACCCCATTTCTTCGAAATGTGTCCCTCGTATTTGAACATCCTCAAAACACAGTTTTGGGACCAACGGTCATACTTCCCTTTTGGAATCCTCAATCATTTCTGTAATGTCACTATTAAGTGACTACATTTAGAAACATTTAAAAATAGTGGATAGTTTGAGCCGCACGCATGAAGAGAAAAGGATCTTTGAGGAATGGGATGAAAGCTCTAGCACTATCTACAGCTATTGCTGCAGGAATGAGCTTATACGGTGCTAATACTACTGCAAGTGGCTCAAGCGATATTCAAGAAGATGGTATAGAGCGGCTTGTCAGAAGCGAACAGAGCGTTCTTGAAGACAATTCGTCCATGAAAGATGTGGTGACATACGCTGATAGAAAAGGATTTGCAGAGCCCACAATACCACAAAGTAAAGAAGAAAAAGATTTTCTTGCCATGCTTCCATCGTCTGAGGGGGATGGTTACAAGAGGCACCCAGTAGAACAAGGCGATACACTTTGGGGTATTGCAAGAGAATATGCTGAAAAAGCGAATTCTGATATAAATGGGTTCATCGACGATATGACAGAGATGAATGACCATGAAAGATTGAATCATGGTGATATATGGGTCCTTCCAGTGAGATCAGATAAAAATAGTCACAATCTCAGCTATGAGGACATGTCTCGCCGAGAAAGGATTGATTTTCTCGAGGATAGGTCAACCCCTGCATCCCATGATTATATCGAAGATATCCTTGATATATCTGAGAAAAGGAATATGGATCCAAGAATACTTATGAGCATAGCTACTGTAGAGAGCGGATTCAATAATGGGGCACGCTCTTCTATGGGAGCAGAAGGTATCTGGCAGCTTATTCCTGCTTATCATGGAAGCTCCGAAGATCCTATGGATTCTCTTAGAGCGGCCATAGGATTCATCGAGAACCTTTACAAGGATTTCCATGAGATGCATGGTGATGAGTATGGTGCGCTTGTAAGCACCATTGCCGCATACAATGCAGGACCCAATAGAGTTAAAGGTTGGATCGAAGAAGGCAAATGGGATGGAATCAACCCTGAACAGACGCCTTTGAATGGTGGGCACGAGAGGGGATTCTCTAGCGAAACAAGGGATTATGTGCAAAAGAACCTGGATGTATTGCAGGATAACTACAACTTTGATTATAGTCCATAAGTTCCTGCTTCTGGACTTTCTCCATTATTAGATTTCATCAGGGAAGAGTTGTAAATGCCTCAGAAAGTTTTTTAAATAGACCACGTTTTACCAGTCTTAGCGAAGTGGGACAGCCAGGAGTGTCCGTCGGGCTCATAACCCGGAGGTCGGTGGTTCAAATCCACCCTTCGCTACTTTATTCTTTTGTGATTGTGGTTTCGATAACACCATAAGCTTTAAATATGATATGCTTTGATATTCTTCTAGCGTTTAGATTTTTTTGAGTGTGTGCTGATGACCAAGATACATAAGCTAGAGATGCAAGGTTTCAAGTCTTTCGCTAAGAAGACTGAACTCATATTCAACGATTCTTTCAATTGTGTGATCGGTCCAAACGGTTCTGGGAAATCGAATATCCTGGATGCCATGTGTTTTGTCCTTGGAAAGAGCTCTAGTAAGGCCCTGAGAGCAGAGAAATCATCAAACCTCATCTATAATGGGGGTAAGACAAAGAATCCTGCTAAAGAGGGCACTGTGAGCATTTTCTTCGACAATTCCCAGAATGAGTTCCCATCAAAGGAGAACTATGTCAAGGTCACAAGAACAATCAGACAGAGCGGCCAGAGTGTATACAAGATAAATGATGAGACTGTGACCAGACAACAAATTGTTGATATGCTGGCAAGAGCGACTATAAACCCTGATGGTTATAATATAATACTTCAAGGGGATATAGTAAGGATTGTTGAGATAACTGCAGAAGAGAGAAGGAAGATCATAGAAGAGATTGCTGGCATATCCATATATGAAGAGAAGAAAAGAAAAGCCATGAATGAGCTTGATAAGGTTGAGAATTCTCTGAACGAAGTCGAGATTGTGCTGAAAGAGAAACAATCATACATCAATGATCTGAAGAAGGATAGGGATCAGGCTTTGAAGTACAAGGAGCTTGAGGAGAAACTTGCGCAGAACAAGGCTACACACCTTGATATGCAGATGAGGCGCAGGAAAGAGCAGGTCGATAAAAAGGAAAAAGAGAATTCTAAGCACCAAGAGAAGATCGAGAAACTGAACAAAGAGATCGAGAATCTCAAGTCCAAGATTGATGAGAAAAAGAAGAAGATCGATTCCATTAACAAAGAGATTGAAGACAAAGGAGAGAAAGAACAGGTAGAGCTCAATAAGGAAGTCGAGAAACTCAGAGTGGACCTTGCGACACACAGGACCAGGATCGAGAACTGCAAACAGCAGATACAGCAGATCAATTCGAGAAGGACTCAGATAAAATCTGACATGTCAGAGATTGATTCCAGGGTTGGCGGGTATGTTGCAGAGAAAGAAGGGCTTGAGAAGAAAAAGAAAGAGGTTGACGAGAACCTCGAGAAGATAGAAGCACACCTTGAGAAGCTCAAAGGGAAAAGCGATGTAGAGGGTGCTAATGAGCTTGATGAACAGATTGAGAAGCTTGACAAGGAGATCGATGAAGGTCAAAATCAGATACAGAAACTGAGAGAGCAGCAGCAAGAGCTTTTCAGGGAGAAGGATAAGATTGAAGTGCAGTTAGATAATATTGATGAAGCCATAAACAAGGTAAAAGCTGTAGAGAAAGAGCATAAGGAAGAGATGGAGAAACTGAAGCACAAGAAAGACACTTTCAAGAAACTCGTCGATGATCTTGGTAAGAAGCTTGATGATGACTCATCATTCGCCTCACAACTCAGCACTGCCAGAGGAAGACTCCAAGATAAGATGGAAGAGTTGTCCAAACTCAAGGCAAGGAACATAAGCATAACAGAAGCTTTAGGTGCCTCTAATGCTGTCAGTAAGATCCTAGAACAGAAGAGCAAATTCAGAGCCAATGGAACTGTCTCGGACCTAGGAAAAGTCAACTCGAAATATTCACTTGCTCTCGAGATTGCAGCAGGTAACAAGATAAAGAGCATAGTTGTTGAGGATGATAAGGCAGCTTCAGACTGCATAAAATACTTGAAATCGCAAAAACTAGGTATTGCTACATTCCTTCCTTTGAACAAGATAAGGGGAGTCCCAAAGAACCAGGAGCTTGAGAAGCTCAAGAACATGCAAGGCGTCCATGGATTCGCCGCAGACCTTGTGGACTATGATCCAAAATTCAAGAATGTATTCTCATATGTGTTCGGAAACACACTTGTCGTCGATGATATTGAGACTGCCAGAAAGCTAGGAGTCAGCAAAGTCAGGATGGTGACCCTTGATGGAGACCTTGTTGAACTCTCTGGTGCTATGCAAGGAGGATTCAGGTCCAGAAAATCAGGCGGTGGTGCTGGATTCAAGGAGAAAGAGGTTACTGAAGGTCTTGAGAAGCTTGAGGCAGAGACAGAGGATCTGCAGAATGTAATATCATCTTTAGAGAAGAAGAGAGAAGAGAATGAGGAAGAGATAGCCAGATTGAGAGAACAGAAAGCCAACCTGGAAGGAGAGATCATGGCCAGTGAGAAGAGCCTCCACCTTCAGAGTACTGATGTGGGGACTGACAAAGAGCAGAAGGAGAAGCTCATCTCAAGGCTTGAAGAGATTGATAAGGAAATCGACAAGATACTGGAGCAGATCTCTGATGTGAACAGGAACCTTGCAGACAAGAAAGGAGAGAAACAGAAGCTCAAGCAGAAGCTTTCTACCCTTCGCGATCCTAAAGTGCTTGCTGAGCTGAATACATACGACCAGAAACGGCAAGAGCTCAAAGAAGATCAGATAAAGATAGATTCTAACATAAAATCATTAGATGAACAGATCAATACTATAGCTGGCCCTGAGAAACAGAAGAGCGATAATATATTGAAACAATTAGAGAAAGAGGAAGGAGAGTTCAATGATGAGATTAAAGACCTTGAGAAGAAAATCAAAGATGGCGAGAAAGAGCTCAAGGATAAAGAGAAGCAACAGGAGAGATTCTACAAGCAATTCAAAGGGCTTTTCAATGAGAAGACAAAGCTCAATGATGATATAAACAAGATCGATAATGACATCACGCAGAAGAACGAAGAGATAAGGGATCTCCAGAACAAGATCAATGCTGCTTCACTTGACTTGGCGAGAGTGAAAGCAGAGCTTTCTGGCCTGGAGGAAGAATTTGAGGAATACAAGGACGCTAAGATACTCAAGGACAAGTCAGAAGAGGAACTCAAGAAGGAGATCAAAGAGTTCGAGAAGATGACTAAAGATATTGGCAATGTCAACATGAAAGCCCTCGAAGTCTATGATAAGATTAAGGAAGAGTATGACAAGATGGTTGAGAAGAAAGAGACCTTGTTGAAGGAGAAGAATGATGTCCTTGTGATGATGAACGAGATCGAGTCGAAGAAGCAGGAGATGTTTATGGAGACATTTGAGAAGATCTCGGAGAACTTCAAGAAGATATTCCAGAAATTGAGCACGAAGGGCGAAGCATATCTGGAGCTTGAGAATCCTAAATCTGTCTTTGAAGGTGGCTTAAGGATCAAGGTGAAGCTCTCAGGAAAGAAATTCTTGGACATAAGAAGCCTTTCAGGAGGAGAAAAGACACTTACTGCGCTAGCATTCATATTCTCAGTATTGGAGTACCAGCCGGCACCATTCTATGTGCTTGACGAGGTTGATGCGGCACTTGACAAGAGGAATGCGGAGAAGCTAGCAGAGCTCATAAGGAACTATACAGGCAAAGCACAGTATATCTTGATATCCCACAATGATGG
>CAZMXQ010000015.1:15258-17244 GCA_964570335.1 uncultured Methanosarcinales archaeon
AAGTGTGCTTGAACGGAGTGAAACACACGCATGCGTGCTAAGAGCGTAACCTTAGCATCGGCATGAGTAAGGTTGTGAGTTTAAGAGTGTGACAGATTTAAATATTAGGAATATGTCCTGACGGATACCCTAAGTTTGGCCATGCCATGGTGATATATGTGGTTGCATTGAAAGACACGAAAGAGAAGTTGGAAGAAATAGAGTCACTATTAGACGTCGATGAGATTCTTTCAACAAAAATAGACAATAAGAGGGTAAAGGACTATTATAATACGAATTCTATAGCCTATAAGATCTTCCATAACAGTAAAGGCTTCATCCATTGCGGAATCTCATATGATGGAAAGCACAAGGATGACGATTTCATGAATCAGGCAAGATATATCGAGAGACTGATCAGCGACAAGAAACCAATGAAGATTCTTGAGTTGGGTGGAGGCACGGGAGCAAATTCGGCTTTTCTAGCAAAAAGAAAACCAAATTCTGAGTTTACTGTAAGTGATATATCAGAGAAAAATCTCAAGAAGCAAAAGGCGAGGACGAAAAGACTCGACAATCTCAAGTCAGTATCCTGTGACTTCCATGACCTATCACAATTCAAAGGCAAGAAATTTGATGTTATTTTCATGATCGAGACCTTATGTCATGCAGAAGACAAAGAAAAAGTGGTCTCGGAGATAAGCAATGTATTAAATGAAGGAGGGAGATTTATCTTGATTGACGGTTTCTATGAGAGACCACCAAAGACAGAGATTGAGAAAAAGGTGGCTAGACTAATGGAGATAGGGATGTCTGTTGGTGAGTTCGAGTCTTATACTAGGATGAAAAGATTCATCACAAAGAATAATATGAAGATAGAGGAAGAGATTGATTGGTCTGATAATGTCATACCGTCTATGATGATGCAGGAGAGGAGAGCTAAAAGATTCTTTGAGAGCAAGTTCATCTCCAAGCTCCTGATTAGGATTCTTCCTGGACTTTTCTACTATAATGCCCTTTCAGGATACTTGATGCCGAATTCTGTGAAAGAGGATATTGCCACTTACAATCTGATATGTGCAATAAAGTGAACATAGGAATTTATCGCAATCCTCTGACAGACTCCCTGACCCTTCCGAGGACTTCGTCCTCTCGCATTATCCTTCCATGGTCAGAGATATCCAGCCTCAACACGCTAGGATCCTTCCCCATCTCCTGTAGTCTGGAGATGAGTCTCTCTGTGTGTTTCCTGTCCACAGTAAGATCGTTCTCAGTGTATGCTACAGTTACAGAACCATCATGCTCTTCCAGCCATATGTCATTGGTGAGATCCTGGCGGAGCAATAATCCCACAGGATACACCCTGTATATGTCTCTGGCAACCTCTGAGAGCCTGTTGAACGTCGAGACCAGGAAGACCTCTGAGAATCCACCTTCTCTCGCATGGTAAGAAGCAGGCGCTCCTCCAATGCTATAGCCTATTATCATGCTATCTTCCCTATCGTATCCTTCCTGGCTCATGAAGTCATCTATGATGTCTGTGTAATCGAGCATTGATGATACTGATGGATTCTTCTCATCTCCCGCAAAACCCGGGTATACCGTTAAAAGGTATGATACTCCCTCTTCCTCAAGGACTCCTGCAAGATCAGAGAACCCGCAGCTTGACTCTGCATTGCCATGATAGAATATTACAAGATTGTCATCTGAATTGTTCGCATAGAAGAATCTCTCACCTTCATATCTCAAAGGTTCAGCAGATTCTGGAAGTGAGGTGCACTCTTCAAACTCTTGCATATCTCCAGGAAGTATGACAGCATCCTGTGCATAGTACAGGAAGAATCCTGTAATGATATATATGAATACAAGCGTGAGAAGCAAGTTCTTTGCAGTCTTTATAGCGTATCTCATGGTGGAATGTTTTTTTCACGGGTTTAAAATCTTTTGTTTATACGGTGCTGTGGCATGATTGCTTGGAAAAACAGCATCAAGTCAAAATTCCTTTTT
>CAZMXQ010000016.1:0-17192 GCA_964570335.1 uncultured Methanosarcinales archaeon
TCAGAGCCTTTCGAAGAATTATGTCAGAAATCGAAAGGATTGTCCGACACAGCAGAAAAGAACAGCTTCCTTTTATGGTATAAGTAATAGGTATATGTACAGATATTTGGAGATATGAAAACATTATATAAATATTCATATGAGAAAATTTAAATACCAGCTCAACAGATATTCTCAGCAGGGTTATATAGCCACAGGGTAGAGGTGAATGAATGAAAGCAAATGAAGGAGAAGAGTTCCACTTCAGTGATGGGACAAAAGCGAGCAGCACATACGAGTTGCTGGATAAGGTCAAGGAGATGTCTCCTGAAGAATTCTATGCTCATGTCAACGAAGGTAAGAATGATTTCCATGCCTGGTTGAACGCAAGTGTGGATTCTGAGGTTGCACAGCAGGTCGCTGATGTCATGGAGCATAGGGCTTTTGTGGAGAAGCTGACCGGACATCACTGGGAAAAGGAACACAGGGAAAAGCACGGATACTGAACATCCTTTTAGCCTAGATTTAAATACTTCTTCTAATTTTTTTTCTACAATGAGCATCAGAGAGGAAGAAAGAAAGTATAAGGATTTTGTTCTTGATGACTTTCAAGTACATTCCATAAGATCTCTCGAGAAGAACAATTCTGTGATGGTGTCTGCTGCGACAGGTACTGGAAAGACACTGATTGCCGACTATGTAATAAACAAGTTCGTAAAGTCAGGAAAGAGGATAGTATATACTGCTCCCATTAAGGCATTAAGCAACCAGAAGTTCAAGGAATTCAAGGAAAACTATGGTGATGATGTAGGGATGATGACTGGGGACATTGTGATAAATCCAGAAGCCAGCATACTCATAATGACCACAGAGATATACAGGAATATGCTACTCTCTATGGATCCTAGCGTACACAACATCTCCTATGTCATTTTCGATGAGATACACTATATAAACGACATAGAAAGAGGTACAGTATGGGAAGAGTCGATAATATTCTCACCCGATAATGTAAGATTCTTATGCCTCTCCGCTACCGTGCCCAACGCTCATGAGTTCGCTGACTGGATAGGAAAGGTAAAGGGACATAAGGTTGATGTTGTCAAGTATGAGAAGAGAGCTGTGCCCCTAGAGCACTTTGTCTTTGATGTAGAGAAGGGTATGGTGACTGCTAAAGAGTTCAAAGAGCTCGAGGATATCTCCAAGTATAACAATAGTGATCGCTTCTCGAAAAGTAAGAAGAAAGACAAGAAGAATCGTGTAATCACCAAACATTATCATCTGATAAAGGATCTTGAGGAAAAGGGTTTGCTACCATGCATATTCTTCATATTCTCTAGGAAGGCGTGTGAAGAGAAAGCTATGGAACTGAGGAAAGATTTTTCCACAGCAGAAGAGAAGAAGAAGATCATTGAAGTCATGGATAAGAACATCGGAAGGGACTATTACAAGATGGAGTCTGTTAAGGTGATAAAACAGGTTCTTCCTAGGGGGATAGGGATACACCATGCAGGACTACTACCTGGGATAAAGAATGCTGTAGAAGAGCTTTTCAATATGGGGCTTGTCAAAGTCCTTTACACTACAGAGACATTCGCTGTAGGGATCAACATGCCGGCACGTTCTGTCGCATTCTCATCATTAGAGAAATACGATGGAGTGAACTTCAGGTATCTCAATTCTAAGGAGTACTTCCAGATGGCTGGAAGAGCAGGTAGAAGAGGAATAGACAAGCAAGGTACTGCTGTAGCCATAGTGGACAGGCAATTCAATGACATAGATAAGATCAGAAGGTTGACCTCCAAAGATTCTGAGCCTATCATATCGCAGTATAAGCTATCATACAACTCAGTATTGAACCTCATCAATAACTATGAAGATGATAGGACAATAGAAAAAATCCTCAAGAGCAGTTTTGATTATTATCTGAGGAAAAAAGCCAACAAGAACATAAGGATAATGGGGTCATTCAACAATTACCTCAGAAGACTCAAGAAATTCGGTTATGTCACAGAAGATGGAGAGCTTACTGGAAAAGGAGAATTCGCAAGATTCATCTATAGCAATGAGCTACTTGTCACAGAGATCTTCTATACTGAGATGATGGATCAGCTTGGTCCGAAAGAGATCCTTATGATGTTGGCCCTTATAGCTTATGAGCCAAGGAGGAATGATCGGTTCAAGAAGGTCAAGATGAATAAGGAGTATAATGATCTACTCAGAGTAATAGAGAAGAATCGCTTCGTCAACCAGAAAATAGACAGAAGACAGATAAAGAAACTCTTGCCGATAATACATACTTGGGCAGATGGGGCAGAATTCACTCAGGTCATGGAGCTCACCAGCTTGCACGAAGGAGACATAATAAGATTATTCAGGCAGATTGTAGATTTTGCAAGACAGATAATAAGAGCTACAAGAGAACACGAACGGATCGATAGGATGCAACAGGCAATCGAGCTAGTCTGGAGAGATGTAATAATACCCGGCTTCTAGATACAAGGTCAAGAAGAAGATTGAGTTTGTAAAAAAAGTATATATAAAAAAATATCAAAAAAAGGTTCACTCGGAACCTTCTTTCTCTTCAGAATGATCGTGTGGGTCTTCAGAAGATTCCTGATTTACCCCGACAATCTTGAACTCGAATGTGAGATCCTTCCCAGCTAGTGGGTGGTTAAGATCTATTTTCACGCTCTCATCACCGGCTTCTAAAACTACAGCAGGCATTTCCTTACCATCTTCTGTAGCCATAAGAAGCATCATTCCTGGATTGACTTCCTTATCCTTAGGTAGCTTTTCTCTTGGTATGTCAGCAATCATCTGCTCGTTCCTGTCACCGTAAGCCTGGTCCTTAGGGATGTTTACAGTCTTCTCTTCTCCCTCTTCCATACCTTTGACAGCGTCCTCTAGACCCTTTATGATCATCTGCTTTCCAACCTCAAACTCCAGAGGATGAGAATGGTCCCCATGTTTTGAAGAATCGAAAACAGTCCCATCCTGTAGTTTTCCTGTGTAGTCAATCTTTACCTTATCTCCGTCTTGTATAGCCATAAATATCACCTTCTGCATGAACAGATAATCTCAAAAAAATACTCAAAGAATCCATTCTGCACTTCTATGAGACAGGAAAAACCATGTTTTCTTTTAAAATCTTTCTGTTGATTATCAAGATTTATAAGAAAGATAACTGAACCAATGCAATATGGATAGGATCATAGGGCATATAGACATGGATTGTTTCTTCTGTGCCTGTGAAGTCAAGAAAGATCCCAGTCTCAAGGGAAAACCTGTGATAGTGGGCAGCACAGGAGACAGGGGTGTTGTATCCACTGCAAGCTATGAAGCCAGAGAGTATGGAGTCTTCTCAGCCACACCCATCTCTATAGCCAGGAAGAGATGCCCTGACGGGATATTCCTTCCAGTAGATGGCAAGCTATACAAGCAAGAGTCTGAGAAAGTTATGGAGATCCTATCGAGATTCTCAATGACAATGAAGAAGATGTCAATAGATGAAGCTTATGTAGACCTGACGGAGCTTTATGAAGAGTTCGATGATCTCGATAGCATGGCACGGATGATAAAGAACACCATATACACAGAGACAGGACTCACATGCTCCATAGGGATAGCAGATTCTACAATAGTCGCTAAGATAGCCTCGGACTACAGGAAACCAGCAGGAATAACTGTTGTTGAGGACACACAATCCTTCCTCAAAGACCTTCCAATATCCAAGATCCCAGGAGTAGGAAAGATGACAGAAGACATGCTTAGAGATGCATACATTGACAAGATAGGTGATTTTGCTGAGAAGAGTAGAGCAGAGGTGTATGAGAAGTTCGGAAAACAAGGTCTCTTCTATAAGGAGCTTGCAGAGGGAAAGGTGAAAGACCGGATCGAGATGGAAGGACCCAGGAAATCAGTGAGCAGGGAGACTACATTAGAGAAGGACACAAAGGACATAATAATACTGGAAAAAGAGGTTGAAGAGCTATGCGAACAGGTCTTCCAGGATTTAGGAGGTTGCTTCTACAGGACTGTATCCATAAAGATAAGATATTCTGACTTCACGACAATCACAAGAGACCACAGGCTCAAGACACCATCCAATAAGAAAGATATAATCAAAGAGATCGCATTATCCCTTTTCAGGAAGAGCATATCAAACAGACAAGGTATAAGATTGCTCGGTGTAAAACTTGGTCAGCTATCCGATGACGGTCAGAAGACACTTGATACGAAGTGATTGCTTCAATCTAGCAGCTCACCAAGCTCATCAAAGGATTTTCCGAAGGCTTCCCAATCGCCTTCACGCATAGCTTCCATCATCCTTTCATAATGACCTCTAGCTTCATCCAAGAGTGAATCATCAACATCAATCATATCAATAAGATCCTCATCAGGTATCTCATCGACATCATCCAAAATGTCTTCAGGCACATCATCTATCTCTGCTTCTACGAATAATCTTCGCAGAGCATCATCAAGATCCATTCCCATTGCGACGCTAACACCATCGGATGCGATCACACGCCTCAACTCTGGAATCTCTCCCTGGTCCGCCTGAAGGTATATCGGCTCCACATATATGAAACCGCTCTCCAATGGTATTACTAGAAGATTACCTCTAGTCACTCTTGAACCTTGCTGGCCCCATAGTGTGAGTTGCTCTGAGATCTCTGTATTCTGGTCAATCCTAGCCTCAACCTGTGATGGGCCATATATGAGTCTGTCTGGTGGCAAAGAGTAAAGTACAAGCTCTCCGTATGCATCACCATCAGCTCTAGCAGCCAACCAAGATATCATATTATCACGCCTGAGAGGTGTGAATGGCAACATCATGACGAACTCTGTGCCACCCTCAACTCTAGGAAGGTCCATCGTGACATAATAGGGTTCCATGATTATGTTCCTACCCGTACCATAGATCTCATAAGGTATCTCCCATGCATCCTCTCTATTGTAGAAAGTATCCGGATCCTTCATGTGATAAGTCCTCAGTATGGCGGATTGTGTACTGAAGAGGTCCTCAGGGTATCTTACATGGTCCCTGAGAGCATCAGGCATCTCATCAAAATCCTTGAAAGTACCAGGGAAAATATTCTCGTATGTATTAACTATAGGATCATCCGGCTCCGCCATATAGAAATCAACAGACCCATCATAAGCGTCGACTACAACTTTCACAGAATTCCTGATATAGTTCTTATTACCGAAGGACTCTGAATAAGGGAACCTGGAAGTAGTAGTATAAGCGTCCTGTATCCAGAAGAGCTGACCATCAGCTATCACTATGTATGGATCCTCATCAAATTCCAAGAAAGGCAATATCTTGCGAGTTCTCTCATCAATGTTCCTATCAAACATTATCCTACTCTCATCTTCTATCTCTGATGAGAGCAACAGCCTTATATCGCCAAAGCGGAGCGCCATCATTGCCCTGTTGAAATTATTGGCGATCTCCACACCACCAGATCCTGTATAATCATAATACACTGTTGAGCCCGCTCTAGGATAATCGAACTCTCTTGTATTAGTATTGGTCAGCACATACTCATCAGTCTTCTCACCATAGTATATTCTAGGATTATCCATCATGATTGATGGATCCTCTACTGAGTATCTTGGAGGAATGTCCCTTATCAGATATTCTGGCAGGCCTTCAGAGTCAACCCTACTTACAGGGCTCATCACCGTTCCGAATCCATGAGTATATACTAATCTCTTATTCACCCATGTCTGCGCGTTCTCAGGTAGCATGTCTTGGTTCAGCTCTCTTGCAGAAAGCATGACTTGAGTGTAGTTACCAGCTATATCATAACGGTCTATGTCAATACCAGATAGATCATATTGCAGTCTTATCTCTTGTGTCTGCCGATAGGTCTGTAGAACAGGTCTATAATCGAGTATCCTTATGTTATCAATAGTATCCTGTGACTGCTCGATAGAATCCCATTCCAATTCTTCAGGATCATAATCAATCTCTCTTATCTCATCGATGCCGAAAGCGAACCTCGTGAAATTTATGTTATGCCCTATGTACTCCCTTTCCATCGTAAGCTCATTAGGTTCTACTTGGAGAGACTGATAGAAGCTTGGAACTATTCCCAACAATAAGATAAGTAATAAGACATATGTACCCAAAGCATAAGGTACGACTCTCTTCATCCTCTTCTTTGATACCTTTGGAGTGAATACGGAATTGTATATCAAGAACAGAGAGATAGATATAGCTATGACCGATAATACCACAAGAACAGGGGCAACTATGTTAACATCGACATAACCTGCTCCCACAACAATACCCTGCCTTGAGTATAGGAGTGAATACCTTGAGAGGATATGCCTTATTGAGAGCATCAGGAAAATAAGCGATCCTAAGATGGATAGGTGTTTGAGCATGCTCTTCTCCATCTTGAAGCTCTTAGCCTTGGGGTTGACATACTTCATTCCAGTATTAGGATCCATATCTTGAGAAGAGAAAAACGAAGATAGGTTTTCTTTCATATAGAAGAAGGCAGTAGCAACACCTGCAATGAGGATAGAAGCAAACAATATGTTCCACAATGACTGCAATGCTGGAAGTGCGAAGACATAGAAGGATGCATCCATGCCGAATATAGGATCCACTATGCCGAATGCCTCCATGTTAAGGAATTTCAGGAAATCAAGCCAAGCACCAGAGAATGCTACCGCGCCCATCACTGATAATGCAGCAACAGCAACCATGATAGCACCGAAAGTATCTTTCGTCTCTTTATGCATCTTTGATGCTATCCAAAGATTGAAGGCAGGTATCAAGAAAAGGATGGCAAAGCCGATGAGTAATACTAGAAGCCTTGCAACAAGTGTCCTTGTGAATATTCCCTCAAATCCAAGATTCAAGAACCATAAGTAATCAGTATAGAGAGTTGAGAAAGCACCTGAGCCGAATATCAAGAAAACTACAAGAACTGCTATGATTGTAGATATTATCTCTCTCCGCTTGAACATAGGATGGATATGATCTGCTCAGATTTAAAGCTTTGCGATTTAGTCTGCGTAGGTATTTCCAAAAAGAACTTCTGAGCAATGAATCGATCTATGTGGAATGAGATACTCAACCGAATATGATCCCTTTCTTCTCAAGCTTCTTTATCAGATCACCAGCACCTGTGAATCTGATAGTATCAAAGCCTGCCTTCTCAGCTGTGTATATATTGCTCTCTCTTGAGTCTATGTATACTATCCTAGAAGGCTCCTCTGAAAGGTATCTTTGGATATTATAGAAAGTCTCGATCTGGCTTTTCAATGTACCCATGTATGCTGAACACAAAAGATGATCGAAGTGTGATCGGAGACTGAACCTTTTCACCCAGAAATCGAAAGGCACTTTCATGGAATCAGAATGTACTACTGATGACACTTTTTTCTCTTTCAACATATCAGAAAGATTGATTATTTCCTTATCGACATGTCGTTTTCCCATCAATCCCTGCAAGAGAGAATCAATAGTCTCTATATCAAGCTTAGCTATGTCAGCAAACTCTCTCTTGAAATCCTTGAATGATATCTTACCCTTCATGCACTCATAAAGAGGTTTGCTGGCGAGCATCTTTGAGTACAAGGGTTCTGGATCAGTAGGCAAAGAGAGTCCACGTATTATCTCACGAGAATTATCTGGACATACTGTGCCTTCAAGATCAAAGATTATGGCAGAGATCATATACAGAGAAAATACTCTTAACTTTAAAAAATGAATCATACTTTAAGAAGGAAATCATCAAGCTTGTCTTTTGCCTTCTCTTTCTTTTTCCTATGCTCAGACAGGAAAGCGTTCAATTTTTCTATGAGTCTCGTCTTTATCTCGCCAGTGAGCATCTGCCCTGAGGAAGACGCGTCATGGATACGCTTAAGCTCCTCATCATCCTCTTCGAAGAATGTCAACCATTGATATGCAATGTCGATAGAGGTGTCACCGCCCTTCTCCCTATGCTCTTCTACAGTGTCGCCACCACCAGAGAAGGCATACTTGTTTATCTTGTTCTTAACAGTCTTCTCATCATCGTTAACATATATTGTTGAGGAATCACCAGATGATGTGCTCATCTTACCATCATCCATCCCGCCTAATCCAGGGATGAATCTGCATTGTATGGATGCAGGTTTCGGATAGCCCAGCTTAGGTATGATGTCTCTAGAGACTCTGAAATGGGGATCCTGGTCTATAGCATGGGGAATGAGGCAGTTCATCTTCTCTCCCTTCAAGATTGAAGGCAAGAATGCAGGTACTGCCTGGATAGAAGTGAAGAATATGGAACCTATGTTTGTCTCATTAGTGAATCCGAAGACAGACTTTGCTGTAGAGAATGTTATCCCTTTTGCGACTTTTATTGCCTCCGGGTATAGTAATCCTGAGTGTTCTGAGTCTATTATAATGTGTGTCTTTTTTGGATCGAAACCTAAAGCGATAAGATCGAGAGCATTCTCTCTAGCCATCCTATTAGTATCTTCAAGAGTAAGATCCTTTCGGAACATGAACTTCTCATCGTCTGTGAGCTGGAAGTATAGCTCGACATCAAAGGCATCCTGTAACCATTTCGTGAATATCCAAGGGATGATGTGACCTATGTGTGTATTCCCAGAAGGCCCACGACCTGTATACAAGAAGAATTTCTTTCCCTTCTCATAATCAGAGATAAGCTTTTCCATATCGCGATGCGCAAAGAAGATATTCCTCCTTAGCAGATGATGATCAGCACCTGCATGTTTCTTTATCTTATCATACAGGGACTTCTCTATCCTAGAGACGCCGAACTCTTTTATCAGCCTATCATAATCAACGCTTCCTGAAACCTCATACGGTGTGACACTTGCCATCTTAAATTAGGTAAGGTCCAGATATTTAAAAGCTATCGGTGTAAAGAAGAAAAAAGGTCACATCACTCATCGAGCAATGTCTTTATGGCTATGGAGTAAGCAGGTCGCGCAATCAACACACCCACAGATATTCCAAGTATGGTTGTCAAAGCAAATCCTCTCAAGAGACCTGCACCCACTGCGAAAAGGAAGACCATAGCAGCTATCGTCGTGAGATATGCAGTGAATATTATCGAGAAAGCATTCTTTGCCTTTTCCTTCCACGATATCTCCTTGGATCCCTTAGCTCCGCCTCTTAGTACAGAGTCTGTGACGACAATCAGATGATCCACTCCAGTACCCGCGGCTATTATTATACCGGCTATCGCTGCGAGATCAAGACTCCAACGCATCACTGCTGTAACACCAAGTATTATCAGGACCTGAGAAAGCATGGCTATTATAGCAGGTAGGACTATCTTGGCCCTCCTATATCTCAAAAACATTATAACTCCTACGGTGAGGAGTGCCAGGAGACCGACAAAAAGTGCATTCTCCACAAACTCTGCTCCTAACCTTGGCGAGACAGAATCAGTCTTTACGAAGTCCAGACCTACTGGAAGTGATCCTGTTATGAGATAAGTCTGTAGCTGGCGCATGGATTCTATAGCATCCTCTGCAGCAACTTCTCTATTCCTTCCTGTACCAGAACCTGATATGGAAATATCGGTAGATGCTCTTCCTTGCAACTCAGCA
The DNA here is from genome assembly GCA_964570335.1 of uncultured Methanosarcinales archaeon. GTDB lineage: Archaea > Nanobdellota > Nanobdellia > Woesearchaeales > CAZJJJ01 > CAZJJJ01. The sequence goes on from CAZMXQ010000016.1 coordinate 9,574, forward strand.
CCTATCCTTAACGAGTCTACAAGCTCGTCATCTAGGTAAAGGGAAAGCTCTTCAGATAGGAACTGCTGCCCATTCTCAGTAACTACATCAAGACCTGATGTCAGATCAGCTTGCCTCTGTGCAGCCTCATTAGATAATGTTATGGAGAACCTGAAAGCACAGCTCCACTGCCCACCTTCTGTCTGGGTGCAAGGACTCTGTGGATCCAGACCCGAGCATTCTGCAGTACGGCATACATACCTCACATCATCGCCTCCAGTAAAAGCTACATCATCTCCAATTCTAGCTTCGAACCTTCCCTGCTCACCAATAAGTGACCTTACCTCTTGCTCATCCGCGCCAGGGATCTCTACGATTATGAACTGGTTCCCTTCAAGGTCAGTAGCATCTCTGATCATCACATCACTAAGACCATAGACATTCAATCTCTGATTAAGGCTTGATATTATTATATCCATCTCATCCTGCGTTACAGGCTCCTCTGGTTCGAGCATGACCCTGACACCACCTTCCAAATCAAGACCCAGTCTTATATTGGATCTCGGAGCATCATAAAGCACCAAACCCAGATCTTCAACTCCCAAGACAGTACCATCCTCAATAGGAACCTCTTCCTCAACCTCGTAGGTCTCGTTTGTAGTCTGATTAGTCTCATTGACTATCCTTGTCTCATAATCTACGATAGTATCATTTATCTCAGGTCTTGTAGTTAATGTATAAGGGACTCTTGCATCCCTTGTAGCTACAGATATGGATTGATTCGGACTAAGCCTGTTGAATACTTCATAGTAATCATCCATACCATGTATCTCATCATCATCTATCCTAAGAAGTATGTCTCTTTGCCTAGGGAGAGATTCCTGCGCAGGCGGCTCCATTCCAGCCTCGTCTGCAGCACTATCCCTTATCACATTCCTTATGGCAAGCCTATCTGTCATGTCAAATGAAGGGGAGATTGCTAGAACAGACAGCAGCAGTGCTACTATTAGTATTATTATCCTATAATCCTTAAACAGATTCTTGAATTTTCCCATCTTATCACTTTTCCTCTATGATAATTAATACTTCACTTCATTGACTATCTTTCTTCTCAAGATACCATCTCATCATTCCTGCATTCTGTATCCAGGTGCTCAGCAAGTCTACCAAAAGACCGACCAATACTATTGTCATAATCTGGATAAGGACCTCCGAGTTGGAGACATTTATACCCACTATGAGCACTGCTATAGTGGTGAATGCCATCATCAATCCTGTCTTCATGGCATCATATAGACTATCAAGCCTTGATGACCTATTGCTTTTCAAGAGCTTTGAAGACATCAGTACATCTGTATCCACTGAATAACCTATAAGCATAAGGAAAGCTGCCAATCCAGCAGTTGTCACCCTCATCCCAAGCATGTTTATGATTGCCATGGAAACTATTATGTCAAACAGAGCTGATAATATCACGGCAGCGGAAGGTACGAATGTCCTGAATGAAAGGAATATCACTCCACCCATGAGCAAGAATGCGAACAGGAGCGCTATTATGCTTTGCCTGAAGAATGCATCTCCAAGAGTAGATCCAGTCTCTTCAAGAGAGTAGTCTGAGAATTCCCCGAATATGTCTTCCATCATCGAGAGCATCTCCTCTCCTCCAATCCGGGATGCTTCTACATTTACACCAATCTCATCAGGGGATTCTAGCCGACGGACCTCTACATCAGCATCTGGGAACCTAGAAAGGATCTCCTGCTGCACCTCTGAGGCGTCAAAATCACTAACATCCTCAATAGTTATAGAGATTCCTCCTGTTATTGAGACTCCAAACTCCATAGCGTCTCCTGTAGTAGCAATCCTAAAACCTATCATACCAAGAGATATAACAAGCATCAATACGGGAATAAGCATAATCTGCTTATACCTGTCCTCGTATATAGCTCTGAAGATATTCCTCTTCTTTGCCTTATGTCCTTCATACGAGCTATCATCATGCCCCTTAGCCTTAGAACTATGATGGATTTCACTTCGCTCATGATGTTTTGAAGAACTTGTCCCATCAGACTTATTATCACTTTTTTCTTTAGATGAGAAATAGTTCTTCTTCTGCATCTGTTTCCTTGTCAGCCCCTTAGAAGATTTGGCCATAACGTCTGGAAATATGATTCATTAATAAATCTTACTGAACACAAAGGAATAATTCAAAAGGAGAACACTGAAATTAAATACTGGAGAATGAAATATTCCTATTGTACGAATACATTACAAACAGACTCTTAATCATCCCTCACTTCATCGAAAAGCTCTAATGTAGTTTCTGAGATATTATCCCATCTATACTTCTTAGCATTCTTCTTTGCAGAAGATATCTTTTTCTTATCATATCCACCATCGAACACATTTGAAACCTTTTCAGCAATCTGCGATGAAATCTCTTTACTAGAATCCAACTTTTCACCACCTATTTCAGACAGCACGAACTTCAATCCTCCTATGTCTGTCATGAGGGATGGGATTCCCATACTCATGGCTTCTACGGGAGCCAGACCGAATCCTTCGCCCCTCGATGGAAAGACAAACACATCTGCTATGCTGAAATATGGGTCTACATCCTCAACTCGACCCATGAATCTACAGCTTTCCGATACACCTAGCGATACAGCAATATCCTTCAATGTGCTTATGTACTCCCCAGCTCCCACAAACACAGCCAAAGCATCATCATGTTTCTCGAGTATCTTAGGCATGGCCTTTACAATCTCTTGGCATCCTTTGTACTCAACAATCCTGCCTACATAGAGTATGACCTTTCCTGGATATCCCAGAGAACCGAGCAGCTCATCCTTCTCTTTCTTTGAGACCTGAGAATGATCCTCAATGCCATTAGGTATGGTCTTTATCTTGTCTCTTATATCTGGAAGAACTGATTCATATTCCTTCCTGTTCTCTTCTGTCAAAGCTACAAGCTTAGAAGCTTTCCTCAGTATCTTCCTCCCGAATAGAATATCATAAGCCTTCTTGAAGAGCCTGTATATCCCAGGGTTGTGGGACACGACATCATGAGCTGTCAATACATACCCTTTACATAATCTTGAGACAACTTGTGCTTCATAAGAGAGATAACCATGCACATGCACTATATCGTAATCATTAATGTTCTCTTTCAAGAAACGCTTCATCTCCTTGTTGGGAGCAAAAGTCCAGAGCTGGAAAGAAGGATCAAATCTTAGTATCTTGAAACCATCCTTTCTCTCCTCTTTAACATCATGCAGCGATGATCTTAGAGACAGGCCTTTACTTTTTGATAGACCCTTTGTATCAGAATCTTCGAGAGAGGTGGATGACACAACGGTCACATCATGTCCTTTCTTAGAGAAATTTCTCGCTAGCTCATATACGACCTTCTCCGAGCCTCCTATCGCAGGAGGTACCCTATGAGCAATCTCCAATATCTTAAGCTTCTTCCTCTGGGCGACCATGCTGGCGATGTGTATACATCGGTTAAAAACTTTTTCATATATATGGTAATCATAAGTTGGAGATGCAGATGCAAATCTTGCCACAATCAAACACAACACAGTTGACAATGAGTAACACAATGATTATAAACCACCCAAGCTTCCGCAGAAACATGAGAAGATTACCTTGGAGCGTAGCGTATGCTCCTAAAGATACTAAGGATGTGGTAGTAGCATCGAATGCTGTGGAGAAGATACTATCTCACTTAGATGGGTTTAAGAGCAAGAAGAGAAAAGGCATACTTCTTCATGGTCCAACAGGCAGTGGAAAGAGCAGCCTTGTCTATGCGATAGCAGAAGAGAGGAATGCTGAGATATTAGAGTTCAATGCATCTGATAAGAGGAACAAGGCATCCATGAAAGAGCTTTTAGGGTCATCCACTAAGCAAGCATCTCTCTTTGGCAACAGCAAGATAATACTGATAGATGAAGTGGATAGCCTATCAGGGACACATGACAGAGGAGGGGCATCAGAACTAGCCTCTATAATCAAGGAATCGACATTCCCAATAATAATGACAGCGCAAGACCCATGGGACAGCAAGCTCTCAAAGGTCAGGTCTGCGTCCACACTTATCGAGATCCCTAAGATAGAGAACGGAAAGATAAAAGAGGTGTTGATGGGCATATCCGATAAGGAATCAATAGGTTACGATGGAGATGCACTAGGTTTCATATCCAGAATATCGGATGGAGACATTAGGGCTGCCATCAACGACATGCAAGCTTCAGTTGTGATTGATAAGATAAGCAAGGACAGTATCACCGAGGATAATCACAGGGATTCTACTTCAACAATACCACAGGTTATAAGGACTATACTTAAGTCAGAAGACATGAAGATGTTGAAGGACTCCTTGAACAATTTCGATGGGAATCTTGATGATGTATTCATGTGGCTGGACTATAACATACCCAAGGAGTATGAAGACCCAGAATCACTCTCAGAAGCATACGAATACCTGAGCATGACAGACATATACAATTCCAGGATAAGGAGATGGCAATATTGGAGATTCTTGGCATACACTAGCACATTCATGGGATGTGGAGTAGGAAAAGCAAAGAAGATGCCGAACAAAAGATTCGTGAAATATGAGCAGAACTCAAGGATACTCAAGATATGGATGTCAAAGAGAAAGTATGCGAAAAGAGAATCCATTGCTGAAAAGATAGCAAAAAGGACCCATTGGAGCAAACAAGAGGTAATAAAGAACTTCGGATACTATAGAGCAATGTCTCAAGATAAGGAATTCCTGAAAAGGTTCGCTGAGGAAGTGGATCTAGAAAAAGATGAAGTATCGTACCTTTCTGCAAAGTAATGGCTTAACAATCCAATACTCATTTTAGAACTGGGCTGTGGCACGATTACCTGGAAAAACAGCATCAAGTCAAAATTCCTTGGTTTATTTTTAAAAGAGTGTGTTGCTAGGGGAACTTTGTTAAGTATGAACAAAGTTCGCAAACATAGTTTGCTTTAGGTCCCTCCAGTGCAAGACAAGGGACTTGTCTGCACATGAAATCGCAGATTTCATTGGAAAGCAGCACCTTGTTTATAAACAATGCAGAATTTTGAAGCTGTTTTCCAAGAAATATTGAATCGCGCCACACCCATTCAGAACAAAAGTCATATATATTAAGTTATAACTCTTCTACTATGAGCAACAATACATACTTCATTGATCCGGAAGTAGAACTTTATCTCAAAGAGAAAGAGAGGATTGAGAAAGAAGAGGAAGCTGATGACGCTCGTTACCTTCTTATCGAGTTATCCAAGGATTCGATAGCAAGCCTAGAAAGCCGTATTTCTGTACTCAGTGATTGGCTGGGAGAGATAGCTGAACAGGATAATAGCTATATTTTGGAGAACAAAGAGAAGATAATAAGACGCATGAAACAGCAATACATTGCATGTGAGCAGCTACAGAGAGTCCCTACAAAGACAATGCAGAAGATCAGCGATATATTCGAGCTTGATGAGGAGATTGAATACATTGAAGATGCATTGCAGAGCTATAATGCCGCAAGAGAAAAGCTATACAGAGAACTCAAGGATTATTCTGACGAGATATCATGGAGACTAGAGGATGCTATTGCTGATGAGGAGATCGATACTAATACAGAAAATGGCCCTGATTATAGATCAGACCAATAATCATATAACTACACATTATTCTAACTATTTAGTCGTATTGATTTATTATAGAAATCCATCACAAATCTTCGGGTCCCAATAAAAAGTGTTTAGAAGAAAAAATAATCATTCTTTTGAAGGAGCCTTCGTTGAAGAATCCTTCTTATCACTCTTCTTAGACTCACTCTCAGACTTTTTAGGAGCTGATGCAGCCTTATCTGCTGAAGAATCCTTCGTCTTGCTCTCTGTGTTCTTCTTAGATGGAGCCTCAGATTTGGAAGAATCATCCTTCTTTACATCCTTACTAGAAGAGGTTTTCTCGGAGTCTGATTTTGACTCAGCTTTCTCCTTAGGCTTTTCTTCCTTGCTCTCCTGAGCAGGTTTAGATGATTTGTCTTCGGATCTTGCTATCCTGTTAAGCCTCTTATTTACGAAGGTCCTCTCTTTTGGAAGCTCCTTCAGCTCAACAGTCACTTTACCTGAATCATCCTTGACAGCCTTGACTGAAACCTTGCCTGGAGGATTTCTCATCCCATTCTTCCAGATCTCTAGGTTTAGGAACTTACCTACAGAGACATCATTGGATTTCATATGCTTAGCTACAAAATCCTTAACAGCTCTGACTGCCCTGTTAGCCCTCTTGTACTTAGGAGCTTTCAAGAATTCCTTTCTCAATGGAACATTATATTCTCTCTCTAGCATTTGAACACCTTAATCATGCTTTAGTTCTTGTCCTTCTCCAGTTTCTCTTGACCGCAGTATGTCTTCCAGGATGTATCCTTCTACCAGCACCGTATATCTTAGGAACTGTCCAGAATGGAGCCCACTTGGTCTGACCTGCGAGCTTTGATAGCCTCAACTTCCTGGATAGATGCTTGAACCTTGCCATTTACTCATCAGCCTCTTTAGCTTTCTCTGATTTTTTCTTAGTATCATCTGAAGACTCTGAAGATTCTTTCTTAGGCTTTTCCTCCTTAGATGAATCTTCCTTTTTTGCCTTCTTAGACTGTGATTTTGAATCTTTCTTGTCTTCTTTGCCTGCTTCTGCTGCTTCATTTCCTGAATCTTGCTTGTTTTGCTCGGAGAAGACCTTAGAAGCAGACTTCTCTAGAAGTGACTGACCCTTAGGTGTAGTCATCCTGCCTCTCTCTTTCTTATCCTTACTCTGGATAAGGTATCCCTCCTTCTCAAGCTGCTGAAGGATTGTCCTCAGTATGTTGCCCGATGCCTTCTTGAACTTCTCAGGAGCGTATCCTCTGTTCTTCTTGCTACCATATTTGGTCTTCAGCTTACTTACACCTATTGGACCTTCCCTATAGACAAACCTCAAGACCGAAGCAGCCCTTACATACCACCAGTCAGGATTCTCAGGAGGTCTTTCTCTTGAAATTCCTGTCTTGACAAAAGCTGACCATTCCGGAGGTGTCATAACCTCAGACTTTTTCAGCTCTTGAGCTACCTCTTCAATCAACTTGTTAGGATCAACCTTGTATATTGAGACCATATTGCTTTTACACCTTGAATCGGTTCTTCGGACGCCAACACTCTGAGCGACACGCTCGGATAAGAATCGGCTTAGGACGCCATTATACTGCGACCAGTCCAAGCTTTGAGAATTATGGCTTATTTAAAAAAGTTTCTATGGGTTGGATATAGACGGTAAGCTGTCCTCATCACTAGTTATTGAACAATCTTACTGTAAACGATGAAGAAAGTGGGCTCGAGGCAATCAGGAACAGAGTTCCTGGGCCTCAAACCAAAACTGGGCTCGAAGTATACGGAAGATTTTCTTCCGGACCTCGAGCCAATACTGGGCTCGAGGGGATTTGAACCCCCGACCACTGGCTGTCTTAAGCGTCGCAAAAGAGCGACTGTGTTGAACACCGCCATATAAGACCAGCGCTCATACCAGACTAAGCTACGAGCCCATAACCTAGCATCTCCAAGAAACAGTAAACAATTTATAAATGTTTTTGATTGAT
>CAZMXQ010000017.1:0-16058 GCA_964570335.1 uncultured Methanosarcinales archaeon
TCTTCAAAGTAAACTTTTTAAATCAAATATAATCACACTCAATCATGAAGAACGTACTATTCTACAAGTATGTGGACATTGAAGACCCTGAGAAGCTCATAAGGGACCATAAGGAATACTGCTTGGGGCTAGGAGTCAAAGGTAAGGTTCTCATCTCCCATGAAGGCATAAACGGCAATATCATGGGGACTGATGAGCAAGCGGAGAAGTATATGGAAGACTTGAAGAAAGATCCAAGGTTCTCAGATATGCAGTTCAAAGTCACCCCTAGCGATGGAAAGGATTTCAGGAAGATGATCGTCAAATATCGTGAAGAGATCATAAGACTGAGACTCCCTGACGATGTTAAGCTTGAGGATAAGGCACCTTATATAGAGCCAGAAGAGCTGAAGGAACGACTTGATGCTGGAGAAGACATAGTTTTCATAGATGCAAGGAATGATTATGAATATAGGGCAGGTAGGTTCAAAGGTGCGAGGAATCCGAAGATCAATGTGTTCAGCGACTGGCCAAAAGCTATCAAGCAGCTGGAAGACCTGAAAGACAAGACTGTAGTGACATACTGTACCGGCGGAGTGAGATGTGAAAAAGCATCTGCTTATCTCAAAGAACAGGGTTTCAAGGATGTTTACCAGCTTCACGGGGGAATCATAAATTATGGTAACACAGTCGGTTCAGATTACTGGAAAGGAAAGTGCTTCGTGTTTGATAAACGAAAGCACATAGACATTGATGAAGGGAAAGGTGACGAGTGATGTCAGACATCTCTATGCTTGTTAAGATCATATATCATGATTGTGTAGATGAGAAGAGAAGAGAGGCTGAGAGATCAGGATCAGATTTCTATTTCTCAGATTCTGGTTATGATGTGGTTGGAGTGGTTGATAGAGAAAGCATTCCTCCTGTGATGACTGACCCCATAAGTCTTGATAATTATATTACTGGGAATGAAGTATTAGGTAAGACTAAAGAAGACATTGATAGGATAAGGGGGATGTTGCAAGGAAACCTACACCGTGTCTTCAAAGATAATGGTATCATAACTTATAAGAAGAACTCAGATGGATACTTCATGCAGGACCCTGAAAGTATGGAGAGAGGAGAAGAGCTTTCTCTCGAAGACGAATCCACATATGTGCACGCAGACAGTCTCGCTTTCGCAGCCACAAAAACTTATGGAAAATACCCGAACAAAAATCTCAAGAGTAATAGACATTAAACCCAAAGACTACTGCAAAAATTTCTATCATACTTCAGCGGCATCGAAGGTACGCAATGCTTCTTCCATGTCCTTCTTGACCTTCTCAGACATCTTGGCAAATCTCAGATCCTTTCCTCGCATGCCCTTGACAAGCTCTTTAGCAGCATTGGGATCAATATGCTCAACACCTTTGAAGTTTATCGTTGTACTCCGCTCAAAATCCTGACAAGCCAGGACTTTCTTCACAGCTTCCTTTGTAAGCACCCTACCCGTATAGAAGTCTTCGATTTTCATATTCCATATAGAGCATTCTAGCTATATAAAACTTATTAAAGAAAAATCAATCAGAAGAAATATCTTAGATCCCTTACAAAGACATTCTTCCTATTCTTCTCATCTATCTTGATGAGATTCTCTCTTGTTTGAAGCTCTTTGAACTTTGCCTCTAGCATAGTAAAGGTCTCTGCTCCATTCTTCTCTACAAAGAGTGGAACTTCCTTCTTCTTCATAGACTCTAAGCATAATCTTATAGTACTCCTCTTCAGCCCAAGCTTCCTTGAGAGTGCAGTGAACGAGACCTTAGAATCTTCAGAATATATGGCAATGAACAGCTTCTGTTCTTCATCAGAAAGCGAGATTTTGTTGAACTTGCTCCTCCTCTTCATGAGTTCATTGACCATCATGTATGTGTTCTCAAGTTTGGAAGCAAGTGCATCGATCTTAGAATCAAGCTGTGCAATCCTCTCGTGGTTATCCTGTATCTCGAGAGTATTATCGTTGATCGCGTTGAGATGGTCATCAAACTCTTCCCTTATGGAAGATAACTGGTCTTTGAGTTCAAGGCCCTCCATAGGACCAACTAACACATCGCTTGCCTTCCTTATCATTACCACCCAACGTTTAATATGATATCAGTCCTTTATATAATTTTTCATGTCACAACAAGATGATAAAATGTCATTATGATTTCATGACCAAGATGTTGTGGTTGATGATAATGGAATAAGTGGTATGGCGATGATTGGTAAGATAAAAATGGTTGGCATTGTAAATCTCCCTTCTAGCATAGATATGACAAGGAGATCTAGAGCTAGTATAGTAACCCATACATCAGAGCAGAACATGAGGGCTCTTTTCGGATTTGATATATTGAGAGATTTTCTCAGAGCTCTCATTCCTATATAGTAAGCGTTGCCATACATCACTCCATTGATGATCTCTTGTACTATCCTAGGAAGGGTGAGCACATCTCCATGGATATATGTCATTGCGACCGATAGTAGTGTTATTGCAACATAGGTCAAAGCAGCAACAGATAGAATCTTTAAAATCATCTCAACATTCTTCTTAACACTTATTGTTTTCCCATTGAGATTCCTAAATGCAACAGATAGGAGCACCATGGTAATAGACCATATAAACTAATATATTAAGATTATCGGAATTCTAGTGACACTGATTCGTAGGAAAGAATCAGAAATCTTCAAGATCATCAATACCTACATCATCCTCAACAAGCTTCTGCTGTAATCCCCCATTGAAAAAGGATAATATCTTATTCTCATAATCCTCGACCATCTCTGGCTGTATCTCATCAGGGAAGCATCTTGAATACTGGTTCCATGAGTACCTTTCGTCCAAGAATACGACAACTCCCTTATCAGTTGCAGAACGTATACATCTTCCAGCATTCTGTAGTGTGAGGTTGAAAGCAGGATAGACATATGCATAATTCCATCCTTTCGCGAACTTGCGATCGAAATACTCTATTGTCTCTCTTGTCTCTAAGTCAGGAGTCCTCAGTGGGATCCCTACTACAATGACACACTTCAAGAGATCGCCGGGAAAATCGACTCCTTCTCCAAAACTTCCCGATGAAGCGCCAAGGAGCACTATACCTACATCCTTATATCCCTGCAGCTTCTCCACTATCTGGGACTTCTCATCAGAAGTCATGCCGCTCTGTTCTGTAAGCTGCGATTTGCTCGATTCGATCTGGAAGTAATAGTTGACCTTATCCCTCAAAGAATAGCTGGGGAAGAAGATTGCTGAGTTCCCAGGAACATTATTGGTGATAGAAGCACATATCCTTGCTATCTTCTGGAACTGTAACTCGCTCCTCTGGGTGAACTTGGTGCTTACCTTGGGTATTACCATGTTGAGCCTGTTCTCTTTCGGGAAAGGACTCTCGAAGATCTTCACTATAGGATTATCCACTTCAAGAAGATCCCTGTACATCTCAACGGGAACCAATGTTCCAGACATCAATATTGTGGAATGGGATGCGTTTATCACATCTCTAGATACGACACCGGGATCAAGACATCTGTATGATATGACTATATTAGGCTCGCTGATCCCTCTCTTCTTTGATAGGATTCTTGCAAAGCCATCCTCGTCACGCATCCACTCTCTCAAGAACATGGCCAAGGAGCCCAAGAATGATGCCTTCTGCTCTTCCCTGATATGATCTGCGGCTTCTTCCATATCTTTTATGAATGCTTCCTCGTATCCGCCTACAGAATCTCTTATTATCTCAACAAGCTCTTCTTTCTTCATCTTTCTTTCTTGATCATCATCCAGAGCATTTCCCAAAGTCTCTATACCTTCTGCAATACCAGATACTCCTTCTCCAAGATCGTCATACTTGTACTTATATGCCTCTTTAGAAGCTCTTGCGACTACATTCTTCGTTGTCTTCGACGTTACAAGATCCCTTATCCTGAAAGGAAGATTATGAGCCTCATCCACAATGACTATACAATCCTCCATGGATTTTCCCATCTTGTTGAGCAGCATCTCTCTTATGCTATCATTGAAGATGTAATAATAGTCGCAAACAACAACTTTAGCTTTCTCTGCTAGCATCATAGATATCTCATAAGGGCAGAACTTCTCTCTCTTTGAATATTCCATGAGTTCGTTCAATCCTAGTGACCTGGCTTCCTCTACAGCAACAGAGGCTTTCTTAGTCGGTTGTCCTGACTCTTTTCTTGTGTTGACATAATACTCGCATGTGTAATCTTTTCTGCTCACAGTCTTGCAGTATTCATGGAACTCTGGAGAGCTCAGAGATTCTACTCCTGGAACAAGACACATAGATTTCTTTCCTATGAAATCAACAACATTGAATCTGATCCCGTGTTTCTTCTTTATCTCGTCCATTGTCTCTATAGCTATCTTGTGCTGTGTATGCCTTGATGTAAGGAAGAATATGGTCTTATTGTTCTCTATAGCGTATTCTATCGCTGGCGCTAATGTAGCAGCAGTCTTACCGAGACCAGTAGGTGCATGAGCTATGAGATTCCTTGATCCTTCTAGTGCAGAGAACACTGAGGTTATCAGGTCTTCTTGTACAGGTCTTACTTCATCGTGTGGAAAGAATTTGCTCACTGGATCATCCATCGAGAAGAAGTTACGTATGTAGTTTATAAAATTAATCAAGATGAGTCCAGTGATAGTGCACATAATCTTTTCGTCACTTCTTTGGGACATGTTTTATAGTACAATATTATGCTTGAAAGACTGCTTCAGAAACTTTTTTATATAATATAACTTTTCTGATGATAGTTCACAGAATTATAGCTTAAGATATATATTTTCTGGACTAAAAAAGGGGTGTATATCGGTTGAGGAGGATAGTTTATGGTAGATGAGAAGATTTTCAATGTTATCTTCAGGGAGAAGCCTGCAATGATGCTGGTTACACTAAAGAATGCGAAGGGAAGCATTTATGCCTCTTCTTTGGCTAAACAGATTGACTGTACTTATTCTCATGTAGTCAAGATATTACAGGAGATGGAGAAAGCCGGGCTTATGAGGTTTGACAAGCAAGGAAGACTCAAGCTTCTATCACTGACCAAAAAAGGTGAAGAAGTAGCTAACCATATTGCTAAGGCACGCTCCGTGCTTTAGACATTCTTTTTTCTTTTTCCTTTCTTGAAAATGTCTTCATTCGCTTCTTCGAAATTTCTTATGAAGGGTTTGAAGAGGAAGGACTCTCCATTCTTTATGTAAAAGTAACCGGCTATCGCGGCTACAAACCCTCCGATAGCATCGAGAATGAGGTCTATCATGGTGTCCATGACACCAAGCCTTGTGTCGAATTCACCATAGACTTCTTCAAGATTCCTGGCCTTCTGCATGTCTAGTCCGAAAGCCTCATCCATACCGAACTCAAAAATCTCCCATACTGCACCCATCGAAAGCGCGAATGCGAAAGTGAATAGAGCTATTATGAAAGGGCTTGCCTTTAATCTCTCAGTTTTGTAGAGTGTGTAGAGTATCAGGAAACCAGCAAGACCAAGAGCTAATCCTGAAAACGCGTGGAGCAGAGAATCCCACCACCAGAATCTGGTATAGAAATCACCAACTTCTCCCAAGAAGACTCCAAAGTAGACAAATATCACTATGAATAATTGGAACTCTGCTGGAAGATTGACCCTATATTGCTTCTCTATGAAATGAGGTATGTAAGTAAGTACCAGTGTCACAAGACTGACAAAGAATCCCATGTATCTGAGATTGAAAAGCGCAAAGACTATCGCTACAACAAGTGATGCACGCACAAACCATGTTATGTAGTAGTTCAACTTATCTCGCTTTGTGAGAAGTTTTCTTTGGCTGTTCATCCTTTGATTCAGAATAAGGTGGTTTAAAAAGATTGCTTTTCATTTCTTAAGTATGGATATGAAGAAACCTTGTGTATTATCTATGTGAGGCCAGAATCTCTTTCTCTTGACTTCCTTAAGCTCTAGTTCATCTTTTGCCCAATCGACAACCTCTTCGTTCTCTTCCGGCTCAAGAGAACATGTGGAGTAGAGCAAGGTGCCGTCATCCTTAAGACATTTCACTGCCTCAGAGACTAATTGTTTCTGCGTCCTTGCATTCTTTCTGATATCTTCCAGATCCCTCTTCTCGAACCATCCTTCATCTATCATGAAGTTTCCTGAGCATGGCGCATCAAGTATTATCCTATCGAATTTCTTTCCAAGTCTTGAAGCTTCACGAGCATCCATGTTGTATATTATGGTATTCTTGACTCCCATCCTTTCCAGATTATTTTTCAGAGAAGGGATTCTTGTCTTCTTCTTTTCGAGAGCTATTACGATCCCTTTATTTGACATCAATTGTGCTAAGTGGGTCGTCTTAGAACCTGGTGAGGCGCACATATCCAGTACAACATCGCCATCTTTCGGAGAGATCATCTCTGCCACATGCTGGCTTGCAGTCTCCTGGAGATAATAGTATCCCTGCAGATACTCTGGCGTTGCACCCATGGAGAAAGGAGCTTCATAGTGATAAGCATCTTCAAGACCTTTGACCTTCTCTAGCTTGACCCTCTCCTTCTTTAGCCGAGATAAGATCTCCTTATGCGAAATCTTTAGAGTATTGATGCGTAGAGAAGGCCTCATGGTACATCTACTGACGTCGAATGAGGGTTCAAGCTCTTTGTATCTCCTGATGAAAAAATCTTTCATGTAAAAGAATTATCTCTAGTAATTAAAAAAGGTTCTCATATCTAAGATGGATTCTACTTTTTCTTTTTGGCACTCGATGACTTACTCGATGTAGATTTCTTTTTTTCTTTGGCAGATTTCTGAGATTCCACATTCTTCTTGTGCGTCTTATAGACATTCATCTTCTCATTCATCATAGATACTCTCTTTTCAATCTTTGAGATTGATGTATTAAGCTTCAACTGATTGGATTTGAGGTCGTTGATCTTCTCTACAATCTGAGACATCTTTTCATCATAATGTTCTTCTTCAAAGGACTTGATCCTCTTCTCCTTGTCAGCAAGCTCTTCGATGATCCTGTTATGCTCTTCTTCTATGAAGCGAGCCCTTCCATTAGCATCAGAAGCTTCCTTTGCACTTGCATCAACAATGCCTTGTATTGAAGAGACAGTTTCCTGCATCTCAGATATCTCTTTCTCGAACTCCTGATTCCTTTCATTGACGTCTTTAGTATAGGTCAACAGTGTCTTGAATCTCTTCTGGAGGTCATCAGTCTTCTTCATGCTCTTCCTTGCATCTTCGATAAGTTCTTGCTGTGTCTTCTTGAAAGGATCCATCCTCTTCTTGATGTTTTCAACAAATTTATCATTCTTGGTCTGCTCATCTGACATCTGTTTCGATTCTTTTGCAATCTGTTCATTCTTCTTCGTCAGCTCCTTAAATTCAGACAGTAATTTTTCATAAGACTTCTTGTAATCCTCTGAAGTCTTGAGTGCACTCTTCTTCTCTGCTATGATTGTCTTCAATTCTTCATTAAGACGAGCCTTCTCCTTCTTTAGCTCTTCATCTTTCTTAGTGATTGCTTTCTTCAGTTCCTCATTGAGACGAGATTTTTCATTCTTTAACTCTAAATCTTTCTTAGATAGTGTTTCCTTAAGTTCTTCATTCTTCTGTGATACGAGCTTCTTGATTTCATTATCTTTCTCTGATCGCAATTTCTTTATAGTATCAGAAGCTTCCTTCATCTCCTTCTCATATCTCTCCGACAAGCCCTTTATTGTCTTCTTCGACTCGTCTTCTATCCTCTTAAGCTCCTTGTTGATTCTTTCTGTCTCACGTTTGCCAAGGACTCTCTGCTCAGCAACAGGAAATTGCAGTTTTTTATCAGGATTCTTTGTCGCACTACTCTTTGTTTTTGTGCTTTTGCTAGAAGAGCTGATTGACTTCTTTCGTGATTTAGTCTTTCTCCCAGTAGATCTCTTCGTCTTCTTACTAGTAGAAGTTGTAGATTTTGTTGAACCTTTAGTTTTCTGCTTGCCACCTTTCTTCGATACAGAGCTAGCTTTTCCTTTCCCAATCAAAGACTTATTGTCATCTAGTACATGTTCTTCATAGTCCTCTGGCAATTCGGGCTCAGAGCTCTCATGGACACCAGTATCATAAGGTGCAAGATTTTCATCCGCGTCAGAAGAATCACTTGAGGACGAATCTGAATCTCCTTCTCCGAAGACCTCTTTTTCAGAATCAGGTGGTGGTGGAGGAATACCAAGTTCTGCTAATCTGTCATAGCTCTTTTCACCATCTCCAGAATCATTAACAGAATTTTCTTCTGTAGGAAGATTGTTTTCTCCACCAATGGAATCTTCCTCTTTCTGCTGAGCCTCTCCCTTCTTTTTCTTTCGTCCGAAAAGCACTTTCTGCGCCACCCCGTAATAGCTACTTTAACTTTTTTGTGAGTTTCGTTTAAATATTTTTGTAACTATGACGGAATGAAAACCAAGGTGATGTAATATTCAAAAAAGAAACTATGGACAGAATGGGATTAAATGCACTAAACTAGATGTAGAATGAAAAGGGGTGGTTTCAGGCTCTCAATCACTAAGGATCTACGAACCAAACCGTCCAGGATTTTTCCCGTGTGTTGCGAACCCGTGAGGTCTCAGAAGGTTTAGGTTCAAATCGCGCATAGATTTGTCGTAATTTTGGTCCTGTTCCTGAACAGCTAACTATCCACCACCCCGATGCGTTGGCTGTAAGACTTTTGTTGTTCCACTGATTTAAATAGTTTTGTAACTATGACTTGATTACAATATTTAGAAACTAAGAAGTATTTGATTCTTCAAGAAGCAATATTCTCAGTATAATTCATCCTTTGAAACTATGAAATCTTTTCCTTCAATCACTACAGAATCGCCCTGATACAGCTTCTTCTTGTTTCTCGTCTCTACTTCTTCATTAACCATTACAGCGCCCGATCTTATTAGTCTTTTTGCCTGACCTCCTGTAGATGCAAAACCTTTCAGCTTGACAAATGTATTCAATTCAATCAAACTTGAAGAGATATTGTTTGTCATAATCTTCACATCCTCCGCTTGAGTTCATACGATAGTATTCTATGGGTTCTTCACAAGGATTGAATCTTTCTGTAATATCGATACTTTCGATAGATTTGTACGGAATTGTGAATGTCCTCAATCTATTCATTGCCGAGAAGAGAATTCCCCTGGTCCTCCTGTCCCTAGATAATACTAGACCTTCTTCACTTTTTCTTACAAAATAGCCAGTTGTAGAGTCTACTGGAAAGCTTTTGTTATACTTTACGATTACAGCATCATATCTATTAAGAGAATCCAGTGTATCTTCTACTTTCGAATCTATGAAAGGAGCGCCTTGAGTTCTTCCCATACTTAGCAGGTTCTCTAGAAATTCCATATATCACGATAAGTATGCAAGATATAAAAAGTTTCTTAAATAGAAGCCTAAAAGATGAAGATATGTGCGGAATCACCGGTGTTTTCAGAAAATCTGATAATAAGGAAAAAAAAGGTTCTAAAAATGCGTTAGCTGAAGCTCTAAAAGCACTCTCTTGCATAGAAGAAAGAGGTAAGGATGGTGCGGGAATAGCGTATGATGGGGGAAGTATCAAGAAGGCTGAAAGCATATCCATCCTCGAAGATGAGATATCGGAGTCAAGATCAGAATCCAAAAGTGCTATGGCTCATAATCTACATTCTGTTGTAGGGTCAGTCATCCAGCCTTTAAAGGGTGAAAGAGGAGTTCTGGTCACCAATTGCGAGATATACAATTGGAAAAGATTAGCGGATGAGAATGCCATAGATTGTTCTAATGATGCAGAACTGTTGTTGAAGCTTATTGAGATCAAAGGGACCGATAAGATAAAAGAGGTTCTAGATGTTCTGGATGGGGTATTCTCTTTAGCATATTGGGATAAGGATGATGACAAAGTGGTTCTTGCAAGGGATATGCTGGGTGTGAAGCCTCTGTGGTACTCTGAAGAGAATGGTTTGTGCTTTTCGTCAGAGAAGAAAGCATTGCATACCATAGGTTGTAAAGATGTCAAGGAGCTCAATCCAAGAAGAGTGCTCAGATACGATATAGATTCAGGAAAATCACATGAGGAAGAAGTGTCATTCCTGAAGAAAGTAGAGATTACAGAGAAGGCTTCAAACATAGTCATAAGGACGGAAGATCTCTTAAAGGATGCTATAAGGAAAAGAATACCTAAGGATGCTAAAGTAGGGGTGCTTTTCTCAGGAGGGATTGATTCTGTTTTCATATCAAGGATCCTGAAGGATATGGGAGTAGATTTCTCATGTTATACGACAGTGCTTGAACAAGAAGGTATGGGTGCTGCTTCTGATCTGGGAGGTGCGATGGAAGCATCACTTCTATTGGGGCTTGATCTGAAGGTGAAGAAAATAGGCCTTGAGGATGTCTCTAGGTATGCTGAGAAAGTTGCACAGATGATAGAAGATAACAATGTTGTCAAGGTAGGCGTAGGCATAACGATGTTTGCCGCGTGTGAGAAAGCCAGAGAGGATGGTGTGAAAGTGATGTTCTCAGGTCTTGGTTCAGAAGAGATTTTTGCAGGTTATGATCGTCATAAAGATTCTACAGACATAAACGATGAATGCATCTCAGGACTGCTGAAGATATATGAAAGAGACCTTTATAGGGATGATGTGGTTGCCATGAACAACAACATAGAGTTGAGGCTCCCATTCTTGGATAAGAGTCTTGTAAAGTATTCCTTATCGATACCATCAGAGATGAAGATAACTGATGAAGGAAGGAACAAGGCCATACTTAGAGATATTGCAAAGATAAACAAGATTCCAGAGCGACTGGCTGAAAAACCGAAGAAAGCAGCTCAATACGGCTCAAAGATTGATAGGGCACTACAGAAGATAGCAAAGAAAGAGGGCTATAGCTCCCGATCAGAATACCTGAAACAGTTCTATAAGTCTCCTAATGTAAGGCTTGGTGTATTATGGAGCGGAGGGAAGGATTCTGCATTTGCAGCATGGAAGATGATGAGACAGAACTATGAGATATCATGCATGATAGTCATGGAAAGCAAGAACGAAGACTCATACATGTTCCATACGCCCACATTGGATCTCACTGATCTTCACTCAGAGTCCTCAGGCATCCCTCTGCTCAAGAAAAAAACTGAAGGCGAGAAAGAAGAAGAGCTTGATGATCTCAGAACTGCCATATACGAAGCAAAGAATAAATACAACATAGAAGGTATCGTGACAGGTGCCATATTCTCCAATTATCAGAGAGAAAGGGTTGAGAGGATATGTGATGAGCTTGGATTGAAGATATTCTCACCTCTGTGGCATGTCGATCAGGACCAGGAGATGCGAGAGATTGTAAGAGAGGGATTCAAGATAGTCATATCAAGGATAGCTGCAGATGGTCTTGATGACTCTTGGCTTGGAAGGGAAGTGACAGAAGATCTGATTGATAGGCTGACAGAGCTCAAAAAGAAATATCATATAAATGTAGCAGGAGAAGGTGGTGAATTTGAAAGCCTCGTATTAGATTCTCCATTTTTCAAGAAAAGATTGGTAATTGATGACTCTCATAAAGAAATAGATTCAGAGAATTCTGGTGTTCTTGTAGTAGACGACGCACACATTGAGGCTAAAGAATAGTTTTGGTTTTATTACGGCTTGGGTATAATACAAGTTGAATGAAATTCAACTGTACAGACAGATTCTTCTAATCTGTCTTGTACCCCGCAGCTTTGCTGCGATAGCTTCAAGCCGTAATGACAGAAAATATCGGTCGCAAAGCGAGAAAATGGGTGTAATACAAGTTGAATGAAATTCAACTGTACAGACAAATTCTTCTGATTTGTCTTGTACTCCGAAGCTTGCTCCGCGGGATAACCCATTTTCAGATATTTTCTTTTCATTGTCCCCGTACAGGGGCAACAGTCGAAACTTTTAAATAAGATTTGTTGTCTCGACGGAATATGAACGCGGAAAAGAAGAGAGAATGGAGGGTGACAAAGCCCAAACTGGAGAATATTATCAATGGTATAAGAGAATCTGAGCCAAAGCATCAGCTTGTAAAACCATGTGATGATGTCAGACCATCTGTACAGAGGCTCAGTAAAGGATACATGTTCATCATACCTATAAGAGGCACATATGCTGATGAATACATATTGGGAGAAAATGATGAGCATGAACAACCTGTCGTATATGGTTCAGTCTCTCCCAACAAAAGTGGGAGCTCGTGGCACATTGTAGATGCAGGTATATATGTCCCAAAGCAAGACTCCATAAGTGACTCTTTAGAGAATGGACATAAGAATAGGCTCCTATACTCTGTAGATAAGATGTTCCAGATACCTGAGACGATCGGGAAAGAAGTTGGAGCAAGGAGAGTCTCAACAGAGCCAATCCCTGAAGAGCATGATTTCAAAGCAGAATCACTTCTGGATCAGGGATACATCAGGGACAGTGATGGAAGCTACACTAAATTCTTGTGATCTTCCACTTTTGATTTTCTTTCTATTTCATTAATATTAACAGACTCAACTTCTCGGGTCTGTCCCAAAAGGAGTATTTTTGTATACTGTCCTACTGGGCTTCCCGCAGGGAGCAACCCCTCCCAGTCAGTAGTCATGCGTGATTCAAAAAATCACGCAACAGCTGACTACTACGGACAGTATACTCTTTTCCACCATTTGGGACAGACCGAACTTCTCAGAAAGTTTAAATATTTCAAATACTTAATAATATCATGGGAATGAATGGGTTTGCGGATGCAGAAGAGGATAGCAGGATATTCTTTCTCGATCTTGAGGGCATGAATTTCCAAGGCTATAAGAATTATATCAATAATATGTTCTATGAAAAGATCAAAGAAGGTTTTGAAGATGAGTATCAGAAAAGGATCTTTCTTGATTTTTCTGGCGTCTATATGGATAGGAATCCTATAGTCCTAGGAGAGCATGTCCCTGGAACCATGATGGCCCAATACAAAGACTGTCCTAGTTACTTGATAAGAGCAAATGAAGATCTTGGTCTTGATGAACTTTCTGATCTGGTGCTTGATTCTGCTGAAGAGATGAAAAAGGATCTCGTCGTAGGATCAATATCTAAATATGTCTCGGGCATGAGGCTGATGCTTCCTGGGAAAGTCATCACAGAAGAACAGATAGAAGATGCCACAGAAAAGATTCATGCTGCCTATAAGGAAGTCTATGACATGTTGCATGAGTAAACTGCATCATATGCCCAAATCAGACTATCCTGATTGCCTCAAGGTTTCTCGGAGCGTTAGTCTCAATCCTGTGTTGCTTGTGGACAGAGCTTGCGAGGTCCAGACATCTAGAACTTTCTCCGTGATTAACGACAACTCTCTTAGGCTTAGGATTAGCTCTCTTCAAGAAGTTCATGAGTTCCTTTCTGTCTGCGTGACCAGAAAGACCTTCTATAGTATAAGTCTCTAGCTTGACATGCATCATCTCATTCTTTCCAGCATTGACATAATTTATATCCTTCTCTCCTCTCTGTATACGTTTACCTAAGCTTCCTTCTGCCTGGTAACAGACGAATACGATAGAGTTCTTAGGATTATCGCACATCCCTCTGAAGTACTGTACGGATGCACCACCTACAAGCATTCCTGATGTTGCAAGGATAACGCAAGGACCCCCTTCTTGCAGGATATCTTGTCTCTCTTTAGCAGAGCCTACCTTGACAAAAGTATCCGAAAGGAATGGATTCTCATTCCTATGGAAGATCTGCTTCCTTACTGAATTATTCAAGTATTCTGGATATGCTGTATGTATGGCTGTTACGTCCCAGACCATACCATCTATATATACTGGCATCTTGTCGAGTTTTCCAGCCCTTATCATGTTCTCTATTATGAGCATGACCTCTTGGGCCCTACCGACTCCAAGAACAGGAACCAAGACCTTTCCACCGCGTTTGGTCGTGTTCTTAATTATATCAACAAGCTCATTCTCACACTCCTCTCTGCTTGGTTGGACGCTGTCTTTAGCACCATATGTGCTCTCTATCACCGCAGTCTCAAGACGTGGGAAATTCGTGACTGCCGGCTCAAGAAGCGCAGTTCTTACAAACTTTATGTCGCCTGTGTAAAGAAGATTATGTAGACCATTACCTATGTGCATGTGCACCATAGCGCCACCTAAGATATGTCCTGAATTGTACATTGTTATCCTGACATCCGGAGTCACATCGGTCACTTCATCATATCCCACTGTGATTGTCTGTTTGACAGTCTCTTTGACCTCATCACTTGTAAATATAGGATCTTTCCCTTCTGCTCTCATGATCTTTATCATGTCTAGCTGTAGGAGAGACATAACGTCTCTTGTTGGTTCCGTACAGTATATAGGGCCTTTGTACCCGAACTTTGTGAGCAGAGGTATAAGTCCGCTGTGATCAAGATGCGCGTGAGATACTATGACCGCATCAAGCTCATCAATCCTGAAGTCTGGTGATTCAAGGTATGGGAATGCGCCTGGATTGGAAGTGTCTACTGCTGGGTCGATTCCACAATCTAGAAGCACTCTTGATTCTGGAGTCTGTAGAAGTATACAGGATCTTCCGACTTGTCTTCCACCACCTAAGAAGGTAAGTCTTACCCATTCGGATTTTCTTCCTCTTATCCAGCCATCATATACTCTATGTCCTGTCTGGTTCAAGAATTTCTTTCGGAAGTCATTATTCTGGTACAGAACCCCTCTTATATCTTCAATGAGCTTGCACTTAATTGCCGGTGTTCTCCTTATAACAGGCACCCACAAAGTCTGCTCTTTGATATCCTTAAGAGTCTGTCCCTGTTTGCCTATAGCAACGCCAGGCTTCTCAGTCTCTATAATCACACAAGATCTTTGTGGATCGAATATTATGTTATCAAGTTCTGAATCCTCAGGAACAAGCTTTCTTATGATCTCTTCTGCTTTTTCCTGCTTCAGACATATGCTAGGATGTGGCCTCAGCTCTATCCTTTTCTTGAACTCATTGACAGCTTTCTTTATGAGGCCACCATCATTGGTAAAGAAATTCTCATCTTTGGTATAAAGGACGATGTTTGCTCCTTCGAATCCTGCCTCATCAATCTTATCATCTGAAGCATCAACAATCTTCATGATCTCCTTAAGTATATTATTCGTCACATTTGCCATTTACTTGAACCTCTCAAGAATAAAATCCTCCTTGTATAACATTGCAATGCAAAAAGATAATGAAAAAAATTGTATGAACAGCGAGCCTACTCCTTGTAAGAAAGGTTTACAGTCTCGACTTTTTCGAGTCCGCTCTTTGTTATCTTGTATATATCGAATCCGTCTCCTGATGCGGAATCTCTTGACATAGCAGTCTTCAAAGACTTTCTTGCTAAGTCAACACCTTCGTCTATGGACATGCCTTCTTTGTAAGAGCTCTCGAGTACACCATAAGCGAAGACGCTTCCTGAACCATCTGATACGAATCTCTCTTGCTGGAATATGCTTCCATCAACACCAATCTCATAGAGGTAATGTCCAGACTCGTCATATCCTGCTAAAAGGAAACCTACAATCCCTGGGACCATGGACATCTTCCTGACATTCTCGTATGCCATACCAGAAAGTAGGTTTGCAGCACTCTTCACATTCATGAGGTCACCAGATCGGAGAGCCTTCAGCTTAAGCTCTGCACGGAAGACCTTTGACAGCATCTGTGCGTCAGAGACAAGCCCTGCTATTGTAATCGCTATATTGTCCGCAACCGGGAATACTTTGACAGTAGTCTTATTTGCAATAAAGTTTCCTGCTGTAGCCCTTTTGTCTGCTGCAAGGACAATCCCATCTTTACAGACAATACCTAATGTCGTTGTACCTGTCTTTATTTGGTTTGCTTGGGTCTGTTCACTCATCAATAACGCACCTTCACCCTCTTTGTATACGATAAGAACATTCTCATTAAATCCATAAGAATTTTTGTACAGTATATCTACTGTCCTATTTAAATGTTATGGTAAATCTAGTGAAATCCAAGATTTTGGGCGACGTTCGAGGAGCATAGACCACAACAAGCGAAGCGAGATGTGGGGTATGG
>CAZMXQ010000018.1:0-15961 GCA_964570335.1 uncultured Methanosarcinales archaeon
GATGAACGGGTTTGTCCCAGGGATGATCTACATACGATATTTTTTTATAATAAACAGATTTCTTCAAACACATGGAAATAAAAGATATACTCGAACAGGTCAAGAAAAGCCATGACTTCCAAAGCTGGAGAGCTGAACACAAGGAAGAGTATCTAGCACACATATTCATCATGTTTGATGGAGATAATCTCATGGATAAGCAGGTAGGCTACTACAGCCAGAGCAGCAATACCATGACATCATTCACTGTCTCTGATGACTCTGTGACAATGATACCAGAAGCTGAAGTGTTCAAGAAGCCCGATGGTAATTCTGTAGGAAAGCTGGACCTCGACTCCGTGAAGATAGGATTTGATGAAGCTGTAGAGAAGGCTGATGGAGTGCTTAAGGACAAATACCAGACAAACGCGTCCAAGAAGATATACATCCTTCAGAACATAGAGGAGAAGGATATGTGGAATGTCACTCTCCTTACCCAAGACTACAGTACCATAAACATAAGGATCGATGCTTCTACAGGAGAACTGATAAAGGATGAGAAGGTCAACCTGATAGATTTTGAGAAGAGTGGCTGAGTTCGAAACAGTTTCTGGAAAATATGTTTTGTATTGTGTATTTTTCAACATATATTTTATAGTTTGAGTTAATTTATATAGCATCTGATTAGGAATATGATACAAGAGAACTGGAAGAAATCCGGTTCTTGAAAAGCTTCTGATTGTAGGAGAGTCTAGAAGTTATAGCGTTAGCTCTGTCGTCGACAGAGCTTGCTTTTTTCAACACAAAAAGAGAGGTGAATTGCTTGTCGGAGATATCGTACAATGCAATGGTAAATTCAAAACAATTGAATGAGTTTTTTGGTTCAGAGGATGAGGATTCTGAGTGATGCAATGCATCATCTCATGTCTTTCTGGATCGCTTTTTTTCTTTTTTTCTGAGTCATTCCATATAAGCTTCTAGTCCTGATATGTACAAGTCACTTGCAAAGAAATCATAAGATGACGGAGTTACATTATATGAGATCTCTAATGACTCATCAGCTTCTAGGAGTATATCCCACCTGTAAGATGTTCCTGGGAAATGACCAAGGAAGGATTCATCATGATCAGGTTCAATGGAGAAATCTGCCGAGAAAGATTCGTGTACGAACTCGATAGGTCTTGAGAATGCACTTGTATTAAGATCATTATGGATCAGCAAAGAGATCTTGTAAGCTGAGTCATCTATAGATTCCACTTCTTTTTCTATCCCTGAATCTATGATCGGATAGATGTATAAGCTTCCATCAAAGGAAGACGTATCATACATATCACTTTCACACTCTATATCATAATCATTCTCGTAAGGCGAAGAGTAAGATATGTTCGCCACATATAGACCTTTATCTCCGTCATATACCATAGCTTCATCTTCCCCATCAGAAGAAATTGAGCATGATGCGTCCTCAATAGTATCATCAGTTCCATTAGTATAATTTGAATATGCAGAGAACATCTCATATAAACTGACATTGTTATCTAGTTCTGCATCAGTGAATCCATCAAGGCTTGAATCCCTTGAGACAGTGAATCCTTCTGTAGATGAGGTACCTGTGTTACCCGCATCATCCTCGCATGTAACATTCCATGTGAATTCTCCGACATTGAAATCCTCTACAAGAACACCTTCTTGCTCGTTAGGTGTTGCATCTATATCTTGGATCTCGTCAACCAAGAATCCATCCTCATGATACCTCAGAGAGCATGAGAGATTGTCAGCGACAGGATCAGAAGGAGTGAAGAGGAACTCCAGGTTGAGCTCATCAACTTCTTCAGAGACAGGATAATCAAGAGATATCGATGGTGAGTCCCTGTCGACTGTGAACTCAGAATTGCTCTCGTTGAAGCCAGCATTGCCCATTACATCAGAACACCATACGTTCCAAAGATACTCTCCTTGATCGAGGGCCACAGGATCGAAGCTGTTTACAGAACCATTATCAACATCTTCCATTGTCTGATTCAATCTCCAGTCCCCAGAGAAATCGCCCCATAACTCACAATAGTCAAGCTCATCCTCATCCTCCGGGATGAATGAGAAAGTTATCTCATCGTCAGATAAGAACTCACCATCCTCTGGCTCATCGAGATATACATCGGGCTCCCCCTGCTCAGATTCATAGGCCACTACGAGTACAGGCAGATTGTCACCTGGAGAAGAATGGCCGTGTATGCTCCTATAAGCATCATCATCAGAAGATAGCATGAACCCTATATGATTTCCGGATGACCAGGAAGGGTCATCAACAATCTCCTGTATCATTGATGATATATCTGGAGTCTCATAGCTCTCTCCAAAATCCCAATCAGAGTCTATCTCCCACAACAAGCCCTCCTCCAGATAATTTCTCTCAGATAAGTTACCAGAACCTTCTATGAAGGGAGATACATCAGTAGAATCCTCAGTCTCTATTGATATGTTCATATTCTCTCCCGTAGAATTCTCACCAGATGTAAGCATAAGGTAAGAGTCTGTTATATCTGCACCAAAAGGTACATCAAGCTGGAACTGCAGCCCTGTCTTGTATACATCCTCTCCGTTCCCGAAGAACAGGTATTGTGAATCCTCATCATAGTAATCAAGGACTGTAGTGTTACCTATACTCATCGCATCCCTGTCATTATCGCCTATGCTGAATGTCGGGTCAAGAACGATCTTCCCGTCCATGGATCTATAATCATCGGAAGAGATTGTTGATGAGAGAGCATAAGTACCCTCAGATATCTCCTCCACATTCCTCTGCATGACTCTCCTAGCACTCTCATTACCATACGGATAATAATAATCCCTTGACAGATATATTCCGGAGTCCATATAGTCCTGTGTCCTGATAGGGATAATACCTGTGGTTGTCTGCTCATCCATCCTGAGTTCATCTAGCTCCAAGAGGTATCTTGTCATTACCTTGATATCATCCCCTTCTGATCCATCAACACCTATATCAAAAACATCCTTGTCTATCACAAGTTCCTTCCTTAACTCAGAATTCTTGTTAGTAAAGATGAGATCAGTACCATCTCCGAAGATACTTTCATAAGTCACTGTACTTGACCTACCACTATGCACTGAATCATTGCTTGGGAATATCTTAGAGATGTACTCTGACGATGATGCATTATAGAGTGCTATGTAAGATATCCCATACTTTATCTCATTGCCTTCATAAGAGTAGGAGAATGGCATATCTTTCCCTATATCACTCATAGAGGCTGTAAACCTTCCCTTATCAGCGACATACTCTAGAGTGTCATTCCTCAACTCAGGTTCAAAAGTAGTGTCGATCGCATGCCATTCACCATCCCTGTAATGATTCTGTGGAGAGTTATAACTCATAGATAATCTTCTTGACTCATTTGTCCTGATACTAGATGAGCTCTCTGAGAAAGACTCTGGTTGTTGTCTTCCCCTTACAACAATCTCCTCAGAGCTGCTCTCGCTACCACAGAACACCTTATAATCCAGATTACCTGTCTGGTTGAACCTTATCCCTTTTGTGAAAGCATTCCTTCTCGAAGAGGGTACCATAGGATGAGTAACACCATCAAGGACCACATCACATTCTAGGCCTTCCTCTTCTATACCTACATCAGGGTTAAGATAATTCACTTCTATTATAGTAGACTTACCGATATCAGTCCTTTCTGGTGCATCCACATAGAAGCTGGGCTCGTCCGATAAGATGACAATCTCATACTCCTCCGAAAGATTCTTCTGGAAGAACTCAAGAGAGGCCACCATTCCTCTCTCTATATCATAACGGATATCTTTTACAGTCTCGTCATCTTCCCTGCTTCCTCTGTATACCAAGATATTCTGTCTCTCGGTCCTAGATATACCATCCAATGCTATGTCAAGTGTCACATCATCATATCCCTTATCGAAAACCACCCTCATCAGATCATCAGATACCACATCTTTGGAATATCCAATCTCCTCTGATTCTGCATAGTAAAGGTCGAACATCCTAAAATCATCGTAAATATTTCCTGGTATATGATTAGAAAGCTCTAGCTTCTCAAGGCTCTCGGGTATTATGGCGATATCTTTTTCTGCAGAATGATCATCCAAAGAGGATATATTTCTAGAAAGTACGACCCATCTTACTTTTTCATCAAGAGATGCAGGAAGCTGTAGCATCATGTTATCATCATCAGTAGAATTGAAGCTATCCAGTACATCCTCATCAAGGACGTCTCTTACAGCCCTGTCCCTGTCGATCTCAGCACGCCTCTCATCCTCATCGATATCAGCCCTCTCCTCCAATACAGTATAATTGTATGACTCTGACCTGTATCCAATGTCTGACACATAAGTTATGTTGATGTCATATTTCCCTGGCTCTATACCTACGAAGCTGAAAGAGTAGCCATCAAACACTCTCTCTGGAGTGATCCGATATACGATACCAGAAGGGTCGATAATCTCTGCAAAGACAGAGCCAGTCTCGAGGGTCTCACCAGCATACTCTGGAGACAAGAAGAAATTCTGCACCTCTTCAGAATGGTACTCATCAGAATAAGTGAAATCAAACTCGATATCACGCTCATCAAAATCTATCTCTGTCATCGAATCATCTCTGTATTCCCTCCCATGGTACTCCATTACAGCTGTGATATTATAATCTGAGTACTCCATTATACCTTCAGTGCTGCACGAGAATTCACAGAAGCCATTACATCCAATCTCGCACAGCTCGGACTTACCCCTATCAGGTCTTGCATAATACAATGAGACATTCTCGCTCAAGAATCCTTGAGAATCCGTTATGGTCAGGTTTCCTGTGATATTGAGTCTGCCATAATTGTGCATGATCCTGGAAGGCACCTCAAGACTCATGTTCACATCATCCTCCAAAACCCTGAATTGTGATCCTATCTCTGTATACTGTCCCAGGTATGTAGACATGACAGAAATCTTGTGTATTCCTGTCTGTTCAGGGATATAGCTTATAGGTCCTGAGTCCTCGGAGAATATCTTATCAAAAGTGGTCGTGCTACCATCAGGACTCTCAACTGTAATATGCATCTCTGTGTCATGAGCAGGATCGCCTGAGATAAGAGGTTCCACATATATCTCCTGTGTCTCTGTGAAATTGATGAAATTCTCATGGTCCAGATTGATAGAGAAATCTTCAGGGTCGGGAAGAGATAGCCTGAATGACTCATCAAAGTATTCAGTATCATTGCCATACGTTATGTTGCCCTCTATGCTATAATCAGAGATATCTATCAATGATCTTGGAAGAGCACAATCGAAGGATGAATTCCCTGTGATGTTCTTGTTGCAATGCGAACGTGAGTCCCTCTGATCAGGTCCCGATGCAAGACCGACAGTATATTCATCAACAGTGTCATAGGATACCATAGAGAAATTCAGTGTGGCATCGTCAGGATTATAATAATATACATCATCTGTTATGAGATCGAATCTTCTTCCAGAGATATTAGCAGTTGAGTATGAGACATTTTCACTCTCTTCTAGATCCAAGACTTCGAAAGATACATCATAGGATTGGTTCACACCATCTATATCTAGTCCTAGGGAATGATTATGCCTTCCTGTCTCTTCCGGAATGAAAGAGGCATTGACAGTCTTTTGGGATATTATCGTGTTATTGCTTATATCTTTATTATCTTCTCCATATAATATCTCGGAATGCAATAGTTCGATATTGCTTCTGTTGTATGTATGATTGAGCTCGCTGATATCCAGAGAGAACAGATATTCCTCACCCAATGCGATAGAAGCGTCATGCTGATAATCCATACTCTCAATAGAAGAAGCGTTCTCAAGAAGCTCATCGCCATAAGCGTAAGATACAGGTACTATAACAGAGAATAGCATGAGCAGTATAATAATCCTTGATACAATTCCGCTCTCAGCTTTTACATATCTCATAATTCATACACAAAACATCTTGTCTCGAGATAATCATCTATCTCCTCTAGGACCTGCGCGATACGTTGATAGCTCACTCCGACCTGTTTCGCGATAGAGACAGGGGGCACATTCTTCAGAAGAGCATGACAGATATGTATATACCTTATATCTTGAGGGCTTATCTTGCTCCCGAAATTCTTTCTGGATGATTCTGTAACAATCTGCTGTAGCCTTTTTGGACTCATCTGATCGGATTGACGGCTAGAAAGCAGGTATTCTGATTTCGACGATCCCTTGAATTCTTTTATATCCAAAGATAGCTTTTCAGGGATGGAGGATTCCCTGTCAGAGAATCTTATCAGGTTCTTCTCATGATCAACATCCGAGAAACGAAGTGATAGGATCTCCGTCTCAGAGCATCCCGTATAGTATATCGTATAGAATATAATCCTCTCTCTCAAATCTTTGATACTAGACATCGCAAGATGCCAATCATCTAGTGATATGAATCTGCGCTCCAATTTTGAGTTACCTAAAATTATTATATACAGAAACCACTTATAAATGTTTTCGCTTTACAAGCAAAACATAATTAAATTTAGTTTCGCAATATTATCGTTTAAAGAAATTAAGTTTTTCTGTTATGCGCTTGAATGACATCTTGATCCTGTCCTTGAACGAGACCTCTGATGATTTTACCTTCCTGGTCATCTCCATAAGGGATTCTATGTTCGAGATCTCCTTCTGGTAGGCCTTCTGCCTCTTTTCCATCTTCTTGCTCGCTATGCTTGCCAGATATCCTTTAAGCTCAGGATTAAGCACTTTTGCCGAGAAACCTAGTATCTGACCTAGTTTTGAATTATCATTCCTAGTAAGGAGCTTACCAGAGAGGACGAACATTGAATAAGTTATCCTGTTCTTTACACTCCTGAAGAATTCCCTCTTGTACCTGATGAAAAGATTCATCCAATCCTTTAAGCTCATCCCCTTCAATCTCACCAACTCCCCTTCTATCTTCTCAAGGGATGAATGTATTGCATGTGATGACCTTTCATGGACTAAAGAGATGTTCCTCTCCTCATAATATCTCTTGGATCGCTTCTTGAGATTACTTAGGGATGACTGGGTCTTCTCCATCACAGTGTGTGAGAATCTCCAGATCAGATGATAGATTACATATATCTTTGTGTAGATAGAGCTTACAATATTCCTATAGGCGTCTGGAAGCTTCTCATACGCCTTGATTATCACCAATCTTGGAGTTATGGTCTCCTCGGGATCGAAGAAAGGATTCTTCTCGACATACTTGTACATGATGCCAAGATCTATGATTGCAACTAATATGAGTATCCCTAAGAAAGGGAATGTGAACCTGCTTTCAATAGGCAGACTGACTGGGTCCTTTTCCATTTTTTTCGTATCTCCTGAAACCATGACATCATTGCTGAGGACTTCTATATCAGGATCATCTGCCAAGTAATCACCCTGTTCTGTCATGTATGATACTTGCCAGGTCTCTTGAGGATATATTCCATCTATCTCCCATCTTGCATTATGAGGAGTCCTTACACTGGATGAGAAGAATGCTCCCATATCAACATTGGAATCATCCACCAATATGTCTTCTATCCTCTCTTCACCTAAGTTAGTCAATGTGATGACCACTTCTGCAGGGCTATCAGTCTGAGATGATGTGGCATTGATGCTCCTATATCTCTTTGTATAGTGGAGTCTAGGTCCGCTGCTTCCATCCCTCAACAAAGTCTCGTTGTTTGAGAAAATAAGGAGACCTTCTGAAGTAATATTTCCAAGAGGTACATTGACCCTGCCTGTTGACGAACCCTCATAAAGCATACTATAAGAGAATACTCTAGAGGTATGCTTATTCATGCCGAATTCCCATTTCAGCTCATCATTACCTTCATGGATAGAGAATTCTTCAGGAAGGGAATCACGCAGCTCGACTTCTCTTGAGAAAGGATCAAGATTGGTGACACGGAGCTCTACATCAACTATATCACCAGGACGTACAATCTCCTGTGAGACAGATTTTACAAGATTTATCCTGGTGAAACTGTCTATGATGAAACCATCCTCGACCTCATACCTCAACTCTTTCCTAAGTTCCTCTTCTTCAAAGTCAGTTTCTGCAGGCACTTCCTCGAACTCGACCTCTTCCTTGCTGAATCTTGTAGAAATAATCTCATGTACATCATCGTCAAGGTTATCCCTTATCAGGACAGCTACAGGACCCATGTTTGTATCTATAGGGGACCCGCTTAGAGCTCCTGTGACAAAGAAATCGATAGATTCAGAAGAGAAGGGATCCAGCTCAAAGGAAACCCCTGAATCAGATATCCTCTCTCCAGAATCATCATGTATTATAAGCTCTCCCGGAAATGGGATCTCGACAGGAACAGTCTCATCATTGTCATTTGTGACTGTGAGAGTGCCTTCTGTGTCAATGAGGTGATTTCCTGATATGCTGGAAGTTATCCCTTCCTCATTAAGCTCAAACTCTATTTTATTATTATACACTTCAAAGTATATCGTGTCATACTGAGGACTTCTATCTGGGTGTGTCCCTCTTGTTGCGACACTGTAGATCCCACTTTCAAAACCATCTACATTGTAGGTGAACCCATAATCTCCCTGCAATGCCTCACCCTCAACACGATCAATATGCGTTTCTGTGTCCGACATGGTGAAAGAAGACTCGCCTGAATCGATTACGGATATGTAATCTATGAATGTAAGACCTTCGAATGAAAGGTATAGGCTTGTTCCTTCCAGATTATAGTACTGTTCAATGCTGTTGAGCCTCTCATCGTTGAAGTATAACCAGAGTCCATCGCCTTTTCCATCAATCCTGAACTCATTCCAGTTCTCTCCCACATCATTGCCATATCTGGAACAATCGCTCTCTCCTGCATCATTCAGGCAGGCCTCAATCTCATCCTGGTCACCTTTGAATGTGACACTGTATGAGCTCTCATAAAGATCATCATCCTCCGAGAGGTATAATGTCATCTCTGAGTCTCCCGTAACGAACAGGTCCATCAGGATCTCGAAATCGTCCTTTATGTCGTACGCCGTAAGATTTGCAGAAGAATGATTCAGATTGTCAGAAATGAGATGACCTTCATCTACACTGATGTTCCCGTGATAATCCCATGAATTGTTGAACTCTGTAATGTTGTGCATCGGCTCATAGAAGGATGAGACTTCTTGCAGACTTTCATCCACAGAAAGGCCACCATGATACATTTTCATGCTTTCCTCATCCTCGAGCGCAAGCCTTACTATTGCATCATCATCACATCTGTATACCATAGACTTTATCCTGTTTCCTTCTCCATCATTGAAGACCATATCAGAACAATCATCAAGCATGAGCGAGTCATCAATCATATCGCCTACCGGAAACTCAAGATAAGAGACATAGGGATGCTCCTGAGAATCATCGATCTCGAAAGGAGTACGATATGGGAAATCGAGATCCTCCCAGTACCCCTCAGCCTCTCCATCAATGATGTCCACTTCGACACTGCTATCCCTCAATGATCCATTCTCTGTGGATGTGTAATTGTAAGATAGTTCTCTTCCTGATAGCAGAGGCATTGTATAGAACTCATCCTCTTCAAGGAGAGTCTCTATATCGAATGATTGTGCATTCTGTGCGTGGATAGGAATAATGATAAGAAAAGAAAAGCATAACATCATAGATAAGATAGGGGTTCTAAAAGACATTGACCTCACACATGATTATATCCCCCATCTATCTTTAATAATGTTTTGATAAAATATATAAATAATAAGAGCAATGGAAGAGTATGTCCGAAAGAAAAAGACCTAAAGTGGCGCCATTGCCTGACTCGTTCTTCCTGATGAGCATCATTGGGCTGTTTGTATCGGTGATCTACGTCATCCCTAGGTCTCAAGACTTCGGAGTGGCTTTCACCATTGTCTTTGGAGCGATGTTCATAGCATCCATGGTATCATTGACTTATGCTCCTGCAAGAGCGCTCATCAGGCTTGAAGAGTATGAGATGAACCACAAGAAAGGTGTCAGGATCTTGAGCCATAAGGAATTCTGGGAGAGGAAGAAGAAGAAGAAAGCGAAGAAGGTCTTTAATTAGTATCTCTCTGCATCTCATCGAACTTGTCCTTGCATCTTCTCTCTTTTGCGTGCACGCTATGCTTTGCAAGCCTTTCGAAGAGTGCTATCGCGATCCTCTCTTTGGAGGCCGCATCTTCTTCTAAGGAAGACAAGAGCATGCTTGCATCCTTCATGCACTGTTTCATCAGGACAATATTCTTCTGACGCACCTCTTCCTCGATATATCTTTCCTCTTTCTCAGAAAGATATACATCTACCCATTCTGGGTATGGGCTGTTATCATTGTTCTTAGGGAAAGATTTGCTGAACGCCATGTATAGGGGTATGTAATCCACTTTTTTAAACGTATCATTGTGTTTTTCGTTTGAAGAATGTTTTTGTTCAGAAATCTTTATAAATAAACCAGATTTTTTCCGCATTGCGCCCCTGTAGCATAGCGGCTAATGCGCGTGACTTGTAATCACGAGATCGAGGGTTCGATTCCCTCCAGGGGCTTTTCTAAGTTACTGGAGGGTCGGCAACACATTTGTTGGCATTACCTTCCAGGGGCTTGCTTAATACAAATTCTTCTTTCTTCTTAATTTCTTTATGTACTCATCTATATCGCTTAAAGTGGATCTGGCAATGTGTTTGCAGGCCCCATTTCAATAATCTTGGGCGTAGTACTTTCCACTACAACTCATGTTTATATATAAAATATTGACTAACAAGTAGTTACTTGCAATTAAATATGAAATTTATGCATTTAAACAAATGAGGGTAGCAAAATGGAAACTAGCGATATATATAAGGAACAGATGCAAGAAATGAGGGATTTATGTTTTGATTATACTTTAGGAAAGTATGCAAAGCATACTCGAAGTGGGGACAAAAAGATTGTTAACAAAGTGATGGAACAGCTTAGCGAATTGGAATCTCTAGTTGAGAATGCTGATAATCCAGACTCATCAATATTAGTGAGGTCTTTGCAGAAAGTTGGTGTCGTTCCTAATCCTGAGAAAACTTTCTCAAAAAAGTCTTCAGAATATCTCCAGACCATGAAAGATCTTTCTGAAAAGAGAAACTCTTACAAGGCTAAGCGTAATCGTCTAGAACAGTCCAGAGATGATGCAGAAATTAAAAATGATCAAGTTGGTTTAAATTTTTATCAAAAGTACATAAGAGATCATCGTGAATCTGCTCAATTTAATTCGACATATCTAGGTGAAATTGCATTAGCATCAGAACTTTGCTTTGATTTGATAAGAGATCAACGCTATTTTAATGAACTTGCTAAAGAAGCCCAAAAAATTGATGAACTTATACAGAATGCGGAACAATTAGGCAGAGATCTTTCTAAAACCTATGAAATTGCTTATCCTGAAGCAGAAGGTATTTTTGCTGAAATATCTGGGTATATGGAGAACCAAAATCCAGAAAGAAGCCCACTTCAATCATCTTATGAAGAAGAGGAAAAACAAATGGAAGTGATCAATTAGGAGTATTTCTAGATTTTTTTTATTATTTCTTCGAATACGATGAATTAATTTTTTCTGAATGTTTCTGTTTTTAACAAGTTAATTCCTTTTTCACCTACAAGCAATCGATACCATATTCCGAACAAATGAAAACTAAAAATAGAGTGAACATTTTGCTAAAATTCTCAATATCTCAATAAAAAGAAAATATCTGAAAATGGGTTATCCCGCGGAGCAAGCTCCGGGGTACAAGACAGATTAGAATAATCTGTCTGTACAGTTGAATTTCATTCAACTTGTATTAGACCCAAGCCGTAATAAAACAAGCTAATAAAATGCATAAGATGAAAAATAACTCAGAAAATATCAGAAATCAAAGTTGTCACTTAGATTCAAGGCCGTATCCAAGACGTCTCCCAATATGTCACATCAGACTCATCATCGACCGCTGCTATCAGGAGCCGCTTCCTCGTAGAATGTGCAACACGCATCTTTGCAGAGAACTCCTTCCATGTATGTTTCTCCGACTCATGCACACAGAAGACAATCCAACGCGCATGATCCTCTCCTGGCTTGACACCTTTGTCATATACCCTAAAATCAGCACCGAACTTGAGTGCAGTCCTTACAACATAACCCTTCTTCCTGAGATCATAGAAGACAGAATATTTCAATAAGAAATCCTTGCTCTTGGAAAGCCTTCTCACAAGACTCTTCCTGGACATCTCCTTATTCCTCCCATCGAGTACAATAAGCTTTCCCGTATCATACAAGAACAGAGCCTCAAAGAAAGATAAATAGACCTTAGACTCTGAGACCTTACCGAAAGAGCTCTTCGCATATAACTCTCTAGCCCTATCCGAGTCTTCTGTCACTACAAAATTTCCCTGGATCCAAGAGAATGCCTGTTTTGGCTTTGCCATCATCCCTCATAATCAGGTATCATTTAAAAATTTTTATAAATCAGACAGTTTTCAATCTAATGTGATACGATGCAGATTACATTCTTAGGGACAAGCAGTATGGTACCTACGAAGGATAGGAACCACAGCTCTATCTATGTCAGCCTGAAAGGCCATGGATTCCTCTTCGATTGCGGAGAAGGCACACAGAGACAGATAAAGATGGCAGGCGTGAGACCTTCAAGGATAGACAGCCTCATCATAAGCCATTGGCATGGTGATCATGTGCTTGGGATACCTGGGCTCTTGCAGACGCTAGGTCATAATGATTACGATAAAAATCTTAAGATATATGGACCTAGAGGGACCAAGAAGTACATGAGCAAGACCTTCGATTTCTTCGCAACGGAATGCCGCGTACCTTATGAAGCCAAAGAGATAGGCCATGAAGATATGATAGAAGATAATGAGGACTACTCTATAAAGGCCTACAAGCTAGTGCATGCTGTAGACTGCCTAGGGTATGTCATCGAGGAGAAGAGCAAGAGAAGGATCAATAGGAGATTCATAGACTCTAAAGGCATCCCTGATGGTCCATTACTAGGAAAGCTCCAGAAAGGGCTACCTATAGATTGGAAAGGAGAGAAGATAATGCCTTCCGATGCCACATACATGACGAAAGGAAAGAAACTGGGCATAATCTTCGACACAAAGCTGTGCGATTCATGCTTCAAGATAGCAGAAGACACAGATATGCTGATATGCGAGTCGACATTCACCGACAAGCTCAGGGAGAATGCTGAGCACTACAAGCATATGACTGCAAGACAGGCAGGAAGAGTTGCAAAAGATTCTGGAGCGAAGAAACTCATACTTAACCATTTCTCGCAGAGATACAAAGAGCCCAAAGAGCTATTGAATGATGCAAAGAAGGAGTTCGATAATACATTTGCTTCTGAAGATCTCATGAAGATAACTCTATAAGCAGTACACTGGACACACTGGACATCTGCTGTAGTTCACTTTTTAAAGTCAAACAATATATATTCACCCATGAACATGAAAGGTAAAGGCACTAAAGCTGAGAGAGAACTCCTACACATGTTCTGGAGGAATAACTGGGCATGTACGAGATGTGCAGGTTCAGGAAGCATGCAATATGATTCTCCAGACCTGATAGCAGGGCACGGCGAGAAGAAGATCTGCATAGAGTGCAAATCGACATCCTCGAATATACAGTATTTCTCGAAAGAAGAGATCTTCAGCCTCCGGTCCTTCTGTCATCTTTTCGGGGCGGAGCCATATGTCGGAGTGAGATTCGATAACAAGCCCTGGGTATTCTGCAGGATAAACAAGCTCAAAGAGACAAAAAGATTCTTCTGCCTCTCAGAAGATAGAGACACAAAGAGCTTCGAAGAGCTCATATCTGATTAGATAATCAGGTTCAAAACATATATAAACGAAAAGTTATATAAATGTAGATGAATAGATACAATTGATTATGATTGA
Source organism: uncultured Methanosarcinales archaeon (assembly GCA_964570335.1). Classification (GTDB taxonomy): domain Archaea; phylum Nanobdellota; class Nanobdellia; order Woesearchaeales; family CAZJJJ01; genus CAZJJJ01. Next base: position 13,908 of record CAZMXQ010000018.1, read on the forward strand.
GGTGATCAGATGAGCGTACTATCAGTTACTGAAATAACACTTGCAGTGATTCTTGGAGTCCTTGCAGCAATAGTATACAGCTTGAGAGTCCTTGTACTGCTTGAGAGAAGGATGGCCAGAGTTGATGAGAATCTTGAAAACCTGGTCTTGAAGATAGCCAGCGATGAGAAGCTTATTGAGAAGAAGCTAGGGATAAAGAACAGTGCACTCCTTGGTAACAAGAAGAACACGACCAAGAAGAAGAGCACAAAGAAAGCTTCTAAATCAACAAAAAAGAAATGAGGACTATTCTTATGAATAGCTTCTCATGACTTTCTTTATATCTTCTATATCTGTCTTTATTGACATAATCTTATGAGTGTTGTCCTCAGGCTGCATTACACAACCACACTCGGGACACTTGAAATTATATGTCATAGCAGTGGTTATGTCCATCCTGAGACAGCACGAGAAGTATTGAGTGTCCTTCTCGACAGAAAGCCTCTTGTTCAGCCTATCAAGCCTATTGTTCATGGTCTTCTCCAGTAGATGGCTTATCCTGTTATAATCAAAGAACCAATAGTATGTATACCATCCATGCTCTACATCCTTCTTCCGCTTGAACTTTACGACATTCTCCTGGTATAGCATGTACAAAGCTCTTCTTGCCTCGTTTACCTCGACATTGAGCTCATCAGCCAACTTAAGCTCAGATATCTCTTCGTGATTGCTCAATATCTTTGTTACCGGAATTACTTCCTGGCCAAAAACATCCTTCATAACTCTCTCTACTGTAGTCCGATTGCACTTCATCAGAAACACCCCTTTTAGAATCCGAAAACTTATTTTCCCTGAGACCTGGATCCATTTAAAAAAGGGCAGTTATATAGATTTAAAAAACTTTCGGAAATGATAAGAAAAAAAGGCATCAGTTATGCATTGCCTGCGACGATCCGGCTTCTTGATCCATCTCTTGGAGATGTTCCTCGTATGATTTCAGGCCATCCCAGATATTGTAGAACATGCTATTCATGCTCTTACAGAAGAAATCAGATGAAGCCCAGACAGCAACATCATAGTTGGAATGCACAAGCTTATCATCGGTTATCATGAAAGTTATCTCTTTATCGTCGAATATGGCGAATCTTGCTGTTATAGCATCAGAATGCCTTACCTCGGCCAGCTCAGAAAGCTTATCTGCAGCATCTTTCGATTCTCCTGTAATGTTAGCAGCTATATAGATGGAAACCCCTTTTCTCTTCGCCTTAGCAAGAGATTTCTTGAGATTCTCATATATCCTGATCAGCTCCTCACTGGTAGCCATAAGAACGATCTTGCTCTCAGAGTTCTTGATGCATGCGGCGAGATGAGTGTATATATTGCTCCTGCCCTTTATACTACTTGTAAGATCGCCAGGATCGACAGTCTGTATTCCCTTAGAATGAAGCATTCTCAGCTCATCAAGTACGTCAGACTCCTTGATCTTCTCGATTGTCATCGTCTGCTGCTGTGCATCAGACTCAATCTTCTTCTTTACTCTCTCTATGACTTCAGAAGGCTTGACCGCGACATACTTTATAGGCTTACCGAGCTTCATCATTATGAAGCCTTTCTTTTCCAAGGATTCAAGAACATCATAGCTTCTTGATCTTGGGACATTAGCAATATCAGACAGCTCTCCTGCTGTTGAGACTCCCCTAGATAGCAAGGCCATCCAAAGTTTAGCCTCATAAGTATTAAGACCAAAAGCTTTTAGCTTATTCATCAAATCAGACTGGAACATCATTGTCTAATCAAGAAGAATGCTACTTTTTTTAAAGTTTTCTGTTTGTTGTTATTTTTGAGTGATAACTTTTAAATCAATCGACAGAATCCTCATGGTCCCTCAGATAGCATGTTTCGCCAGTTATCTCTCCATTTTCATAGCAATTCGCACCATGTATTTCAGTAGAAGTCGCTTCAGGATGATCCTCACCACAGACGCCACCCCTTGCTTCACATGACTGGAGATCCCTGCTTCCCTCGCTTGATCTTCCAGCAAATATACCAATCACTATAAGCATCACTATGACAGA
>CAZMXQ010000019.1:0-15551 GCA_964570335.1 uncultured Methanosarcinales archaeon
ATTTCGTTGGAATGTTAGAAAAATCCTTTGTCTGGATTTTTCTTTATTCTTAATCGCGCATGACTACTGACTGGGAGGGGTTGCTCCCTAAGGGAAGCCCAGTAGGACAGTATGCAAAAACTCTACTTTTGGGACAAACCCCGATTTGGATAACACTTTAAAAAAGAGGATTGCTTCTTTACACCATGGAATATATCTTGAAACAGATTCCTGAGGATTTTGTAGTAAAGGAGAACATACCCGAGCTTTCAGAAGGGAAAGGCTATATCCTTTTAATGATGGAGAAGAGAGACTGTGATATGATGTCTTCTCTTGAAAAAATTTCAAGACATTTCGGCATAAGCAAGAGGGAGATTGGTTATTGTGGTATGAAGGACAAGAAAGCAGTGACATACCAGTACATAACCATCCCACCAAAAGTAAAAAAGGAGCAGATATCCAAGTTCAATGATCAAAGGATTTCTCTCTCATATGTAAAGGAAGTAGATGAACCATTGCATCTGGGTGACCTGAAATCAAATTCGTTCGAGATAACAGTAAGAGGACTTGCTCATGAAAAACAGTTCGAAATAGAAAAGATACCGAATTACTTCGGGGAACAGAGATTCGGGTCGAATAATGATGAGATAGGCAGGTCTTTGGTCAAGAGAGATTTTCAGAAGGCTGTCCAGTTGCTTTTGTTGGATAATAAGAGAAAGAAGCAGATATTGAGTCACCTTGAAGACTCTCCTAATGATTATGTCGGTGCTTTGGGTAAGGTACCTTTGGACATCCTTATTTTCTTCATACACTCATTCCAGAGTAGACTTTGGAATGATATGCTCTCTCTTTACATAAGTAAAGAAGGAATAACTAATTTGACGTATGAAGATACCCTAGCAATACCTGGATTCGGAAGTGAGTGCTCAGAGAAGTTCATTGACTATTATGATGAAGTTTTAGAAAATGAAGGGATAGAAGAGAGGGATTTCATAATAAGAGAGATCCCTCGGCTTTCGTCTGAAGGTGATGAACGTAGAGTTCTTATGCATTACTCGAATCTCTCATATGATTTTGAGAATGACGAAAAAAATGAGAAAAAGAAGAAATGTGTACTGTGTTTCTCATTGAGTAAGGGAAGCTATGCGACCGTACTTGTAGACAGTATCTTCAAGCATTTATGACTCTTTTTATATCTTCCCAAACCTTTTTTATTTCTCGGTTTCCATCAACTTTTTTCACGATACCCTTATTAGAGTAATGTTCGAGTATAGGCTCTGTCTGTTCGTGGAAAACATCAAGTCTTCTTTTTGCAGTCTCTTCATTGTCATCGCTTCTTCCGGCACCTTCTGAAGCCCTGCCTACGATTCGCTCTACACATACATCATCAGGGACCTCTACATCAAGAACAAGGTCAAGTTCAACGACATTATCGAGCTCTTCAGCCTGTTTCAGTGTCCTTGGGAATCCGTCCAAAAGGAATCCTTCCGAGCAATCCTTCTCAGAAAGTCTGGCTCTTATCATATCGATTGTAACTTGGTCTGGTACCAGCTTGCCTTCATCCATATAACTCTTAGCCTTCTTTCCTAGTTCTGTCCCTTCACTTATATTCTTCCTGAAAATATCTCCTGTCGATATGTGTGGGATATTGAGTTCTTCAGAAATATTCTTTGCTTGAGTCCCTTTGCCTCCTCCTGGAGGTCCTACAATAATCATCCTCATGTGATCACCTCAACCATTGCCGAATAGATGTAATATAAAAAGTTATCTTTGGACTATCCGAAGTATTCCTCTTTGATATACGGAGAAATCTCGTTCTTCCATGCGTCCATTCGTACAGAAGCTATCGACTTCATCTGCTTGCTGATATATTGCAGATTCCTGAAATACATCTTGATGAATCTTATGTCATCCTTCTCAGATCTTTTTATGTCTAAGAACTCTGCGGTCCTGTACATGTACATCATCTTCTTGTACAGCTCAAGAAGCTTTCTCTTCCTGCTATCCTTCACGAAATTACATTCATGGAGATTTGGGATTGAAGCATCAGGATTGAGTATATCTTCAATGATGCTTGTAAATGTGTCAACCCTGCTTTTTATCCTGTTCCTTATTGTCCTTATTATGAATCTGTCTGCTTCAGCAGAAGATATCTCTAATTCATGATCCACTGTCTCGAATTCTGGAAGCTCTGGGTACTTCTTTCTCAGTTCATCATAGAATTTTCTTACTTCCCCGCCCATAAACGCAGGATAAGATATCTTATTATAAATATTTCTATGGTCAAAAAAAGAGAGTTGGATGATTCTTTTCTTCTCTGTTATTGGACATACTCCTTTTTTTTGAAATCTCTTAAAGCAAAACTTTTAAACCCTCATCCCATCCTTCGCAATATGTCGTTACAAGATACTGTTTTTGATATTGTAAAAGAGAAAGGACCTGTTCTTCCTGCACAGATTGTCTCTGAAGTCGGTTCTAGGACAGGTAAGCAGACAGACATGTTCTTCATCGGAGCTATCCTGTCTGAGCTGATGTCTGCAGGGCAAGTAAAGATGTCACATGCAAAACTGGGAGGTTCGAGGATGTACTACTGTCCTGGGCAAGAGAGCAAGCTGGAATCGTTATACGAGCATCTTAATGATAAGGAACAGAAAGCCTTCGATCTACTTAAGGAAAAGAAGATATTGAGGAATTCCGAGCAAGAGCCAGTCATAAGAGTAGCACTTTCTCAGCTGAAGGATTTTGCCAAGCCTATAGAGGTTAAGCTACAGCAGAATGAGACTTTCTGGAGATGGCATTCACTCCCACTTGACGATGCGAAGAAGATGATAAGAGATATGGTGAGAACAGAAGTTCCAGGCTCAAAAAAGCAAGACGACAAGGCAATGCCAGCAATGGAAGGGAAACCAGTACAGGTACAGCCGACACCTGAAAGGAAAGAGAATCAAGACACTTCTAGTTCAGTTTCACAAGGCATGAAGAGTAATGGGGAATCGTCAGAAAAACAGAGTCTCGGATTACAATCTCAGGCACATGACTCTCAAGAGTCTTTCATAGCTTCAAGCTTGAGAAATAGCAATATTGGTAATGAGAGAAAGGATGAAACTTCTTCTTCTCGATCATCTTCCCCCGTAAAAAGGAAAGAGACTCAAGCAGACCTGACTTCAGTCCAAGACGATGACTTCATGAATTCTGTAAAAAGATTCCTGTCAAAGAAAGGAGTCTCAGTAAAGTCAGGAAATCTCCTTAAGAAGAATTCTGAATGTGAGTTTGAGATAGAGGTGGATAGCTCTGTAGGCAAGTTGAATATGTATGCATATGGAAAGGCCAAGAAAAAGCTTAATGAGAATGATTTGAGCTATGCATATCTCAGGGCTAAGAATAGGAATCTAGAACTCTGTTTCGTCTCTACAGGAGAGCTCACAAAGAAAGCATCGGATCTGATGTCAGATGAACTTCGCCAAGTCGTCTTCTTACAGATGGAGGGATAATCAGTGTTCATCAGGGAGAAAAAGATAAATGGGAAGAATTATGCTTATCTTGTAAGCACCAGATGGGATAAACGCTCAAAAAAGGTAAAGCAGAAAGTCTCGAAGTATCTTGGTAAGGTCGCTTACCTGGATAAGATCAAAGAGAAATCATTCAAGGATTACTACGAGGTAGATGTTGAGAGGTATGCATATGAAAGGGAGCTTAATGATATTGTCCCTGATCTTGTAGAACTTGATCTTTTCCGGCATGGATTTGAGAAGAAGGATGGGATGATGTTGAATGGGGAACACTCGATAGACCCTAGAGCTGTAAAAGGAGTATTCTATATGAATGAAGGGTACCTCTCTGAGGATATGTTGAATCAGATACTTAGGTATGACAAGATACTCGGAAAAAGTGAGTCTCGGATTCCCTTCAAGTTTGCAGAACTTTTTGTAGCAGCCGGATTGTCTATCGATAAGGACCTATTTGTCGCCTTATACAGGAGATTCTTTTCAGATTATCTGGAAAAATGATGCAATCTCTTACTCCAAAACATAGTGCCTAAAATTATGATGCGCTATAGTCTTGGAGCACTGTACATCTGCATAGTATGGCTAAATATATATATCATCCTTGATTCCTTTAAAATATGGGAGTCAAGATAACTGATCTCATAGAACCTAAGGCTCTGGAGTTCCAGGATTTGCACAATAAGACCATTGCAGTGGATGCTTTCAATGTTCTTTATCAGTTCATAACTACAATAAGGCAGCCTGATGGGTCTCCGCTTACGGACGACAATGGAAAAGTGACTTCTCATCTTGTGGGTCTGTTCTATAGGTTGACTAATCTCTTGAAGAGAGATATACGTATGGTGTTTGTCTTTGACGGGGAAAGCCATTCATTGAAGCATGAAGAGCAGAAAAGGAGGAACGAGGCGAAGGCTGAAGCGAAGGAGAAGTATGAGAAGGCTGTCGAGGAAGAGGACATAGAAGGTATGAAAAAATATGCGTCAAGGACCTCAAGATTAACCTCGGAGATGATTGAAGAGTCAAAAAATCTGTTATCTGCGATGGGGATCCCGTGGATACAGGCTCCTGGAGAGGGGGAGGCCCAATGTGCTAGGATAGTCTCCAATGGTGACGCTTTTGCAGTCATGAGTCAAGATGCTGATGCACTTCTCTTCGGATCGCCCAGGATAGTGAAGAACCTTTCCATATCCCAGAGACGTAAGCAAGGTGGGAGATTATCTTATGATAAGGTGAGGCCAGAACTTATTGTGAGGGATGAAATTCTCGAAAGACTTCATCTGACTCAGGAGAAACTGATCATACTGGGTATACTTGTAGGTACGGACTTTAATCCTGGGGGGATAAAGGGAATAGGTCCAAAGAAAGCATTGAAGATTGTACAGGAGAAAGAAGGAGATTGGGAGGATATGTTCTCTGAGCTTGGTTGGTATGATCTTTTTGAGCACTCTTGGAAAGAAGTCTATGATATATTCAAAGAATCGGATGTCAAAGACGATTATGACATCGCTTTCAAGGAATTTGAACCAGATAAGGTGATGAAGATATTGGTGGATGACCATGGATTCTCAAGAGAGAGGATCTCTTCTGTATGCGATGAACTAGTGAAGACTACGGATAATTCTCAGAAAGGCTTAGGGGACTTCATGTGATTTCTGGAAAAAGATGTATGAGTAAGAAATACAGTAATATTTTTTAAGAGAGTGCAGTTATACCAGAAGATGGCTTTTTCATTATCGGTTGAGGCAAGGTATGCTAGCTCTCTTATATCCCATCTGCAAAGCAAGAAACTCGTCGATAAAGGGCGTAAGATATCTGATATTTCTGGTCATGTACATGTACCTATAGTAGCAAAAAGCAAATACGAATCTCTTTCTATATCAGAAAAAGTATCCCATGAGATTGGCTCAGAAGTCTCTGTTTCGGAAATAGAGCTTCCAACAAGGCAGAAGAAGATGAATTTCAAGGACCATCTCTCCAAAATCTTATCTGAAGATGAGCTATCGCTGGTAAAGACATCCTATGATGTCGTAGGAGACCTTGCGGTGGTAGAGATCGACGAAGAATTGAGGGATAAGGAGAAGACCATTGCAGAGGCCTTGATTGAGAGTAATAAGTCTGTGAAAGGAGTATTCAGAAAATCGGGATCTCATACTGGGAGGTTCCGTACACAGAAGATGAAACATCTTGCCGGTGTGAGGCGGAAGGAGACAGTGCATAGAGAGAATAATGTAAGACTGAAGCTGGATATAGAGAAAGTGTATTTTTCAGCAAGACAGAGTACTGAGAGGAAGAGGGTATCTTCTTTGGTGAAACGAGGAGAGAATGTTATTGTCTTATTTTCAGGATGTGCTCCTTTTCCTTGCGTAATAGCAAAGAATTCAGATGTAAATGATGTCTGTGCTGTAGAAGTGAATCCTGTGGGCCATGATTATGCCCTGAAGAACATAGGGTTAAATAAGTTATCAAATGTTTATGCTTTCAACAGGGATGCCAGTGATCTATCGGGGATAAGGTCTGATATTGACAAAGTCTTTGGTTCTGATATGTATTTTGATAGGGTGGTTATGCCTCATCCTACGGATGCTATAAGTTATATTGATACTGCAATTGCTTTGTCCTCTGGAAAGTCTGTGATACATTTCTATAAGTTTTCTGAAGAGGGTAAAGAGAAAGATGATTATTCTTTGTTGAAGAATACATTGAAGGAAAAAGGAGTTAGTCCTCGGTTGATCAGGACAGTCAGATGTGGTCAGCACTCTCCTGGTGTGAACAGAGTATGCTTTGATGTATCTATAAGAAGATGATGTTTGCTCAGCAGTTACTCCTGTCATCACTTGTCAGAGGGTGTTCACTTCATCATAGCAAACTATAATATTGCGAAATCAGCCATACATCTTAGGTCTCTCATGAGCACCCATATCGTCGGTCTCGACTTTCTTTATGGCTTCGGTAAAATCATCATTGCCGATCTTCTTCTTGTTATCTCTTATTGCGAAATAACCTGCTTCAGTGCATACTGATTTTATGTCTGCCCCAGAGAAATTCTCAAGCTTCTTGACTATGCTCTTGATATCAATATTGTCCTCGAGTGGCATTTCCCTAGAATGTATCTTGAATATCTCTTCCCGTGCCTTCTCGTCAGGGTACTCCACTTCAATCAATCTGTCTAGTCTTCCAGGTCTGGTTATAGCAGGATCCAGTATGTCTTTCCTGTTTGTGCATCCGATTATCTTTACATTATCAAGCGGCTTGAAACCATCAATCTCAGCAAGAAGCTGCATGAAAGTCCTCTGCACTTCTCTCTCCCCTGAAGTGCCTACTTCTATCCTATTAGCAGCAAGAGCATCAATCTCATCAATGAATATTATAGCAGGTGCTTTCTCCCTAGCAAGATCAAAAATCTCCTTAACCAGCTTAGCGCCTTCTCCAATGAATTTCTGGACTAGCTCAGAGCCGACAACCTCGATAAAAGTAGAATGTGTTGATGCAGCAACCGCTTTAGCCATAAGTGTCTTTCCTGTTCCAGGCGGACCATAAAGAAGGACGCCCTTCGGAGGATGGATGCCCATCTTTTTGAACATCTTTGGTTTCATGAGAGGGAGCTCAATTACTTCCTTTAACTCATTAGCCTCTGTCTGAAGACCACCTATCTCTGCCCAGTTAGTATGAGGTTTTTCCACAATCACGAATTTCTCCACGTTGAAGTGCTTTATAGTATCTACTCTCTTCAATACAGTGAGATTCTTCTGCTCACAAAGTATAGAATCTCCGGGAGAAAGTTTATCACAATCTTTTGATATGCCGACTACGAACTGGTTACCATTAGGAGCTTTAATCATAGCGTTCTCTTCAACATATTCGACAAACTCGCATACCATGTACGGGGTCTGCTTGAACCTCTCAAGCTCCATCCTGAGTCTTGATACTGTTTCCTTCAGTATTTTATTCTCCTCTTCGTACTGGTTTACATCAGCACTATACCCGTACATTACCTTGTCCAAATCTTCCTTTGATTGCTCCTCTTCGTTCACAGCCATTCATATACCTCTGAAAAGTGTTAATTATCTATTAAGAACAGATAAAACAAAATAGCTTCTTTTTATAAATCTTTTTATAGCCTCTTTCTCTGTAATTGTGTTTATCAATTCTCGAACCTTGTCTTTCAATTTAAAATTTGAACGACAATCTATTGACAAATATTTCTCTGTTTTATTACGGCTTGGGTCTAATACAAGTTGAATTTCATTCAACTGTACAGACAAATTCTTCTGATTTGTCTTGTACCCCGGAGCTTGCTCCGCGGGATAACCCATTTTCAGATATTTTCTTTTTGTTTATTGAAATATTGTTTTGGGCGCCCGTTTAGACGCCCATGGGCGCGCCCATGGGCGTCTAGACGCCCGTAACAGAACCGTTTTGGTCGCCCATGTTTGTGTGATTTTCTCGTCGAGAGAATTTCGTGTTGGCCGTCTAAGAATCGGGCGCCCGTCTAGACTTCCGTCTAAAAAGTAAATAATTTAGGTTGTAAGAAAACATATATTCTAGATATTTTGTTTAGAAATCACATACTCTTTGACAGTACTATCTTCTTTACATTTTCAGGAACATAATGTCTTTTGACACCGTTCCTGTCATTCTGTTCCTTTACAGGAAAGCCTTTGTTCTTTATATGGCAAAGGTGGTTCTTTACAGTATTGGATGAGAGGTCCGTCAGCATGGCTATATCCTTGTAACTCATCTTTTGTGTGGTATTGCATAACTCTGCAAGTATGTTCTTCTCGGATCTTGTAAGAGATCTTGAAAGTTCTTCTAGTGTCTTTGCCTCGTACTCTTTTTCGCTTGATTTATTTTCTGATTTTCTAGTCTTTCTCCCGGTTTCTTCTGTTATAATTTTGTTATAATTATTTTCCTTATCACTGTTATTTTGGGCGTCTAGGCGCGTCCATGGGCGCCCATGGGCGACCTTCTCCGAATCATTCTCTCTCGTCGTGATCTGACTCACAACACGATAAAGGTCGACCAGATATCGATTATATTTCTCAAAAGCGAAAGAGATGTTTTTCTCCAGGTCTTTTATCGCTTTGTCCTGTTCTTTAGAATTATCGTAAAGGTGATTGATCCATCTGTGTATGTTATCTATATCCTTCACATGAACCTTCTCGTGGTTGTGGTGCTTGTCGTGCAGTATATCGTGCAGATTGTTAAGTTGCCTGTTGTTGTCGTGCAGATGATTGATCCATCTCTTCTGATGTTCGATATCTTCTTTTATATTCTTGAAGCTACCCATCACATTGCTCTTAAGTTTCTCAAGATCCTTACTCATCTTCTCTTCTTTTCTAGAAGAGAAAAACGACTGAATTTTCTTTATCATCCCACAACCCAATAGTACATATGAAATAAGACTATTTAAACTTTACTGGAAGTAAGATACCTACACACAAAAGCGGTGTTCTGTTTTGATTATTTGGCTTCTCGCATCAAAGTTGTCTTTTAACATCACTTCTAGGCTATCAAAACCTTTAAATATCTAATGAGTATCTTCAAAATCTAGTTGAGAGGGGAACCATTATGGTTGAAGAGTCTGAAAAGAGATTTGCAAAACAGATTTTAGGAAAGACTATTGTAAGTAAGACGGGTAAGAGATTCGGTGAGGTCGGGGATGTGATTTTCGAGACCAAGTCGGGAGAGCTCATCCACATGGTTGTGAAGAATCCCACAGCTTACACTGAGAAGCTGGACCTAGAGAAGGATAAGTTCGGCTACATGCTCATACCTTTCAGTGTAGTAATAGCAATCGGCGACTTCATGGTGATAGCCGAAGAAGATATCATCTGATAATTTTTCTTTTCCTTTCCTGTGTGGAAAGTACTATGGTGAGTGTTTGATGTTAGGTGACAGAGAGAATCAGAGTGCGATATGGACTGAGAAATATAGGCCTTCCAGACTAGAGGAGTTTGAAGGTCAAGAACATGTTACTGATAAAATAAGGTCCTTCATCGATAAGGGAAATATGCCTCATCTGCTTTTCTCAGGCCCTGCAGGAGTAGGTAAGACAACACTATCACTCATAATTGCGAAGATGATGTTTGGAGATGCATGGCGCGATAATTTCTTGGAATTGAATGCTTCTGATGAAAGGGGGATTGATGTTATAAGGAACAATGTCAAGGATTTTGCGAAGACAAAGTCCCTGGGAGATATACCTTTTAAGATAATATACCTTGATGAGTGTGATGCTTTGACAAGGGAGGCTCAGCAGGCGCTAAGGAGGACAATGGAGAATTATACAAGATCCACTAGGTTCATATTATCATGTAATTTCTCTTCTAAGATAATTGACCCTATCCAGAGCAGATGTGCGGTTTTCCGTTTTAGAAGGCTCTCAAGGGAATCTACTTTGAAGATTGTGGATGAGATCGCTGAGAAAGAAGGTGTGAGTGTTGATGAGGCAGGCAAAGAGGCTCTTTATAATGCTTCAGAGGGTGATTGCAGGAAGCTAAAGAATCTGATGCAATCCTGTGCATCCATCTCAGACGTAATTGATGAAAAGACAGTCTTTTCTTTAGCATCAGTAGCAAGACCTGAGGATATAAAGAATCTTCTATCACTTTCATTGGAAGGAGATTTCCTCTCTTCCAGGAGGAAGCTCCTTTCCATCATGCTTGACCATGGTTTGTCGGGATTGGATATTGTGAAGCTTATCCAGCAGAAGATAATGGATCTGGAGATTCCTGATAGGAACAAGCTTAAGCTCATAGAGAAATGTGCTCAGTGTGAATTCAGGATTGTAGAAGGCTCGGATGAGTATGTGCAGTTAGAGGCGTTGTTGGCATATGCGGCACAGCTTGGCATGCTAAAGAAGTGATATCCTTAAGATAACTAGACAAAATATTTAAATGTGTAATCCAAAGATTAGGTATGGTCAAGACAGGGACTTCTACAAAGAGAAAAAGATCTCAGAAATCAATGAAGGTTTCAGAAGATAAGATTGCTGAGCTTGAGGATAAGATTTCTGAACTCTCATCCTTTCTAAAAAAGGAAAGATACAGTACTAGTCATGTAGAACCAACACCGGAACTTCTGGGTAAGCAGAATCTGGAAGACTCTGAGAAATCTTCTCTGATTCGTAGGTTAGAAGAGAGTGAAAAAAGAAACCAGAAATTAGAGTATGAGCTGGAAGAACTGAAGAAAAATCTTAGTGTGAATGATGATGGGTTAGGGTCTTTCGAGAAGTGGAAGTCACTACATGAAAAGACAAAAGCTGAGCTACAGGAGAAAAAAGAAGAGAATAGACATCTTCTCTCTCAGGTTTCTGAGCTTAAGAGCCAGCTTGATGATCAGAAAAGAATGATGGGTTCTTTTAACAATAGTAAGAGATATGTGGATGATCTTAAGCGACAGTTGAAAGAAGTCAAAGAAGAGAATAAGCAGCTACAAGAACATGTAAATGAGTTGAAGTCATACATTAAGCAAAGAGAAAAAGCAGTCTCAACAGGCCAATATCAGAAAAAGATCAAAGAACGCGATGAAGTTATCAAAAAGTTAAATGATCAGCTGTCTTTGTTGAAGAAAGAGAAGAATCTTATAGATCAGGCTAACATGAAGCTCTTGTCTCAGATTGATTCTATGCAGGCAGATATCAAGAAGCTTGAAATGCAGGTTGAGACGAAAGAGAAAGAGACTGCTGATGTAAGGAAGATGCTTGAGAATCAGAAGCAGCTTTCTGAGATGAGAATGAAGAATCGCCTAAGGAGTTTCGCTGAAAACGAGACAAAGAAGCACATAATGCTTGCTACTAAGGTTAAAGAATTGATGGATGTTGTCGAGAAACAGAGAGAGGTCATTGAAAAGATAAATCAGGCAGATCTCAGCCTATATGAGCAATTCAATAATACTATCAATCAGATAAAAGAGAATAGAAACTCTATAGATTATAGTGTAGTACGAAAGAAGATAGATGAAGTCAATGTTGACATCGCCTCTGTCTCAGATTTGTTGAGTGTTTCGCAGACTGATGTTTCTGATGCGATTCAAAAAAGTAGTTCTGATGATGAGAATTATGTGGGTCCAAGTGAGGATATAGGAGGAGATGAGAAGATAAGGAACTCCGTCAGGAGAGGTCTTGAGAGCGGGGACAGACCAGAGATGATAAAGAATAATCTGATAGAAGAGGGGGAAGATGAAGCTTTGGTGTCAAAGATCATTGATGAGGAGATGGATGAATTGAATATCAAGACCTGATTATTTATTCACAGAAAAATATATAAACTCACTTTCTATCTCCACGGTAAGGAGTGTGGTATAATGCTTAAGATGAAGAGGATATCTGAGACATACGATATGAAGGTCTTCACTGATGCTGGCGATTATTTCGGCGATGTTGAAGAGTCCATAGTAACAAAGAACAGCATCTTCGGTTGGAGAGTCAAGGCATCCAAGAATTCTTATCTGAATAAGGTATTAGGAAGTGCTAAGGGAGTCATAGTTCCCCATCAGTTAGTGAAGGCTACAAGCGACATAATGATCATATCTAAGTCTGCAGTACCTTCTTACAATCCTAACGAAGATGAGTGATTCTTCAATTCTTTCTTAATCCTTTTTCTGAAATTTGACTATATTTTCTCTAATTTACTGTGGTTTTTAGGATTATAAATTTACCACGTCAACTGATTTAGGCACTATATGATTTCTTTCCAAAAAACGCTATTTTTTACAATACAAATCCTTATTAACCAGATTCTTATGTTTGCATTTATGGGAATAGAGGAGAAATTGCCTTTTGAGAAGAGAAGGGGAAGAATCATAGGGAGGGTTGGTCCTATGTTCTCAGGAAAAAGCAGCGAGATTATGAGACTTATCGAACGTAGACAGATTGCTTTAAGGAATAGTGGTAGGTTTGATGAATACTCTATAGTCCCATTTAGGCCTCGTAAAGATGATAGGTACACGGAAGCTGATGAGATTGTCACACATTCAGGAAAGAAGCTCAGAGCTGTGCTATTTGACCATTCTTATGAGATAAGGGATTATGTGGACTCTTTAGAGAAAGACCCTGATTCAGTCTACATCTCTGAAATAATATTTACAGATTCAGGCATCATAGATCACATAAAATATTTTACAGAGAAAGGGATTAATGTGTTCTATGAAGGTCTCAATCAGACATCTGAAGGTATACCATTTCCTTTCACTGATTATGAGAAGACTGGAGAGCATATAGGTACTCTGATGGCTCTTAGTGATGACCTCCAGACACTTGATGCTGTATGTACAACGTGTGGCAGTGATCATGCAAGCAAGACCACATATAAGGGCGGAAAGAAAGATGTAATAAAGGTCGGGGGTGCAGAAGATTATTCAGCCGACTGCATAGATTGTTGGGTGCCAAACTCTTGAAGCCTTAGCTATTCTTCACATTATCATACAGACTCTTCAGACCAGATTTCAAAGAAGATTTTTCAGAAATCTTGTCATGTATGTGTGGATTGACTATCCAGTGCTTTCCCGTGCTTATCTTCTCAACGAATATTATCTTAAGCCCTTTGAATGAGACTAGAATCTTCCACTCTGCGAGTAGCTTGTTGAAATTCTTCTGATTGTTCATAGTAACATAGCACACATTCTCGTCTTTAGGGATACCATCGAAGTCCAGGGTCTCTTGGACTATGAATCTCTCATCCTTATCTTTTGAATGAGCAACGAAGCCTGTGTCAGTGTCCTTTATCTCTTTCAGCTTCTTCTGGAACATGTCCCTATGCTTAATGAATTCCTTGGCCCACTCCTTGAGTCGATCATTCATAGAAATACAGAAAAATAGATGATTTAAAAAAGTATTCTATTGTTGATTTCATGCAGATTATCCAATCTTTCAACGTAAGATTTTTATTCACGAAGTGATTGGTAGGTAGTATGGGAGCGGTAAATCATTTCAAGACAGCAGCTTTCTTAGGGCTGCTGACAGCATTGATGCTTTCTCTCGGGCAGGTACTAGGAGGGACATCTGGACTCACTTTTGCGATAGTCATAGCACTAGCAATGAATGTAGGTTCCTATTATTTTTCGGATAGGATAGTCTTGAGGATGTACAAGGCCAAGGAAGTGGGAAAGGAACACAAGCTGTATATTATGGTGGACAAGCTCAGGAAAAAGGCGGGTCTTCCGATGCCTAAGGTCTACACGATATCGAGTGCAACACCCAATGCTTTTGCTACAGGAAGGAATCCTGCTAATGCTGCAGTTGCGGCGACTGAGGGGATAATGAAGATATTGGATGATGACGAGCTTGAAGGTGTCATGGCGCACGAGTTGACACATGTAAAGAACAGGGACACTCTGATAGCTACGATTGCTGCTACAATAGCGGGAGTGATTTCCTATGTTGCTTTGATGGCAAGATGGGCTGCTATATTCGGAGGTTTCGGTGGAAATAATAGGGACAGTAATGGTCTTGAACTTCTCTTCCTTGCTATACTTACCCCAATTATAGCAACGATAATACAGCTTGCTATATCAAGATCAAGAGAGTTCCTCGCTGATGCAGGTGCTGCTAAAATCTCAGGAAAACCAGAAGCTCTTGCTAGCGCTCTTAGAAAGATACATGAGGGAGTATCAAAACACCCTCTGAGAGCAACTGAGAACACAAGGGCAACAGCATCTCTTTTCATAGCGAACCCATTCAAAGGAGGAAGTCTGACGAACATATTCTCTACACATCCTCCTGTAAATAAGAGGATTGAGAAACTCAATAGTATGTCGCACTAATCTACCTTATACTCACTTTCTACTATGTTCCTTATCTCCTGTGCTTTCTTCTTGCCTACGAGATCTACCTTGACAAGCTCTTCTTTGCTTGCTGAAAGCACATTCTCAACAGAACCGAACTTCTCAAGCAATGGCTTAGCAATCTTTGGTCCTATACCAGGAAGTGAGGATATTAGGTATTCCTGCTGCTCCTTCAGGCTCAATGGTTTTGCAGAATGAAGACTGAAATCCCTGTAGCCTTCATCCTGTTCTCTCTTTATTATACTCATCATCATACTAGAGGTCTCCTTTGTGCTTTTAGTATATATTACAGGGATACCGTATGATACTGTTATGGTTGCTAGCATTCCTTGTATGGCTTTTGGATCTATCTTCCTTATCGCATATATATCTTCAGTCCCTTCTACGATGATGAGTGGTCTTATATAATACTCTTTGAGTGATTTGATCTGCTCAAGCAGTCTTCCATCGATTATGCTGTCCACGAAATCTGGAACCCTCTTATACTCTAAAGCTACTCTTGAGCTTAGTAGGTAGTCACCAACATCAAGCTTCTTGAGGTCTATCCTACAATTGTTGTCAATCATGTTCTTCACAATAAGAGAATTCTTCTCTCGATAATCTACAACAACTTCATACTTCTGCTCCTTTGGTGTGTAGTCTAGAAGTGTATTAGTTTTCTTTATGTCCTGTTCCTTCTTCATCTCTTTTATGAGCTTTAGCATCCGTTTCTCCTTATGGAAAGAAGACCATCTGTATATCTCGTCTTTTGTTCCTTTACAGAAAAGCACCATGACACTGCCCTTCTCCATCCTTCCAGTCCTTCCTCTTCTCTGTATTGTTCTTATAGCTGAAGGGATGGGTTCATAGAATACCACAAGATCCACTTGTGGGATATCGAGCCCTTCCTCTCCTACAGAAGTCATCACGAGTGTATTGAACCTATCTTTCCTGAAGTCTTCAATCACTTTGAGCTGCTCTCTCTGTGACATTCCAGAACCTTCTTTCTTTGTCTGGCCTACAAAAAGGTTTGAATCTATGCCTTCAATGTCACCGACATATTCATCTATCATCTTTCCAGTACTTCTGTACTGTGTGAAAATGATCATCTTCTTACCCTTGTTCTTTTTCACTAGATTGATAAGTTCATCAAGCTTAGGATGTCCCACTTTAGCCTCTACAAGATGTCTTGCCAGTAGATGTGCAGATCTGAAGTTGGGGTCTGAAACGAGATTTTTGATTGACTTTGTTTTTGTGGATGCGCTATCTGAAAGTATCTTATCAAGGTATGACTTCAACGAATTT
>CAZMXQ010000020.1:0-15073 GCA_964570335.1 uncultured Methanosarcinales archaeon
TGCATACTGAATCTTTAAACAGTATACATTTTTCTACCTTTTGGGACAAACCCGACCGCTCGAAACATTTAAATAAATGATTGGCTGCTTCCATCTTGTTGGGTGCTTATGGTGGAAGATGATAATGCACAGAGCGAAGACTCTGGAGCGATCGACAAGGATTTCTTTGAGGTTGTTATGGCACAGAAGGACTGCGCTCCTGCAATGAAGCCAAAAAGCTTCCATATGGGCATGATAGCAAGCTCTGTAGCAAAACCTTCTAATGCAACACAGGCAAAGAATGTCCTGAAATCCAACAGATGTGTAATAAGAGGATCTGCTTCTACATTTACTGCCTCAACATTACCGCACGAGAATGAGACAATATTGAGCACTGCAAACCTTGATTCTGTCAAGATAAAAGGTAGGAGAGCAGAAGTCGGCGGAGGTACACCTTTCTATAAGCTCATAGATGAAGCAAAGAAGAACAATCTAGAGGTCCCATGCTATCCACAGACATACATCTATTCGACAATAGGCGGATTCATCGCCAATAATGGTCTTGTAGGTTTCAATAGCAGGGGGACGGGCTATCTGAAGGATTATATAGAGGAATTGGATATAATAACTCCTTCTGGCGCAAGGTACAAGGTCAGGGGTAATGATGTCAATGACTTCTTCGGCTCTGAAGGTACTTTAGGCCTTATACTCAATGTCAAACTGAGGCTTCTGCAGAAACAGTCAAGATACATACACATGTTCGGCTTCGATGGGATAGAGGATGTCCTGAGATTCGCAGAAGAAGAGGAAGACATATATGCACTCTACCTGATAAACGCAGAAGGGATGCGTATCTTCCAGGATGAGCTCCAGCTCAAGTATATCCCTGAGTATACCGCGATAGTCATCGATAAGAACTGGCGTGATGATTACAAGAAAGAGCTGAGGACGGACCTTGCACAGAAGGGCATTTCTTACATATATCCGAAAGAGGTCCTCAAATACTGCTTCAAGCGTGTAGGCAAGCTCGAGTTAGGTATTGTGGGAAGAAGGGACGATGTACATATAGGGGATGGCATAGTCTCTCTGGATGATTGCTACAAGGTCATAAGGATGGCAAACTCAAGAAGGTTGCCGCTTTTCATGAATGTGGGCCAGGATGAGATATTATACCGTGTCTATGCAGATTGCAGGGGGAGCATAAGAAGGACCAGCTTCATGCTACTCATGGATGATCTCCATTCAGTCTCAGAACCTAACAGCGTAGGAAGCTTCTTCAGGGCGGATCTTGAAGGTACACCAAGAAAGCAGAGGATCGATGAGGCTAAGGGAAAGTATGATTCAAAGATCAGCATAATACCTAGGATGCAGCTGTATCCGAAGAAGGGGATGAGGAAGGTCCTATCTCCTATCATAAGACCACTAGCAGGGAGGTTATGGTAGATGTCAAAAGAGCAGGATGCCTCAGAAGGGCCTAAGGAACTGAGAGAGTTCAATGATGAGGATATAGAGGTACTCAAGTTCAAGGCAGAGAGTCTTGAGGCTGAGCTAGGGAAATTCCCATTCACAGGAGCGTGCGATTCTGTCTCTTCAATGTATCATCTTGACAAGGATATCAGCAGAGGTCATGAGTCATTGATGCTCATGATAAGGGACATGTCAAGGATCCCTAAGTTCAGGGAGGAGTACATCAGAAGACTGTACTATCATGATCTCTCAGGCTCTTTCGCACGTGTATGCCCTAGAGAAGTAGACCATGATTTCATCATAACCCAGGCAAGAGAGAAGGTATTCCAAGAAGCAGTAGAGATGCCTGAGTTCCAGGCCATGAAGACGGCAATGCTTTTCATGGAGGACCCTAAGATACTGAATCCATATGGGAAGAGGAACGAGGAGAAGTTCTCCTGGCTGGAGATGAAGAAGAGCCTTACAGCAGACTTCCTGTATTTCGTAGACTCGGCTGACCTTCTCTTCGACCATGAGAGAGTCAGGAAGCTTATGTTCCTCATGGATAAGCTCAGGATCAAGTATACCATGTCAGACCATGAGAAAGACTCTGGCTACTTGGCAAGAGTGCTAGGGAAGTCAAAGACTTCTGAGAAGCTGAGGGAGATGAACAAGGAGATGGTCTTCAAGGAGAAGTTCAAGCACGTCATAACTACAGACCCGCACGCATATATGGAGCTCAAGGATGCTTTTCTTGAATCAGATGTCAGTGTCTGGTATCTCACAGAGCTAGTAGGAAACAAGATCTTCTCATTGAATTCAAAGCAGCTCAAGAAAGCGAAGATGAAGGCAGTCTTCCAGAGCCCTACGATACTACCAAGGAAATATGATAAGATAGCTAAGAAGATACTTACCAATATAGGATTCAATGTCGTAGAGACAGTGTTCTCTGGAGACCATGTACTATCCACTTCAGAGGGTGGAGGGTTCTCTCTGAACTACAAAGAGGATTCATTAAGGATTGCTGCAATGAGGCTACAAGAAGCAAAGGATGCAGGAGCAGAGGTCATCATCACTGACTCTCCTCATGATTTCTCTCTACTGAAGAAGGCAAGGAAGAAGTATGAAGTGAAGATAAAGGTACACGATCTTCTCTCAGAGGTTTCACAGGCTGTCAAATGGACTTCTTCATGAGATGTTAAAAATCACATTTAAATAGCAAGTTCTTTCATCCTTTTACAAGTAAAGATGAATCCTGCGATATCCCTTCTTTCAGGACTAGTAGCTGCTTTCACACCATGTGTGATAGTCCTCTTCCCTATAGTCCTATATAGGTTCTTCAGCGAGGAAAAGAAGGATTATATACAGTATGGGCTATTCTCAGGTGGTTTCCTGCTCTCTTTCCTGACCTTTGCTATGTTCTTGGGTACTGCGCTATCGTCATCATTACAGAACGGTTTTACAGTAGGTCTTGGTCTTCTGATATTGGCGATAGGTGTACTATCTGTAACAGGTAAGATTAATCCTCTGAATTTCCCTCTGATAAGGAATGCTTTCCTATTGGGTGCAGTGTTCGCAGTTGCTGTGGCTGTCAATCCTTGTAGCATCCCTTACATAGCCATGATCATCTCGTTGAATGCAACAGGAGCCATAGTGATCAATATCTTCGCATTCGGTGTTGGTATGCTTATACCTTCGATACTTTTCGGACTGATAGGGCAATCCGTGATATCATTCTCGAGCAAGGGCAAGAGCGGAAAGACTTTCAATCTGGTGAATAAGGTCATGAGCTATGCATTGATAGCTGCTGGAATATATATGATATTGAAGACTACGGCATTCTCCTTCATCGATGTCTATGTGGTCTCGGCCTTCATGATACTGATATTCTTCCTGCTCATAAGATCATACTTCATAGCAAACCATAAGGACCTTAAGAAACCTGGAAACATCATCCTTATAGTGGCATCAATACTCCTGGTGATTGCAGTGATGATGTATTGCCATTCTTATATCGATGAGAGCACATGGGGAGAGCCTCCTAACTTCTCTACTATGATGTCGAGAGCTGGAAATACTGATGTCGTCTGTACGGGAGGTAGTCTCTTGGAATGCAGGACTTGCATAAGATGCATCTCACTCTTCACAGGTTCTCTCGTGCTGTTCCTCATAGGTCTGATGGTAAAAGGAAGATTTGGTGCTAGAACAAAGGGAAAGAAGAAGCGTAAATGAGATGCTTCCCGGATAATAATACCACAAAAATTTTCTCAATAACATTTATATTATCTGCTTCATAACATCCCGCATGAGAGACATTATGAGACACTCTGGTTATGGAAGTAAGATGATGATCATATCAGTTCTCTTCATTTTTCTGCTTCTCTCATCAGTCAGTGCCCAGAGTGCTGAGATCTCAGGATATGTCTATGACCTATCTTTCCAACAAGTTGAGAATGTTCTCATAACTATAGACACAGAGCCTAGACAGCAGTATGTCTCGCGCGATGGCTCATATTCATTCTCTGTGCCCCATGGTAACTATACTATATCTGCTGAGAAGGACGACCTTTATGCCAGAGAGGAAGTTGTCGTAAAGGATGGTGGGGGATATAGGCTTGACCTGATCCTCTTCCCTGAATTCGAGGATGATGTGATAGAGCCTATAGATGACGATATCTTTGATGATGACATCTTCGGCGATATTGAAGAGGAGGAAGACTCTCAAGGTTTGCTTCTCTATGCTATACTCGTATTATCAGCGACTTCCTTAGGCATCTTGGTTGCTCTGAGGAAGAAGATATCGAGATCCTTCAAAAGGATGAGAAGGAAGAAGAGAAAAGAGAATCATACAGGACACAGCTCAGCACAAGATAGTGACAAAGATGAGAATGCTGAGGAAGAAAGATACGATAACAGCAATGGGATAGAGGATCATAAGAAGAGAGTACTCGACATCCTTGACAAAGAGGGCATCACTACGCAAAAGGATGTCAGGAAGGCAATACCTCTCTCTGAAGCTAAGGTATCATTGATATTATCAGAGATGGAGGAAGAGGGCATGATAAGGCGATTCAAGAAAGGAAGAAGCAATGTGATAAGGAAGCTGAAAGATTAGATGATCTGCCTGAGAACTACCATGATTTTTTCTTACTATACACTTGACACATCCTTTAACTACTGAGGAGAAAATCAGAAATTTTATATATGAACCTGACTATCAGTATACTATGTGGAAGTGTGTGGTGGACAGTCATGACCTGAAGACTTATGAGAATTCTGGCGACGATCTCCAGGTCTGTATAGAGGCCAGGAAGAATAGTTCATTCTGGGAGATCTACAAGACATACAGATCCGAGTCTGTTACATTCACAGAGGAATATGAGGCCAAGAGCAACGATGAGGCCAATAGGATAATCAGGAAGATGAAGAACGATGTCATTGATAAGAAGACATTGAAAGACATAGACACTATAAGGAAGAATCTTAATCTCAAGGTCAAGAGGGTCTTCAAGGAAGACAATGTCGAGAAGTGGAAATTCGCAGTGAACTCAGAAGATTTCGAGAATAATGTCACCGTAAGGTATGCTGATGGTGAGATCACCATGGACATAATAGCTAATGAGAAATTGAGGTTCATAGAGAGTGAGATCGTGGATGAGGTTTTCAGGGTATTAGGCATGAGCGATTTCAATGAGGATGTAATACAGAACATATACTTCTTTACCAAGAGATCAAGTTTCTATAACGATGCAGATGAGAAGGCATTGCTCAATAAGATAGAAGTTGGCTTCAAGTTCGAGAGTGATGATGACTCTAACGATCTCTACGATCCTGACGATCCTATGATGTGATTACATCTGTATTTTTTCTAAAATCAGCCATATGGCACATGTTTTTTAAACACGGGATAACAACTTCTTCTCATGAAAGGGATCAGGTTGAAAGATCATGACGGGATATTTCTTGTAGATAAGGCTGTCCTAGTGGATGATACACTCATAATAAGCGATGTCCATATAGGTTTCGAGGAGGCCTTGAACAGGAATGGTTTCCTTGTCCCTAGAACACTTTTCCAGCAGATGATGGAAGATATAGAAAAGCTGTTATCAGAGATAAGCCCTAGGCGGATAATAGTCAATGGTGACTTCAAGCATGAGTTCGGTAGAGTGTCAAGACAGGAATGGAAGGATAGCTTCAGGTTCACAGAGGTCCTTGCGAAGAACAGCACAGAGCTTGTCTTCATCAAAGGGAATCATGACAAGATACTTGAGCCATTAGCAGAAAAGTACAGCATAAGGATAACCGATCACATCCTGCTGGACGGCATATACATAACACACGGGGATAGCATGCCTGAAGATGATGATTTCAAGAGTGCGTCCACTGTGATAATAGGCCATGAGCATCCTTGCGTAACGATAAGGGATGACCACAAGTTCGAGAAGTTCAAGGCATTCCTTGTCGGAAAATACAAAGACAAGCATCTCATAGTAACCCCATCCTTTAACCCAGTAGAGGGATCGGATGTGATGAAGGAGAAGCTTCTGAGCCCATTCCTTAAGTCTAATGAGAAACTTATGGATTTCTCTGTATACGTATCGGCAGGCGACGTCTTCAATTTCGGAAGACTGGGCAATCTTCCAAGAAAATAATCTCACCACAGATAGATGACAAAGGCCCATATAGAGGCATCATCTCTTCAATGAGGCCTGCAGTGCGGTTATCACGGATACATTCATGATATCCTCTTTAGAACATCCCCTGGAGACATCATTCACAGCTCCACCAATTCCTTGTATTATAGGACCCAGAGCTTTGGCACCTGCGAACCTCTCCACAAGCTTATAGCCGATGTTTCCTGCACCAAGATCTGGGAAGATAAGTATATTCGCATTACCTCCTAAAGGAGAATCAGGAGATTTGGAAACGGATACTCTTGGAACTATAGCAGCATCAAGCTGTAGCTCACCATCGAAGGCGAAGTCAACATTCTTCTCTTTAAGGATCTCAGTAGCCCTTCTCACCTTGTCAACCTTCTCATGCTTTGCTGATCCTTTAGTAGAGAATGATAGCATCGCTACCCTTGGCTCGATATCCAATATCCTAGCAGATTGTGCTGTTGAGATGGCAATCTCAGCAAGGGATTCCTCATCAGGATCTATGTTGATACCGCAATCGGCGAATATCAGCTCATTACCTTCTTTTGTGATCATCAGGAAGAATGAAGAAGCTATACTGTGGCCTTCTTCTGTCTTGAGCACCTGAAGCGCTGGTCTTACAGTGTCAGCAGTGGAATGCATCGCTCCACATACAAGCCCCTCTGCGTCGCCTGATTTGAGCATCATTATGGCGAAATATATATTATCCTTCAATAGCTTATTTGCTTCTTCCATGCCCAGACCTTTCTCTTTCCTGAGCTCATAGAGCATCTCTGCATATCTCTCAGAATTTGTATCATGGTCAGGATCCCTTATCTCAATCCCATCAAGGGATACACCACACTCTTCTGCTTTTTTTGAGATCGTGGGCTCTGCACCAATCAAATATGGTCGTATCACACCATCAGCTGCCAGTTCTGAAGCAGCTTTGAGGACTCTCTCATCTTCTGATTCGGGGAAGACAATCCTATTCTTCTTACCCTTTATCTTCTCTTTTATCTTCTCTACTACATCATCCATACTTAGATTTGGGTTCCAGCTTTTATTAAGCTTATGGTGCATCGGGTCTGTCCCAAAAGGAGTATTTTTGTATACTGTCCTACTGGGCTTCCCGCAGGGAGCAACCCCTCCCAGTCAGTAGTCATGCGTGATTCAAAAAATCACGCAACAGCTGACTACTACGGACAGTATACTCTTTTCCACCATTTGGGACAGACCGGGTGCATCTTGAGTAATGCCTTATAATCGGATAATCACTCACAGACCAAGCTCGAGGAAAGTTATTTAAATCATCCCATGATAAGTAATATATCAGGTTTTCAGGGATTTAGTTTGCGAAATGAAGGTAAGTTAAAAGTAGTGATGTCTCTAATCTTTCTGGTACTTGTATCCATGCCATTGATATACGGTTCTGAGGTTGAAGTGGGCACTGGCGATGGGAACTTGAGCATAACTGTCCAAGAGGATGGAGGTCCTGATATAGAAGGAGTCAATCTCACACTCCTCAATGCTACAGCAGAGCCTTATGATGAGCCTTACGAGGTTGATGATCAAGTATTCTCACTGCTTACAGATGATGATGGAAGAGCAAACTTCACTTATCTTTCACAGGACCATACTTACAATATCTCTGCTTACAAGAGGGGATACTATCCAGAGATCTTCGGATCTTTCGAAGTCACAGATGATGAGACGACAAACGTGGACGCTTTTTTAGAACCTGACGAAGTACCTCCCTATATTGAGATCACTGGCTCGGATCCTGGTGATGGTGCTATTATAGGGGAGGATGATTACGAGTTCAATGTTGACTTCTATGTAGAGGATGACCTCGAGCAGGATGAGATAAATGTCTCATTATACATGGCAAGATGGGAAACCGGCTATATGATGAATGAATCACAGTATCTCCCTAATGGCACATCTGGCTCTTTCGACGTACAGCTTGAGGGTGACGGGAACTATTCTTGGTATCTTACAGCAGAGGATTATATGGGGAACGTCAACTATACTACGAACAGGACATTCTATCTGGATACAGTGGATCCCTCATACACTGACCTCTCTATATATCCTGAGGATGAACAGAACTCTTCGCAGAATGTGACACTGAGCGCTCATATAAATTCTACTTACTCTTTCCTGGACGATGTCAGATTGGAGGTCGATGGAAACACTGTGAAGGAGAATGATACACTAAATCAGCATTCCATACATGATAAGCTGTTTGTCTGGGACTATGAATTGCCTGATTCTTCAATAGGAGATACTCTTGACCTGAGATATTGTTTCAATGATATGAGTGGTGATACTTCTGAGGTATGCACAGATGAGAGATCCATAATGGTAACAGATAATATCACTCCAGAATTCGTAGATATCTCCCCGGATGGAGATTTCATGCAATCGGAGGGGAAGTTTAACTTTGACATTGAAGCGATAGATAATTCAGGTGAAGTGGTTGAAGTGAATGTATCCTTCTCCAATGGTACTCATGATCTAATCAATCTTTCAGAAGATACAGAGAATGACGAGATCTTCTCTTTTGAGGCCAATGTGTCGGATTTGCCAGAGAACAACTATACGTTGGATATCACAGCCATAGACCCCTCCGATAATGTCGCTGATACATCTTCATGGGTTGTTATTGACGACACCCCCCCAGAGATTGGAGATATAGAGATATCTAACAGGTTCCTCAAGGAAGGTGATAATGTAACTATAGATGCTGATATCTCAGACACTTATAACGTAACTCCTTACGACTATGATGTTAACTTGGACTTCGGTATATCTGGGTATCAGGACATGCTGATGACTTATGTCTCAGGGAACCAGTGGCAGTCTAACACTACGATAGATATCGATGATGACATCAATCTGACTGTCAATATAACAGCAACAGATCTGGCTGGAAACCAGGGATGGAATGATTCCCAGACACTGTACATAGACAACACTCCTATAGATGTGGATATGGAGAGTCCATTGCAGGGAGGGTTCTACAATGGTACCTATAACGCATCAGTACCTGTGAATTATACCCTATCAGAACAATCTAATACATCGTATTACTATTATGCAGGAATAGAGCATGATCTTCCTTCCGATGAAGAGAACCATTTCAATCTATCATTGGTCTTCCCGGGAGCTCACTATTTAGGAATAAATGCGGAGGATTCTGCAGGGAACATAGGATCATCATCGGTGCTTTTCTATGCAAGTTTCTTGATGAACACCACACTTTGGTCTGATCATCTTGAGGCTAGGAATACAGAAGTAGATTCCTCTTCATGGTACAGTACTGATACTATGTCTCCCTTATCTGAGATGGTCAATCTCTCAGAAGATGATGATGTCACCATATCGATATCTCTTACTGATGGAAAAGTCATGAATCTTAGCACCTCAGACCCCTACGAGAGTAAGTTCATGTACAATCTCTCATTAGAGAATGAAGGTCAAGACTTTGTTGATGTGTTCGAGAAGAGACATGGGACGGAGGTCTTAGATTTTGTAAGGATGGGAAATATGAGCAGGTATGATCTTGACAGCTTATCACTGAGTTTCCCAGACCATAATGCATCAGATTTTGAGGATTATGAAGAATTCTTATTGTGCAAAGATGATGGTGTAGAGTGTACAACGATAGGCACAGGATCTTACTTCGTCGATGATGGTGAGACGATAATTGAGCTTGACAACCCAGATTTTGAGGATGAGTACGCATCTATCTTGCTTACAAACAATACCCTCCCTCCTCAAATCAACATAACAGAACCTGAGAACGGGACGGAGTTCGAGTCTCCCTACGATAATGTCTTAGAGATAGAAGTGAACGAACCTGTGCAAGGTGATGCTTGCAGTTATCTCATAACCTCAGAGGATGATGATACATTTGATGGTGATGTCGATCTCGAAGAGGCTGATATGGGTGGTTATGAGGTGTACCAAAGCTCTTTCACACTACCTAACCCACCTTATCTGGTAGGAGACTACGGGATAAACATCTCATGTACGGATCTGGCTGATAATGAGGAAGAGTATGAGTTTGCCTTCTCCATAGACCATGAGGATGACAACATAGATTTTGACCTATCTCCGAACTTCGGAGAGTCCTTCCCTATGGGGACTTCAGAAGTGGAGATCGAAGCGGAGACGAATGAGCTGGCTTACTGCATAGTGGATACTGATGCTACATTCGATGATAGTACAAGCATGTCCACGAGCGACAATATTACGCATACATACGATGTATCTACGTCAGATGATGAGGATTACTCTTACTATATCAACTGTGCAAACTATAACAGGCTAAGCAATACTACACAACACCTCGAGTTCTCTATTGATGGGGAGGATTCAGATGATGATTCTTCTGACAATATAGATATCCCTGATGATGATGATGACGATGATGACGAGGATGAAGAGGAGGAAGACGACTATGCATCAGAGACATTCAGCTATTCTCTTATAGGTTCGGGAGAATCGACAACCTTCAACCTTACTGAAGATGATGTTGCTCTGAGGTCAATGACATTCACTCCATCTGATGATCTTAGCAATGTGCAGTTCGTGATAGAGAGCTTCTCCAGCATAGATCATCTTGAGATCACTGATCAGGGGCTTGCTGATGTCTATAGGTATATACAGATACTGGAGGATGATGTAGATTTCTCTTCGCTCGATGATTTCTCAATGGAGTTTAAGGTGCCTGAGGATTGGATGGAGGATGAATCCTTGGACCATGATGATATAATAATAGGATACTATAGTGATGAGGAAGAGGATTGGGTTGTCATAGAGAATGAATACTCTGGCTCAGACAATGGTTACAACATATATTCGACACTCTCTAATCCTTCACAGCTCTTCGCAATCTCTTTAAGGGATGAAGAGGAGGCTGAAGATGTACAGGCAGAAGCAAATGATACTGGTGACGATCAGCCAGGGGAGATAATAGATGATGGTGAATCACTCGATGAGGAGATTGGCCAATCAAGCCTTAGTTTCGAAGAGGTATCCATAATACTATCTGTGCTGGTCGGTGGTATACTGGTCTCTGCTTTCGTCTATGGTAATAGGAAGCTGATAGCTAAAGCCATGCATCATGAGAAAGATGATGATAAGAAGGGACAGAAAGAGAAGGAGAGACCAAGAAGGAAGATCAAAGAAGCTAGCTCAGAAAGAAAGAACTCAGACGGAAGTTCATCTGATCTCAGGACGCAGGATACTAGAGAACATGCGGAAAATAATTATGGAAAGCATATCCCAGAGCTTGAGCCATACAGTTTCCCTAAGCAGAAAGTATCCGAGCCTACTCAGAAGGATCTTCAAGGATATCTTGAGACTGTCTTCAAGAACATCTGGGTTGAAGGTTATAATGACAAAGAGATCGCTTCAGAGATAGAGCAAAGTCTCAAACGACCAGATGATAAAGCGAGGGTTTATTCTTTCGTCAAGGCATATTCTGAAGGGAAGACTCCAGGTTCTCCGAGCGACAAATCGCTCAGACCTATTGTGGATGAATTGAGAGAGAAGATAATTTCTAAGCATGGTATCGACAAAGGGGAGATATTCACATCCTTGTCATCAAAAGGATGGCCTACATACATGATAAAATCAGTGGTTGACGGACTGTCGAAGTCTATGGTGCTTCCCTTGCATGATAAAGTCTCTTCAGAAAATCAATCACAGGAGAATGTGAGTGTGCATGATTATGAGACGAAAGAGCTTGAGGAATTCATAAGCAAGGCACTCTCTGCAGGTATGGCTAGGTCTTCTATAATAGAGAAGACAACCTCTGCAGGATGGCCAAGAGAGGTAGTTGATAGCGTCCTAGAATCCCATAAGGGATGATGGTATGAATACTGAGAATGATGAATTATGTGGAGGCACGATAAAGTTTCGTTTGTTCTCATCACTAAGGATGATGAGAGTACTATAAGGGATTGTGTAGAAGAAGCTTTCATGACGGGATATATAGATGAGGTGTTGGTCATAGACTTGGGTTCTGATGACAGGACACTTGGTGAGGTATCATACACCAAAGCAAGGATAGCATCAGCACATACGTTCGAGGAAGCGATGTCATTATCTCTCTTGAGGAGCACAGGAGAGCTTGTCGTATATGGTGATCCTAAGATGACTGTACCTTCTAGAGAGACTGTGAAACTATTGCCTTATAGCGAAGATATGGATCTGGTATTTACGTCAAGGATGTCCTGGATACATAATGCCACATCTTCTCGAGAAAAGCCTGTGTTGAGGCAGATGAATAAGATATGCTCATACTTGAACAGGGTGTCCACAGTGATATTCGATGACATATCATCACCAATGTTCCTGATGAGGAAAGAGAAGGCATCATCATTCTTGGAAGGCATGGAAAGACATCTCATGATCTTCAACACTATAGTGGGAACTTTGGATAAAGGTCTAAGGTGCATCCAGATACCTGTTGAGTTCCATTCGGAGTTCACAGAGGATAGATTCTCTTTTAGAGAGCTCAGCCATATGAAGAAGACTCTAAGGAATATCAGGAAAGCAGAGAAGGGAAGAACCCTGAAGAAGATGGATCCTGATAACACTCATGAAGATGATGATCTTCCCGAAGACCCTGTATTGCTCAAGCGAAGGATAGCCTCTATAAAGAGAAGGCTTGGTGCTTTCGATAAGCCAGATGTCGATCCTAAGGTGAAGAAAGAGATAGACTCTGCGATAGATGAAGTGACGGGAGCAAAGAAAAGGAAAACTAAGCCAAGGAAGACATCCAAAAAGAGTCAGAAAAAGCGGTCAGAAAAGAAGAAGAGCGCCAGATAAAGCCATAAGTATACCCAGAGTAGCACCTGCAATAACCTGTGTTGGGGTGTGTCCTACTCTCTCATTGAAGTGATACCTTTCCTTCCTTCTCTTCATCATCTTGTTCAATGCTTCTCCTTGCATACCCGTCTGCAACCTGACTCCTATAGCATCTGTCATCACGACCAATGAGAAGAAAAGCGAGATGAAGAACACTGATGTGATCCCTTCATGCAGGAATATTGAAGTGGTCAATGCTGAGACTGTGGCACTGTGCGATGATGGCATCCCTCCTGTTGTGAATGCCATATGCCAGAGTATCTTATTACTCTTTGCATACTCTATTATTATCTTTCCAAGCCCTGCCACAGAGAATGCTAAAAGTGTCAGTGTGAGTATGCCCATAGTCGGTATCATTTCCATGATACCAATATTCCTCAATCTAGAATTTATATGTTTCGGAAAAGTGGGCTGTGGCATGATTCTCTGGAAAAACAGCATCAGGTCAAAATTTCTTACAGGATGAATAATCTAGTGCGTCGCGAGGGGACGCTCCATCCGGGAACGCAGCACCTTACTTATAAATGATAGAGAATTTTGAAGCTGTTTTCCAAGAAATATTGAATTATGTGCCACAGTCCAGAAAAAAGAAAAGAATTTACTCCACAAGAACTGCATTTATGGAGCCTTCCTGTCCAGGCCTGCTTGTAACCTTTGCGTTGCCCTTGTCAGTCTTCACGACAGTGCCCTTGACAACGATGTTTCTCCTGACATAGTTTATGTCAGCAGGGGACTCGACAACCCTCTCAATCTTAGCCTGCTCGTGCTTCTTAGTCTTAGGGTTGTATAGGTTGACGGTGTCGTGGCTCAGAAGCCTTCTCTTGACATCAGCGCCTCTAGTCCTCAGGGTCTTCGACCTGGTTGATCCTACTTTCGTAAGAGTAGGCTCGTTTCCCAGCTCTGCAAGCCTTCTTCCCCTATACTTCTTGTATATGGCTCCTGTGGGAGCTCTTCTTGATCTGTAGTGTGAAACTACCATAGAAATGACGAATTTCCACCTATTTAAAAACCTAACGGTATCTTTGGATGTGACATAGTATTGGTATGAGCAAACTCTTCCTATATATTCATAAGAAATCGGGTGCTAGATATGCACAATATGCGCATCTTATCAAGTCCACAGTAACATTTATAAATGAAACTAAGTTCCTTCCATATACAAAAATTGAGGTATTTACAATGGAACCTTCATCAAGACCACTAGACTCCCTTAACGCAGCAAGGGCTAAGAAAGTAATAGTAGAGCTCAAGAACGGAAAGCAGTACTTGGGAAAGCTCAAGGCTTTTGATATACATATCAACATAGTCCTTGAAGAGGCTGAAGAAAGGGTCAATGGCGAGACAAGTAAGAAGTTGGGAACTCTCTTCTTGAGAGGAGATGCGATAATATACATCTGCCCTAACTGATTTGATAATTATAGAGTGATTCCTTATGGGTAAAGGCACAGCGGCTCGTGGAGCCATGAACAAGGACAAGACGCACATCATATGCAGGAGGTGTGGTGGGCATACTTACCACGCTAGCAAGAAGGTGTGTTCTAGTTGTGGATTCGGTAAGACCTCTAAGATAAGGGGTTACAACTGGATCAAGGAATCCAAGAGATGATTTCTCTTCTTCATTCTTTACATTTTTCTCTTCTATCTTACTTTACGTATTGAGATTAAGAAACATTTTTAAATAGGCTAGAATCTCAGACTTTTGCGTTTCGGTTACTTAGGAGTAGCCGAGGAGTAGCATTCAACCAAGTTGATGTACCACACTAACACATTTTCCCAATTTTTAGATAAAAATTGCGGGGTTGCCGGAGCACCCAAAACAGAGATTTTGTGGCTCCACAACATCCTCATTCGCTTACACTCATTGCGGGGTTGCTGGTATACGCCAATACGATTGTCGTACCGTCAAACCAGCTTCGTTCATTTCATTCACTTTGCGGGGTTGCCGGTATCCGCCAATACGATTGTCGGACCGTCAACACCCTTCATTCGCTTATGCTCATTGCGGGGTTGCCGGAGCGGTCAAACGGGCCAGGTTTAGGCCCTGGTGGCTTAGTGCCTACGCAGGTTCGAGTCCTGTGCCCCGCATCCTTTTCTTTAGTGTGTGCTTGAGTGCAACGAGACACACG
>CAZMXQ010000021.1:0-14860 GCA_964570335.1 uncultured Methanosarcinales archaeon
ACACTAGTGGTGACCTCCTGCGGAGAATGACCCGTATATAGAAGTACGGATTACAGAAATCTTTTTTAATCCATGCGATGTATTCTTTCTATGGTCTCCGAAGAAGAGCTCAAGAACATGTCTCCAGAAGAGATAAGGAAACTTCAAGAACAGAACTGCTTCTTCTGCAAGATCGCAAAGAAAGAAGTGCCTGCAAAGGTCATATACGAAGACGATATTGTAATATCATTCTTAGACATAAAGCCAGTCTCTATGGGCCATGCTTTGGTTATGCCAAAAAAACATAATGTATTCTTCTCACAGCTCTCTGATGAAGAGACAAAGCACATCTTCAAAGTTACAAGAGAAATCTCCAGGGCAATGCTCAAAGAGCTTCAGGCAAGAGGCACCAATATGTTCATGGGTAATGGTGAAGTAGCGGGGCAGGTAGCGCCTCATTTCATGCTACACATAATACCCAGGTGGGAGGGAAAAGATATTCCCACACTGCACCCCATGAAGCAGAGCTATAAGAAGGAAGAGCTCGTCAAGGTACAGCATGCCCTGATCTCGAGACTTGAGGAGACCATGGAGATCGACCTCAAGAGTAAGATACTGCATAAGGGAAAGAAAGAAGAGAGCAAACAAGAGAAGCAGGAAGAAAAAGAAGAACAGGATCAAGATCAGAAAGAGGAACCTGAAGAAGATAAGAAAGAAGAGGAGAAAGGTGAAGATCATGAGGGAACAAAGTCTGATGCACCAGATAAGGAAGAGAAGAAAGATGATGTTGACCTAGACAAGATATCAGAGCTTTTCAAGTGATAATATGACGAACGAGTTCAACCAGATTGTAGAGGGGAAGAATGATGCCCTTGTCATATACGAGGATGAGATAGCTTTAGCTTTCCTTGCTGAGAACGCTTCAATACCAGGAGAGATAGTACTCTTCCCTAAAGGGGATTATAATATCATGGAGATGGTTCCAGACGATGTCATGGATCATCTATCAGTCCTCGCAAGAAAGATCTCTGATGTCTGTTTTGAATTATTATCAGGACAAGGCACTAATGTTCTCATACATAATGGGGCAGCTGCAGGACAGGAGACTGACAAGTTCTACATAAGGATCCTGCCTAGAAAGAAAGGAGATGGCATAGATTTCAATTGGGAAGCGAAACAAGAGAATGATAAGGAGTTGGAATCTGTCAAGGGCATCCTCGAGTCAAGCACGAAGAACATCTTCATATCTGCCATGAAAGAGAAACATAAGCCCATCAAGAAAGAAGAGCCGAAAGTCATAGAATCAGAAGGCGATGAATCAGATGAGACAGACTATCGCCTTGACTTCTTGCGTGATAAATACTAACAACAAATAAGAAAATCATTCTAAGTGAAGATCAATACCCTGATACTTGTCTTCTTCCTCTATCTCAGACTTTATTATGACTTTCATCATCTCAGTCACTAATAGAGCTAACGAACCGATACCGACGACTAAGAGCCAATCCATAGGTGAGACGGGTACAGTCTCTAACAACATGTTCATCCAAGGCACATATATGCTTATTATTATAGATATGATAGCGACAAGCATCCCTGTGTAGTAATATTTATTTTTCAGCATACCATGCCTGAAGACGCTTATGTGTAGACTTCTTGCGTTCAATGAGTGGAAGAGTTCAGCCATTATGACGACAAGGAAAGCTAAAGTCCTTGCCCTCTGCAGGTCTCCAGTCCCATAATTCATCTCCCATAGGAAAAGTCCAAGGGCACCGAATATCATTACAGGCAATACCACTGATATCTTCAGCATCAGGTACTTAGAGAGCAGCTTGTCCTTAGGATCCCTAGGCATATAACGCATGACCTTCTCTTTAGTAGGCTCGACACTTAATCCTAATGCAGGGAAACTGCTTACAACAGTATTTATGAAAAGTATCATCAGAGCAGTCAACGGTGTAGCCAGACCGAAGAGGATTGCTATCATTATTATACCGACCTCAGTAGCATTGACTGTCAACAGATAATAGGTGAATCTTCTTATGTTGCTGTATATCGTTCTTCCTTCTCTTACAGCCTCTACGATAGAACTGAAAGCATCATCGGCAAGCACTATATTTGATGCCTCTCTCGCAACATCCGTGCCACTCTTTCCCATGCTCACACCTATGTCGGCTTTCTTGAGTGCTGGAGCATCATTGACACCATCGCCAGTCATAGCGACGATCTCTCCCTCTCTCTGCAGTGAATCGACAATCCTAAGCTTATGGTCAGGAGTTGCTCTGGAGAAAATAGCAATGTTCGAGATGGTCTTATCAAGCTCTATATCTGACATGTTCTCTATCTCTTGGGCCTCTACAACCCTATTGTACTTCTCATCGATAAGACCAAGCTGTCTTCCGATAGCGAAAGCTGTGTCCTTATGATCACCAGTGATCATTATTATCCTCACACCTGCACTCTTACAGCTTTTTATGGAATCTATGACTTCATTACGTATAGGGTCCATGATACCTACAATACCCGTGAATATGAAACCTGTCTTAGTATCTCTTGCGAAAGCACTCTCCTTTCCTGATTTACCGAGAGGCTTATGAGCAAGTGCGAGCACTCTAAGAGCATCAGAAGAGTATTCCTTCATCTTCTTCTCAATATATCTCTTGTCTGAGGCAGTCATCTTCTTTATCTTACCACCTTTACGTATGTGTGTACATTTCTTCAACACTCTCTCACTAGCGCCTTTGAGATGAGCTGTATATCCCGAGCCTTCCTTATTCACAGTTATCATATATTTCCTTGAAGAATCGAAAGGTACCTCGTAGACACGCTTCATCTTCTCCCTAAGATCCTTCTCTTTGAAGCCAGCTGAGTTTGCAAGTCCTAAGAGAGCACCTTCAGTAGGATCACCATCGATCCTCCACTCACGTCTCTTCTTGAAAGTTGATGAATCATTGCAGAGGATTGCAGTATGGAAGAAATCCTTGTCTCTCTCTAGCATAGACTGTGGAACTCTCTTACCTTCCCTCTTGAAAGTGGCATCAGGTGAATATGGTTTCCCATCAACATCAATATCCCCATCGAGAAGGTCATACCTCACTACCATCATCTTGTTCTGAGTAAGTGTTCCAGTCTTATCTGTGCATATGACAGTTGTCGTGCCCAGAGTCTCAACACTACCCATATCTTTTACGATGGCATTCTTCTTGGCCATCCTATTCACTCCGGATGCAAGAGCCATAGTCATAGAAAGAGGGAACTGTTCTGGTATTCCTGCTACAGCAAGAGCAGCAACAAGCACAAGGATGGTGTTAGGATCCTCTCCTTGCATAAGGAGGTAGAAGAGAGCGAATATGCTTATCACAATGACTGTGTAGCTTATCCTTTTGCTCATATTATCAACACGCTTCTGCAGTGGAGTCTTCTGGTCCTTCATAGAAGCTAGCTCCTCAGATATCTTACCGATCTCAGTATCGAGACCTGTGCTCACTACAACGCCATACCCAGAACCACTCATCACAGAAGTGCCAGAGAAGGCCATATTCTTCTGGTCAGAGACCTCAAGCTTTGCATCTTTCATGGTCTTCGTTGTCTTCATCTTTGGTACAGACTCTCCTGTGAGGATTGACTCATTTATGCTCAGAGAATTTGATTCTGTTATCCTCAAATCAGCGGGGACAACAGTACCTCCCTTAAGTACCACTATGTCTCCAGGAACAAGATCAGAAGCGAACTCCTCCCTTTTCTTCCCATTTCTTATCAGCTCTACTTTCTTCGCCGTAAGTTTAGCAAGAGCCTCTACAGATTTCTCCGCATGATACTCATGGATGAATCCAAGTATGACAGTAAAACCTATGACACCCATGATCACATAGAACTCAATCATATGCCCAAGATATATGGACATAATCCCTGCTACCAAGAGAATGTATATTATTATGCTATTGAACTTGCTGAAGAATAACCTGAATGCACTGACACCAGAATCATCCTCTATCTGATTGGGTCCATACTTCTCTTTTCTCTTTTCTGCTTCCTTGTCAGACAGACCTTTACCACTGGTATTCAAAGAAGAATAAATATCAGGCACAGACATGGAGAACCAAGCAGTTTTAGTAGATTGCGGCTTTTTTGTATCCTTTTTTCCTGACAAAAATGATGCACCCAGCCAGAAAACAGGCGCCATAGTATATAAATATTTCTAGACAACTCAGTAGTGAATAGCTCTATTTTTGTGAAAGAATACAAGTAAGCATCATAATCCAAACTCTTCTATTATTTTTGGCACGATACCTTGATACTCTCCGAAAGTGCCTGTGCCTTTTTCTGACAACTCTATGATATCTTCTTTAGAGAACCATTCTATCCTGCTTATCTCGGAATCTTCAGGAGATATCTCTGAATCTGACCCTATGAACTTGACCACCAGGAAACTCTGTGTCTGACCTTTGTATTTCTTATACTCTAAAGTCTTAAGTATATCATCAGACCAATCGTATGTGTTCGTATACTTGCTGACACCGATCGCTTCTACTGATACTATACCAGTCTCTTCTTTCAGCTCACGAAACCCAGCAGACTCAATATCCTCTCCATCATCTATACCACCTTGAGGAAGTTTCCATGAGTCTTCTCCCCAATGAGGTTTCTGAACAAGAAGGAACTTATCATCTTTGCATACAAGCACGGCAACATTGGGACGATGTGGTAGATTCTCAAACCCTTTCAACATATAGGATAATATAGAAGACTAATATAAAAAAGTGTCTTAAGAATCTGGGCTGTGACACGATTGTCTGGAAAAACAGCATCAGGTCAAAATTCCTTGGTTCATTTTTAAAAGAGTGCGTTGCTAGGGGTGCTTTGTAAAGGATGAACAAAGTTTGCAAACCGAGTTTGCTTTAGCTCCATCCGGTGCAAGACAAGGGACTTGTCTGCACATGAAATCATAGATTTCATTGGAGAGCAGCACTTTGTTTATAAATAATGGAGAATTTTGAAGCTGTTTTCCAAAAAAAATTGAATCGTGCCACAGCCCATAAGAATCAAAAAATGCTTATCTTGCAGAATCAGCCTGTCTTTCAAGATCGACCTTCTTGGAGATTGCCTGAGACTTATTGCTCATCCTGTATGCTTCCAAGATCTCTGTCGCAAGAGCTTTCTCCGCAGGTCTCTTAGAATCGAAAGATGAACTGTAAGCAGCTTGTGTCATCATCCTGAGAGCGACATCAATCCTTCTCTGAGGAGCGGACTCTACTGCCTTAGGATACCTAGCACCACCATACTCTATAGTGACTATCTCCTCTCTAGGTGCAGAGTTCTCTACAGCCTTGACGTATACAGCCACAGGATTCTGACCTGTTTCCTTCTCTATGATCTCAAAAGCTCCCTTGACTATGGAATAAGCCTTCTGAGACTTTCCAGTGTTGTGACCAGAAGATGTCTTATGCTTCTTTCCCTTATGTCCAGCAACCATGACCTTATTGATCAGTCTCTCTACAATGGATATCTTGGACTTGTGGAACCTCGCACCAGCATACCTTGCTCCAGTCTTAGGAGCATATATAGGCTCTAGGGTCACATAAGGTTTTATACCCTCATCAGTCACTTCGATACCCGAAGTACTGTACTTATTGAACATCTTGACATCTTCCATATCGCATCAACATAATATCTCAAAAACAATGAATAAGCTAGTTTCACTTTCTTGCTTTCTGGAGCTTTCCTCTCCTTAGTGCATCCAATGACTGGTCATTGACCTTTATCACTTGCCACCTGACACCAGAGATGTCTCCCTTAGCACGACCCATCTTTCCACCGATCCTCTCTATGATCACTTCATCGTGTTCATCAATGAGCTTTGTGGCACCTTCTCCTGTCATGAAAGCAGTGACCTGTCGTCCATTCTTTATGAGCTGGACCCTAGCACACTTTCTCATAGCAGAGTTCGGCTGCTTAGCTTCCATCTGGACCTTTTCAAGTACGATTCCTCTTGCCTGGGAAGAGCCCTCAAGAGGGTCAGCCTTCTTTGCAAGACCAAGTACTCTAGTAACATAAGTCCTTTTCTTCCATCGGCTCTCTGATCTTCTTTTTATCAGCTTAGCCGCCGCATTTATGCCGTTCGGTTTCTTTGCCATGCTTATTTCACATCTCTATCCATTGATTGTTATCTATGATTGTAAGCCTATATGACTTTTATCTCTTTCACATCAAAAAACCTGCGAGTTATCTTCTCAAGGTTTCTTAGATTTGCTGCTGAGCGCCCTATTATGACACCCCTGGATTTCCTGTCTGCAGGCTCAATCTGAAAGATGCCCTCGTCAACCTCTGAGACATCGTTCACACGTAGTGGAAGTAACAGGCTCTTTATAAAGCTTTTGACATCATCGCTGTACTCCGCTATCTTGATCTTCCGGTTCAGCTTGGTCTCGAGCTTCCTTATATTAGCCCCACCTTTTCCAAGAGCTTTCCCCACATTCCCTTCATCGACAATGAAAGTCAAGAGATTGTTCGTCTCATCGATGAAGCAATCCTTCGCAGAGACTCTAGTCAACGATTCGAACATGGAGATAATCTTCATGAGCTCCGTTGAGATTATTCTTTTTTCCATATGCATCAAGTCAAAAATATATATGATCTGATTTTGTAATAACGAAGAAAAGCTCAGTTCATACCAAGAACCGATATATTATGCTTCCTTTTGCAGAAAGTCCCAAGCTCCTCATTATTCATGTTCACAATCTCAACATCAACATCTGATAATCGGGCGAAATGCTCTATCTCAGACCTGACCTCATCAGATACATTGTTAGCTAAAGCAACCCTTTTCAATCCCTTGCTCTTCAAGGACTTAAGGACTCTTTCAGTACCCATTATTACATTACCATCCTTGATTGATGACTTAATCTGTTCTAAAATATCCACCATGGAGATCACCCTCACTCTTTGACCTTCAACTTGAGCATACCTGTACCAACAGGTATCTCCTTATTCAACATAACGTTCTCTATCACACTATTCAAGTGGTCAGTCTGACCTAAGAGAGCAGCCGAGATCATATGCTTGATAGGAGTCTCAAAGGATGCTCTAGCAAGTACAGAAGACTTCTCAGAGACAACACCAACCCTTGTGATACCCTTCATCACACCAGAAGCGCACATAGTATCAGCAATCAGCATTATATGCCTTATGTCTATATCAAGACCTTGGCTGTCAATAACGAAATGTGTCTCATTGATTATAGCTGTTCTAGCTGCTTCTATCCCAAGCACCTGCTCAATCTCATTAAGATCATTTGTCTTTGTCCTGTATGGATCAACAAAATCAAGCTTCAGCACCTCTGATAGGTTAGATCCTGCAGTCTGTATTATGTACTCCTCCCCTCTCTTCACAGGCAATACGTGGCTAATTCCCTTTACACCGCTTACATATATCTTCCTAAGCTTCTCTCTTGCTCTGTATAGGGAGTTTATATCATTATCCTTACCCTTTCCTTTGACTACGAAATGGTCTTCCTCTTCCTTGACAGAATACCCAGTCATATGCTTAGTCACTAGTTTCAAGAGCTTCTTCTTGTCAAGATTCAAGTCAGTGATCTTCTTGTCATCAAACTTGACATTCACACACATATTAGCCATGTTTATCTCGAACTCTGTGACTACCTCACCGAGGCTAGTATGCTTGACCATCATTGCTATCTTCTTTATATCCTTTCCAGTATTGTAAGGCTCCTTCAAGTATATCTCCATAAGAGGTGTCGATATGTTCTTTCTGACATCGAGTATCTCCATAATCCTAGGAAGTCCCATCGTTACGTTCATCTCTGCGACTCCTCCGAAGTGCTTCGTATTCAGAGTCATCTGTGTACCTGGTTCTCCGACAGACTCTGCTGCGATTATACCTACACTCTCCCCAGCATCAACCTGAGTGAAATCGTACTCCTCTTTTACAGCCTCCATTATCTTATCAAGCTTCGCTTTAGTGACATCCTTCGGTATGTGTTCCTTAAGATCATCTAAGACCTTCTTAGGGAAGATACCCTCATATTCCTTCAAAACATTATCTACATCAACCATCTTGGATCATCCTCATTCAGACATTACCTGCTCGATTATGCTCTTAACATTGACCTGTCCAGCTTCGCTCCTAGATACGTCTATACCATCTTCTCCATACTTGAACTGGACTATGTTCCCTACTGCATCCCTTACAGTATCATCATACTCTACCCTGACATCCTGGAGAGCATTAGCCAGTCTCCTGTACAGGTATCCGGACTTAGGCGTCCTTAATGCAGTATCCATCAGTGAATCTCTTCCTGTCATTGCACAGAAGAAGAACTCATGAGGCTTCAGACCCTTCTTGTAGTTCGATCTTACGAAACCTCTAGCTGCAGGATTAAGGTCATCCTTCTTGAAGCAAGACAGTGTCCTGTTCTTGTAACCCTTATCGATCCTTCCCCCTCTCAGAGACTGCTGACCTACGGAAGCAATCATCTGTGCAAGCTGTATATTGTTTCCTCTTGCTCCAGAGTTGACCATCACAAGAGTGTCAGTATCCTTATTGAGGTTCTTCTGTACAACACCACCAGTCTCATTCCTTGCTCTGTTCAGTCTCTCAAGTATCTTGTTCTCGAGAGTCTGGAATGCAGTCCTTCCTGGTATTGTCTCAAGCTTACCTTGTCTATAAGTATCGATGAGTACATCAACATCATTCTCAGCCTGCCTTATGACTTTCTCAATCTCTTCCTTCGCCACATCAGGTATATCTATATCTGAGATAGGCATGGAGAAACCTCTCCTCAAGAGCATCTCAACACCCAGCCTGAATATCTTTCCTATGACATCGTGCGTCCTGTCAGCTCCGTACTTCTTGTGGAGTATCCTAAGCATCAGTCCAGAGCCTTCTCCCAGATTCTTCTTATCCATGACACCTGCCTTGATCTCTCCAGACCTTATCATCACCTGGTCAGGCTCATACTCAGTGCCTTCATCATCAACATTCTTCTCTGAAGAATACTTGGATTTACCTATGAAACTAAAATCCTCTGGAAGTATGCTAGAGAAAATCTGCTTACCAGATACATAGTCACCCTTGATCTTATGTATCTTGCTGAAATCCTCAACTCCTACAGTGGTAAGCATGGAGATTGCTTCTTTCTTGCTGAACTTCTCCTCTCTCGTAAGCACGAAATTACCAGAGATGGAATCCTGTACACAACCCATGATAGTCAGACCGAAAGCAGGGCTAATCAGCTGTGTCTGGACCTGCATCAAGACCTCCGCTTCTGCTCTTGCTTCCTCTGTCTGTGGTACGTGGAGGTTCATCTCGTCACCATCGAAATCAGCGTTATACGGATGACAGACTGCAGGGTTTATCCTGAATGTCTTTCCGGGCAATACCTTTACCCTATGACACATCATACTCATCCTGTGCAGGCTTGGCTGCCTATTGAAGAGCACGACATCACCATCAAGAAGATGCCTCTCAACCTTGTATCCTGGCTGAAGCTCTTCAATCATCTGCTCCTTTGTCTCATCAGTTATCTTCTTCCTCTTCCCATCAGGCCTTACTACATAATTAGCACCGGGATATTCCTTAGGTCCACGCTCAATGAACTTCTTCAAATATTCCTTATTCCACTCTTGGAGTGTCTCAGGAACCGTAAGATTCATCGCCATGACCTTAGGCACACCAACCTCATTAAGCTCAACCTTAGGGTCAGGACTTATAACAGTCCTTGCAGAGAAATTCGTCCTCTTTCCAGCAAGATTATTCCTGATCCTACCATCCTTACTCTTGATCCTCTCTGTAAGGGTCTTGAGTGGCTGTCCTCCCCTATGTCTTGCAGGAGGCAGCTGGCTTACATCATTGTTGAAGAATGTTGTCACGTGATACTGCAAGAGATCCCACAGATCCTCAATTATTATCTCTGGAGCACCTGCGTTGATGTTCTCGAAGAGCCTCTGGTTAATCCTCACGATGTCACCCATCTTGTGGGTAAGATCGTCCTCGGATCTCTCTCCAGACTCAAGTGTTATT
Organism: uncultured Methanosarcinales archaeon; assembly: GCA_964570335.1. Taxonomy (GTDB): domain Archaea; phylum Nanobdellota; class Nanobdellia; order Woesearchaeales; family CAZJJJ01; genus CAZJJJ01. The sequence goes on from CAZMXQ010000021.1 coordinate 10,018, forward strand.
GATGGCCTCATAGTCACCGGAGGTATAGGAAGTATGGTCAGCACCATCCATTCCGGCCTTACCTTATTACCATCGAGCGCAAAAGACGCCAGATCATCATTCGTTATCCTTTCAAGCCTTGTCCTTATCTCGATAGGGCTTATCCTCTTATCATCCTCAAGGAATGTTGTAGGCTTCTCGATCTTTATCTTACCTTGCTTGGCACTACAGTGTGGGCATTTCGAGACTGTCCTCAGATCAGAGATCATGGATTTCAATTGCTTCCTCTTTGTGGTGTTATCAGCAGCTGCATCTTCAGGAGCATCATCCTCTACTTCGATGCCTTCAAGGAAGTTTGGCGGATTCTTCGTCAGGATCCTTCCACACTCCTTACACGTGCTTCTGAGAAGGTCCAATATCAGGTTCACATACATTATGTGGACAACAGGTCTCGCCAGATCTATATAACCGAAGTATCCTGGACTATCCTTGAGCTTCCTTCCATCTGTCTTACAGACCAGACCAGGATCTATGACACCCATCCTGGTGTCCATAAGACCACCATCTACAGGATAACCCTCTTTGTCATAAAGCTCTGGAGTGACAATCTTCACAACAGATATCTTCTTTATATCGCTTGGGGAAAGCAACCCAAAATTTATGCTTCCAACCTTCTTCTGAACGTAGCCGATATTATCATCCATCATCATCATACACCTTCATAATCATTCAATCGAATGCCCTTCATAGTACTGCCTGATATAATATTAAATAAACAAAAATCAATATTTGTCCTTGATCTCCATCTTAGGATATATTCCCATTGACTTGAGCTCATCAAGGAATAGCTTGAACGCATAGCTTATCTCAACAGGATGTACCTCGGTGTTATCACCATGTATCAGGTCATACACCCTATTATTGTATGCGTCATTGACGGCAAGGAGACCGCTCTTCTCACTGACCCAGACAACAGAATTATCTGCGCTGAATCTTTCCTTGAGAAGCATTGATGCTCCATGAGCGACAAGAGTATCCTTCTCCATCTCTCCCATTCTGAGGCCTCCTTCTTTTGCCCTACCTTCGGTAGGCTGTCTTGTAAGGAGCTGTATAGGACCTCTAGCTCTGGAATGGATCTTGTTGGATACCATGTGCTTGAGCTTCAGATAGTACATATTACCTATGAATATCCTTGCCTTATACCTTTCACCAGTTATAGGATTATGCATTACCTCTGTACCATTATCACGGAAGCCCAGAGTTGAAAGCTCTTCCCTCAATGATTCCTCTGGTTCAGAGTCGAATAAGGTACCATCTATGTATCGTCCAGATAGTGCACCTACTTTTCCACCTACTATCTCTATCATGTGAGAGATTGTCTGTCTGGAAGGGACACTATGTGGAGAGAATATCACATCAGGAACATTACCTGAGACTGTGAAAGGAACATCTGCCTGATCTACGATGAGACCTACGACACCCTTCTGACCATGCCTGGATGTGAACTTGTCTCCCAGCTCAGGGATCCTCTGTTCTCTCAACCTTACCTGGACGAACTTATTTCCTTCCTGATTCTCTGTAAGCATTACGAAATCTACAATACCTTCTTCACCGTGCTTCAAAGATACGGAGCTCTCCCTGTTTGTGTTAGATGAGAGATTGTATTCATCAGAACCACTCAAGAATCTCGGTGGTGAGACTTTCCCTATAATAACATCTCCTTCACCGACACCAGCTTCAGGATGTATAATACCATCATCCTCTAGGAACCTGTAATCAAACTCGGTCCTGTATCCTTTTACATCCTTGTCTGGCATGCATATCTCATCAACAAGACCTCCCGTGTACCTTAGTTCTTCTGCTACTGCAGGTCTGTAATAAGTGGATCTTGCAAGTCCTCTATCCACAGAACCCTTATTCAATATTATAGCGTCATCCATGTTATATCCTTCATAACTCATGACAGCAATGGTAACATTCTGTCCGGAAGGATGAAGATGATAATCTGTTATATCATGCATCATCGTCTGCACGATAGGTACCTGTGGAGAGTGTAGTATACTCATGTCCATATCCATCCTGAGATGGTAGTTAGCAGCATAGAATCCGATAGCCTGCTTCTGGTTCTTCGAACCACCATTGAGCTTTGTCAGCTGATTGTGGTTTCCGAAAGGAACCAAAGACGTACAGAATCCCACAAGATCCATGGGTGAGACCTGGAGATGCGTATGGTCCTTCGTGAGCTCTTCCTCTGAGAAAGCTACCAATGCATTCTCCTCTTCCATAGCATCTAGATATTCTATGACACCTTGCTTCACTAGGTCATCCCAAGAGATCTCTCCCTTCTGGAGCTGCTTGACATGATTCTGAGTAAGCAATGAGACACCATTCCTCACGATGACGAGTGGTCTTCTTGACCTTCCTTTCGAATTCTGTATATGCACCTCATCAAGAACATCATCATATACGATGTTTGACTCTGAGGAGATCCTTCCACTTCTTCTCTCGGTTATGAAAGACTCGACGAAAGTCTTAGGGTCCTTCACACTTCCAGTATATTTTCCGTTGAGATAGACATCTGCCATTTGATCACCTTGATTATGATTTTATCCTCAGAAGCTTGCCTCCTTCAGACCTATATCCTTAAGCTTCTTCATGAGATCCGGCTCATCCGCATCCTTTGTCACCTTAGTCAACAGTGCAAGATTCTTCCTGAGACCAATGTTGGTACCTTCAGGAGTCTCTACAGGACAAAGCCTTCCAAGATGGGTTGCGTGTAGAGCCCTTGCTTCGAAATTCTCCTGTGATGTGGAGAGCGGGCTTACAACTCTCTGTAAGTGAGAGCAGCTTGAGATGAAATTCATCCTATCCATCCTCTGCGAGATACCTTTTCTTTCTCCCACCCAATTTCCTGTAGCCATAGAGCTGTAGATCCTAGATGTCAACAGCTTGTCTCTGATGACTACTTTGATTGAAGGGAACTTACCCCTCTTGACAATCCTCTGGAAATTGTATAGCATATCTCCTATCAGAACATTGAGGTTCATCCTTAGCAGGTCACCCAAGAGATCTCCGCTCAACTTGACCCTCTTATTCATGAAATGATCCTTATCATCCTCTGGAAGAACACCTTTCGATACCAATATGTACTTCCTCAATAGCTTAGTCAGATTGAGAGCCTTTTCATACCTATTAGATGATTCAACACCGACATGCGGTAGAAGGTACCTATCAAGGATCTCGGACATCCTCTCGATCCTTATATCCTTAGATTGGGTTATACCGATCTTCTTAGCTATATGATCAAGAGCTTCTGAGGACTCCTTCATATTGACGAAATCATAGAGGTTCATGAAAATCTCATCCTGCATAGAGTCATCAAGACCTATCGCTTTCATTATATCTTCATCCTTTGTCATACCGAGCGCCTTGAGTATTATTACAAGGGGTATCCTCCTTACTCTTGTGAAAGAGAGATAGAATATCCCGTCCTTCATCTTCTCGAAGGTGTGAGGTATCTTGTAAGAACCCTGCTCAGAGAAAAGTTTTCCCACATACTCAGAGACACCTGTAGAAGCCTTCTCTACAAGCATAGTATTCGGAGCCAGATCCTCAACAGAGATAAGCACTTTCTCAGTACCATTGACTATGAAATAACCACCTGGGTCATCAGGATCCTCACCTTTCTCTATAAGCTGTTCCCTGGAAAGCTTAGAAAGGTGGCAGTAGTTTGATTTCAGCATTATTGGAAGACTTCCGATCTGAGTGGTAAAAGACTCCCTCTGGATACCATCAATGTGCGCACTCACCTCTATATATATAGGTGCAGAATAAGATATCTTTCTTATCCTTGCCTCGATAGGGTAAATGTCTTTTCTAGAACCATCAGCTTCTATGATCTCTGGCTTCTTTATCCAGATCTTGTCAAGCCTTATCTTAAACTCCTCTATATTATGAGGTATTATGGTTGGCTCAATCTCCTTGTTATCATCAATTATCTTCTGAAGCTCTTTCTCAATGAAGTAATTGAATGACTCGATATCAGATGATACAAGAGAGCCATCGTTGAAGTATGATCTTATCAGTCTATCGTACGATTTAGTCATTTTAACACCCCTAGTTCTCCACCACTGCTCTAAAGAAAACAGATTCTCCCGAAGACATGCTGCTTCTCTTTATCCTTATTATATCGCCAGGCTTAGGATCAAGATGTCTTATGCCCGGATCAGTCATCAGAATCTTAGGTAACTCTGTCATCGTTATGTTGTATCTCTTAAGAACTTCATCCTTATCCTTCTTTGAAAGCTTCTCATGCACTGGAACCAGCGCATGCTCAAGCTTTGTCTCATCTTGAACCTTTTTTGCAGCCATGTTAACATCACTCATATAAATGGAAACTGTCGCTTAATCAGCAAAGCACAACTTTTGTGCTCGCTCAACCTTGTCGCCTTGTAGTAGGCCTGACGGGATTCGAACCCGCGACAACTTGGTTAAAAGCCAAGTGCTCTACCAGGTTAAGCTACAGGCCTGCTTATTAAGTATCCTTGGCCCGCAAGACGGACCAGGAAAGTACGCCCTGGCCGGGATTTGAACCCGGGTCGAAGCCTTACTGCGGTATCATATACCACGACAGGGCTTCATGATAGGCCAGACTACACCACCAAGGCACGTACAGATAATCATAACGACATGATTACCACCCCAACTACAGACTCCAACAGTGCAACTAATCCTTATCTCATCGACTTAGAAATTAGACAGCACCGCATCCGATAGGAGTCTCATAGCAACATCTTCCATTTGTGAGTTTAGAGTTTTGAGCTCTTTTTTAAATGTTTCGTTTTGGGGGGTCTGTCCCAAAAGG
>CAZMXQ010000022.1:0-14608 GCA_964570335.1 uncultured Methanosarcinales archaeon
CTACTGCAATAATTTCTTTGACTCTTCTCGGATTTTTCTTCTATGCTGTAGAAGATGCTGTAATATTGAGATCTGCTACATCAAAGATGGAGCTTAAGGGTGTTGATATTGATATGGTCAATGATATAAGAAGGCTCTGCATGAAGAAAAGAAGGTTCTGAAATATCTGATCAAAAGAAACTAATCAAGGATTCCTAAGGATCATTCATGAGAGAACCAGAACTTGTATGCGTCTTCTTTAGAATCAAGCCTGCAGAAACCGAAGCGCTCAAACTGTATTATATCACCAGGGGATATGTGACTAATGCTTTTCTCCACTATACATCTTATCTCTGAGGAGTCTCCCATCACTATAGTTGCTTCTTCATTGGATCCATTATCAGGCAACCAGTGTATTATCATCTCTCCATCTTTCTTGTAATCCATGTAGTCCTTGCTATAGAATACAAACTTCTCACCTTCCTTCTTGAAGTTGAGGCAGTCCATAAGCCTTATCAGCTTCCCATCCTCTATCTTATCAAGGTCTTTTTTCTCTATCATGAAAGCCTCTCCTGTATTGAATCTCCTTCCGCCTTCTTTCTTCACAGGATGTGTGTTAAGCTCAATCTCTTGCTCAGGAGCACCTTCTATCCTTATGCTTACAGGATCTTTCAACATGAAGAATCTCTTGGCTTCCTGGTCTAGGATCTTCCTGTTCTCTGAAGCTATTACTGAGAAATCTATGTTTGTGTTCTGCTTTGAAAGACCTGCCATCTTCACAATATTCACTATAGAGTCCTTCACTATTCCCCTTCTTTCAAGGGCTTTCAGAGTGACAAGTCTTGGATCATCCCACCCAATGAAATCTCCACTCTCTATATTCTTTCGTATCTCTCTCCCTTGAGTCAGGCTTCCGGTTATGTTGACACGCCCATAATGCCTATAATTCACCTCATCATATCCGAGTATGGAAGATATATGGTTGTGAAGCTCTATCCTGGAATCGAACTCATTTGATCTTAAAACATGAGTTATGCCGAGGATGCCATCTATCACAGTGCTCTCAAAGTCGTATGTAGGCCATGCCTTATACTTATCCCCTTGTCTGTAATGCTTGCTCTGTATCACCCTGAAGACTACTGGATCCCGCATCACTGCATTCTTGTGCGTCATGTCGATCTTCAGGCGTAGTGCAAAACTTTCATTCTCTCCTCTCTTCATACCTTCCCATATCTCTAGGTTCTCTTTCACAGAAGAATCTCTTCTCGGAGAAGGTCTCATGTTCCTTCTCTGCTCAGACATCTCTTCTGGGGATGAATCGCAGGCATAAGCCTTTCCTTCTTTGATCAGGTTCTCAGCATGCTCGTAGAGCTTGTCCATGTTATCGCTGGCATAGCATATCTCATCTGGAGTCATACCTAGGTATCTTGTGATCCCGTCATGCATCGAATCAACGAACTCCTTAGAATCCACTTCAGGGTTTGTATCATCTATACGCATTATACATCTGCCGTTGTATGACTTAGCGTAGATATGGTTTATCCCGAAGCTTATCGCATGGCCTATATGAGGATATTTGGAAGGACCTGGCGCCATTCTTGTAACGATCTTGCCATCTTCAGCATCCTTCAGAGGGGGAAGCTCTCTGGCACTCTTCTTCCTCTCTTTCTTCTCTTCCTTCTTCTTCTCATCTATATCTGGAACAAGCTCCTTGAGTTTGGCCTTCTGATCATCTGGCTCCATAGAATTGATCTCTGCGATTATCTTACCTATCTCAGGCGCTATGCTCTTCATCTCTTTCTTCAGAGAAGGATCCTTTGCGAAAAGCTTACCTACAACAGCACCTTGGCTAGCCTTGCCCTTGAACTGCACTGCATTATCCAGTGCGAAAATCCAGATATCCTTCTTTATCTCTTCAGAGACCATGTGAATCATCTGAACAGAAACAGCTTTATCTTTTAAATCTATTGCACTATTATTGATCTCTTCTCAAGATTGATCTGTATATGTCGAGATATCCACCTATCATCTTATCCTCTGTGAATCTCTTCAATGGTGTCTTCATGTATTGTTTCTTCTTTGACATATGTACTGCTTTGGCAATCGCATCACTGTCTCTGGGTGGCACAAGGAGGAATTTACCGGAGACGACTTCAGGGATTGATGTCGTGTTTGTCGCTACAACAGGTCTCTTCATCGCACAGCTCTCTGCTACGCAGAACCCGAACCCTTCTGTTATTGAAGGGACTACAATGCAGTCCGCTGCCATGAGGTATCTCGGAAGCTCTTTGTATGGAAGTGGTTTGTGCAGGATCGCATCACCAGAGGCATTCTCCTTAAGGAGTCTCTTCATCATCTCATACCTCTCTTTAGGATCTGTGCCCATTATGTAGAGTGCTCTCGAATTTGGAATCTTCTCACGTATCTTCGGCATGGCTTTTATCAAGTGCTCTACTCCCTTACTGACTCCTGGTCTGCCATAGAACACATAGAGGAACTCGTTGCTCTTGATGCCTAGACTCTCTCTTATCTTCTTCCTTGCTCCAGGATACTTCAATGGATTGAATGTGGTATAATCTACAGAATTGTGGACAACATCAGCATCTTTACCCAATCTCTCTATGTTCTTCCTTGTGGAGTCTGAGACCGCCACTCTCCTGTCGAAAGGCAAAGAGACTATTATCCTTTCAAAAAGCCTGAATATTCTTGAAGAAATGAGGGACATGCCGTGGAGCTTGCTCCAGTCTTTCCCTATCACCTCGTGGATTGTTATGATAGAAGGGATCTTTCTGATCCTAGAAGCAAGCCATGCAGGCAATGCTCCATTGTATGTAGTAGTATGTATGATGTCGTGGCCTTTCGCCTCTCTCAGGACTCTAGGGAGCGAGAAAAAGGTGAAGAAGTGCCTTCCTGCTCTCCTTGGTACAGGGATCCTCTTTATCCTGACACCATTCTTGGTCTCTTCTTTCTCCGTACCAGGTATGCGTGATGTTATGACTGTGACTTCATGTCCTTCAGAAGAAAGCATCTCGCATATATTCTTGAAGAGTATCTCTACGCCACCTGTGTGTGGAGGGTAATACTCGAGAACGAACAGAAGTTTGAGGTTCTTCTTACCTTTCCCCTTCGTCTTATGGCTCATTTTGTCTTCCTGCTTTTTTTTCTGTATGCCTTGTCGAGCGCTACTTTCCTTACTATTATGTCAATCTTCTCCTCGAGCTGTTTGTTCCTCACATAGAGCCTGAAGAGCATCACTGAAAGGACTCCTAGCGCTCCGGAGACGAAGAAATCAGCCGTCCTCTCTATACTAAGTACTTCCATCACACCATAAGCAAGATCAGGGAACATGGCAAAGAAAAGGAAGGATCCCCATATGAACATCCAGAAGAGGAATGCATTGACTTCGTAATTACCTCTCTTGTAGTACAAGAAGGTCATGTACACCATGACGAGTGCGAAAAGTATGGCCATGAATTGTATTCCGACAAGCATGTCTCCAAGGAAAAAGGTTCTTCTTAAAAATATTGTGAATATGTTTCCTATCTCCTTATCAATAGCCCAGAAAACTTTTTATTGAGAACTCAAGACCCTACAAGTATGAAGCTTGTTATAAACATTCCCTGTTACAATGAGGAAAAGACGTTGCCCTCAGTGCTCAGGGAGATACCTAAGAGAATAGAAGGCATAGATGTCATCGAAGTACAGATTGTTGATGATGGTTCTACGGATAAGACCTCTGAAGTTGCAGCGGAGCACGGTTGTGTGGTCATCAGGCATAAGAGGAATAAGGGTCTTGGTGTCGCTTTCTCAAAAGGAGTCAAGGAGGCACTTAAGAGGGGAGCTGATGTTTTTGTGAATACTGATGCAGATAATCAGTATCCATCAAGATACATACCAAGATTGGTAAAACCAGTCCTAGACCATGAAGCCGATATAGTCATAGGTAATAGGAAACCTTGGAAAGTGAAACATTTTTCGCCGATAAAGAGGTTTCTCCAATTTCTAGGAAATGGTATAACAAGGCGCATATCTGGCACAAAGGTACCCGATATGGTATCAGGTTTCAGGGCATACTCCAGAGAAGCACTCCTGATGCTTAATGTGACCACCAAGTTCTCATACGTCTTAGATACAGTAGTGCAAGCATCTAAGAAGGGATTGAAGATAAGATCTGTTTATGTGAAGGTCAATCCACCTACAAGAAGATCAAGACTCTTCAAGAACATATTCCAGCACATGAGAAAATCTGCGGCTAACATACTAAGAGTATACTCCATCTATGAACCATTCAGGACTTTTCTGTTCCTGTCATTCCTCTTCTTTGTTCCAGGATTCATCCTATTATCAAGGTTCTTTTTCTTCTATTTCACAGAACCTGGTCCGACAGGATATATCCAATCACTCATCGTTTCCACTGTATTCTTGGTGTTCAGTGGTCTCATGTTCTCTTTAGGGATTATCGGAGAGCTCATCTCTGTAAACAGGATCTTGATTGAAGATGACCTTTATCTGAAGAAGAAACAGTCTTTTGGAAAAAATCAAGCAAATCCTAAGAAATCTACAAAAAGCAGATGACCCTAAAGCAACTTCTTATCTTTTCCATTCTCTCCGTCACTCTTGACAAGGATACCAGAGCTTAGGCTGTAGAAGATGAAACCCATCAAGAAATTCTTTGCTGTAGATAGGAGCATTGCATTTGTAGCAATGGCAGGAGGCACACCTGCAAATGCATTGAAAAAATAAGCTCCACTCCCTTCTTTCACTCCTATTCCTGAGAATGTGAAAGGTAGGGCAGAAAGTAGTGCTACTGCAGAGAATATCATCCCCACTGTGATGGGATCTATACTGAAGCCAAGTGCTACGAACATCAAAGAGACAGATATGAATGACAAGCACCATTTCAGTGATTTGACCAATACTGCCAGCAATATTATTTTCTTATCTTGAAGCAATCTTCTGAAAGACTTAGAGAATTCGTGGAAACTCTCTGACCTGCCTTTCAAGATATATCTCTGTACTATTGATTTGTATGATAGTGATGTAAGGATATAATATATTGATAAGAAAGCAAAGATGAGGAGAGTTATGGCGATAAGGAACGTAAGAGATCCAATAAAATACAATATACCCAAGCTACCTATAAGCGATAGGACCAGAAATGTAAGGTACTTGTCTGCCATAAAAGCGGTAACTCCGTGTGTTATCTTAACTCCCTTCTTCTTGAAGGGTATCAGTATTGAGAGTTCTGTGACCCTTCCCGGGGATATCAGGCCTACTGCGAAACTGACGCTTGCGCATCTTGTAAGGAAAAGAAGTGGTAGATCATGATTGAAATGTGATAGCAGGATCTTGTAGATGGCTCCTGCAAACACCTGTACGATGGGCTCAATGGAGAAGCTCAGCACCAGCAAGGATATCCTCACATCAGAAAAAGCCTCAACAACCTCTTGTACTCCTACTGCAGATATTGTCGCTCCTAATATGGACAAGCCAATGACTATCTTCAATAGAAGTGCTATGCTCTTTTTCATCTTCAAGATGATGAACAAATTATTTAAATTAGTTTCCTAGACCATCTCTCATGATATTGACGCTGATACTTTTCTTTGCCATATCTTTGGGCATAGGCCATTTTGTTGATCTTCTGGTCCCTGAGTGGAAAGGGGGTCTTTTTGAGAAGATGATAATAAGATTTGGAGCTGGAATACTAGGAGTCTCTGTTCTAGGTGTGATATTCAACCACCTCATGATACCTCTATACTGGCCTTTCTTCTTGGTTGTTGCAATGATAATCTCATACCTGGCTATAAAGAAAGACCCCAAAATTTATTCTAGCGATCTGAAAGGATTCATTGCACCGCTGAAAGATATGAAGATAAAGAAGGATCACATCTATTCTTTCCTCGCCATAATACTTTTCATAGTATCCATGAACATGTATATGGAAGGGACATTCAACACAGAATGGCTTGAAGATGGAGATCCTTACGGGTATGCGACTCAATCGAAATATATCGCTGAGGAGATGACCTATGAGGCAGATGAGTACTATCTCCAATATTCATCGCCCTATACACAGGGATATCAGATATATATGGGTGTTCTGCATCAGACAAATGATTCCATCTATATGACCTTGAAACTTCTTATGGCAGTCATAGTCTCTTTCTCTATACTCTTCCTTTACTATGCGATAAAGAGATTCTCCGGGGATGCATCAATGGCTTTCTGGGGAACATTTGCTGCTGCGATGGTGCCCGCTTGGGTGAGCCATTTCATATTCTCATTGAGCTATAATATGGCATTGATCCCCGTTCTTCTCTATTCTGTATTTGCGATAGAGAATGATAAGAGATGGAGATTCGTATCTGGTATCCTACTAGGAGCGTTGTGGATAAATCACTTCTATACGGCTGTGATAATGACATTGATGTTGGTCATAGCATGGTTCCTCAAACTTATTCTAGCTGACAAAGGAGCAAAGTATCATTTCGAATCGCTTGCTCTGGGCATGATTGTCTGGTTATTCTTCCATGTCCCTGCGCTAATAAAGCATAGCGAACCATTCCTGGAAGGTTCGCAGTTGGGTGGCCTGTATATAATATCTGACTTTGTACCCAAAATCGCAGGCAACTATTTGATGATATTTGGTCTTCTAGGAATATTAGCTCTAATTCTGTTTGCTTACATAAAGTCTGACTCTTTGCGGAAGATACAGAAGCAAGCCCTAAGTTCGGAGTACACACGATACTCTGTGTATGCTGTGGTGCTGTTGATATCCGCAGCAGTACTGTTGATCCCTGATGAGATTATATCTGCTGAAGGAACGGCAACAAGGAGCTATGATGCATCAGACTTCTTTTTCACTACACAGGAGAATCTCATCAATAACCCTATAGGAATAGGCCTTGTCATCATGACAGTATTCACCTTAGGTATGATTTTCATGGCTTATAAGTTGCCCCTGTACATAAAGAAAAAAGAATTCAAACCATTCCTGGTTTTCAATTGGGTTTTGTTCTCTTTCATAGGTGTGATGGGGGCTGATCTCTCAATAGCTATGACTCCATTCAGGATGTGGACTTTCTTTGCTCTTGCCCTTGCCATAGCATTCTCTTATCATATGAATTACATCAAAGAATATTTGAGCACAATCATCAAGGATGTCACTTCAAGGAAGCTGGTCATAGCAGGAATCTTCTTGATAATCATTGTAGGAGGTTACTATACCTCTTTTCAGGATAAAGTGCATCACAATACAGCAAGTTGGCCAGAGCATGAACTTATCGATCCTAGCTTCGGTTCTCAAGAGATCTACATAAATATGCGGGAAGGGCTCATACCAAAAGATTCCATGATGTTACCATTCTGCAATTATCCGCATGTGGCTTTCGGGTATGATATGTATGCGGAACCGTGGGAGACGAGGGATCTCTACAGCGATTATCGCTATGATGATAGGGAAAGGTTCTATGAGAGGTCATTAGAAGAGCCACTAGAAGAGTCCCATTCTTTCCTAGTAGAACATGGCTATGAGTATACTGCAATAGGACTTGACTGTGTAGCCCGTATGGACCATGATCCTGAGTTGTTAGAAGCTAAGATACAGGAGATGTTGGAATCACCGCAATTCCAGCTTATAGATAACAGGGAGACGCAGTATCTCTTCAGGATTGTTAACTAGTGATTCCTGCTAACAGACCCCTGAAAGGTTAATTTTATAAGTGTTCTATGAAAGAATCTGTCATATGGTAAGAAGAATGGTTAAAGGCATGTTCTCTGTTCTGAGGACAAGAGTTGTTGAGGGATCCAAGTCCTACTTCATATTCTTGAATCTACTCTTGACTCTGGAGAGGAAAATGCCTTTCTTGAGGGAAAGGATACACTCTTTCATGATAAGAAGGAAGAGGATACCTTTCATAATAAGGAATGATGTGGGAAGTTTCCTTGTCTATCCTAATGATGACACTATAAGGATGAGCTCTGAACTCTTCGACTCCCATCTCCATGGCTGGTTAGATCAGGAGGAACCTGATACTCTTGTTGATGTAGGAGGAGCTATCGGGTTATACAGCATACTGGCTGTTAACAAGAAAGGCTACAAGAGATCTTTGGTGTTTGAACCTAATCCCATGGCTTACAAGGTCCTCAAGACTAACGTAAGACTAAATTCTTCCGAAAATATGATAGAAGCACACAATCAAGGGATAAGTGATTCAGATAAATCAATGCATTTCTTCCTTGACAAGTTCAATACTGAGGGGAGTCGGATAATCGAGGATGAAGAGATAAAAGATTATGAGATGTCGGATCTTATAACGATAAGAACGGAGAAGCTGGATAAGATATTGACAAAAGAGCACAAGAGGATCTCTACCATAAAGATTGATGTGGGAGGACATGAGCTCTCAGTAATCAAGGGCATGAAGACAGTACTGAAAAGACTAGGTAAGGGTGCTCGTATATTCCTAAGCATATCTGAAGATAACGAGGATGAGATAAAAGGGATACTTGAGAGCAGGGGTTTTTCTGAGATAGAGAGAATAGATAGCGACAGGTTGTACGAGAAAAGATGATCTCTTAGCGAATCTTATTTCAAAATCTTTTTAAAGAATTTTGCACCCACAGCGTATGATGGCTCGAGAGATCGAAGGTAATAGGAATATACTGGATAAGAAAAAGAAGATTCTGATAACAAGCGCTCTCCCTTATGTCAATAACGTACCTCATCTAGGCAATATAATCGGTTGCGTACTCTCTGCAGATGTATTCTCGAGGTTCTGCAAGTCCTATGGAGCTGATGCCATATATATCTGCGGTACGGATGAGCATGGGACTACAACTGAGCAGAAGGCTATAGAGGATGGTGTTACACCAGAGGAAGTATGTGAGAAATATTTCAAGATACACAAGGAGATTTATGAATGGTTTAACTGTGACTTTGATGCTTTTGGTAGGACATCTTCTGAGACCAATAAAGAAGTATCGCATGATATATTCAAGAAGCTTGATAAGAATGGATATATAACTGAACAGGATACTATACAGATGTATGATCCTAAAGCAGAGAGATATCTTCCAGACAGGTTTGTTGAAGGCAAGTGCCCGAAGTGTGGCTATGAGTCTGCAAGAGGAGACCAGTGTGATGATTGTGGAGAGTTGTTGAATCCTGAAGAGCTTGTCGAGCCAAGATCAGTGATAACTGGAGAGATACCTGAGCAGAGGAAGGAGAAGCATCTATACATGGACCTCCCTAAGATTGCTGATGACCTCAAAGGATGGATTGATAAGACAGCAAGAGAGGCAAACTGGTCGCAGAACGCCCTTACTATGACGGAAGGATGGCTCAAGACTGGATTGAAGCCAAGGTGTATCTCAAGGAATCTCAAATGGGGAGTGCCGATACCTAAGGAGGGTTATGAAGATAGGGTCTTCTATTCATGGTTTGATGCTCCTATAGGATACATAGGTATAACAAAAGAGGCAAGAGATGACTGGCAGGAATGGTGGAAAAATCCTGAAGATACTGAGCTCTATCAGTTCATGGGTAAGGACAACATACCATTCCATACGATAATGTTCCCTAGCTTCCTGATAGGCACTGGTGATGATTATACTCTATTGCATCAGATATCATCTACTGAATACTTGAATTACGAGGATGGCGCTTTCTCTAAATCCAGGGGCATTGGTGTGTTTGGCAATGACGCCATAAAATCAGGTATACCTAGCGATATATGGAGATATTACTTATTGATAAATAGGCCTGAGACTTCTGACACCCTATTCACATGGAAGGATTTCCAGGAGAAGAACAATCATGAGCTTCTTGCGAACTTAGGTAATTTTGTCAACAGGACAATGACCTTCATCAAGAAGAACCATGGAGGAGAGATACCTGCTCCAGATTTGTCTGAGTATGATAAGGATTTCTTGGCAGATATATCTGATAGGGTTGATAGGATAACTAAGCTTCTCAGCATGATCTCTCTGAAAGAGGCTCTAAAAGAGATAATGGCGATCTCTAAGTCTGGGAACCAGTACTTCCAAGAGACGCAGCCTTGGGTCAATGCGAGGTCAGAGGATACATTCGCTAAGGCTGAGACTTCCATGTATGTGTGCGCTAACCTGGTGAGGAAGCTTGCTATAATGATGCAGCCATACATGCCGGAGACAAGCAAGAAGATGTTCAAGATGCTCAATATAGAACCACAGGGTTGGGAATACTTGAGTGATGAGCATAACCTCAGCTCGCATAAGCTAGACGAGCCGGAGATACTATTCAGGAAATTTGAAGATAAGGAGATTGAAGCTTGGAAGGATGCTTACTCTGGAAACCAGAAGACAAGAGCTAAAGCTGATGATCCTAAGGACAAAGATCAAGGAAAAGATAAGTTCTCTAAATTGAATCTCCGTGTTGCAGAGATAAGAGAGGCAAGAGAGCATCCTAAGGCAGACAAGCTGTATGTCTTGAAGATAAGCATCGGTGATGAGGAACGGCAGCTGGTCGCAGGACTCAGGGAACATTACAGGAAAGAGGATCTTGTCGGCAAGCGTATTGTTGTCGTAGCTAATCTCAAACCTGCAGAGTTAAGGGGAGAAAAGAGTCAAGGTATGCTTCTCGCTGCCGATGATGGTAAGGATGTAGTGTTATTGGATCCTGGCAATTCAGAGATAGGAGAAAATGTATGCGTGGATGACATAACTCCTGAGCAGGGTGAGATAACCATAGATGAGTTCGCAAAGGTAAGGATCAAAGTCAAGGGTGGAAAGGCTACCTATAATGGTAAGATCCTCAAGAGCACCTCTTCAGAAGTGACTGCTGACATAAGCGATGGATCTAAGGTCAGATGATCTCTGTCAATCGGATGAAGACTCTCTGCTAGAGCCTAGAGACATAGTTATTTGAGAATCTTGAAAAATCTAGAAAGATTGGTAGGATGTTTAACTCATTTCTTCTTTAGCTTATCTTTAGATGCCTTCTCTGATATTATAGAAGAATTACCTGTCTGGTCTTCAAGGATAAGCTTAAGAGTGTCCTGGCCCCACATTGTATTCTGGATCTTCTTGAGCATGTTCTTAGCCTTCTTCCTGTCCGACTTCTCTTCTGCGTTGTCTCTTACACTCTCAAGCTGGACTTTCACCCTGTTCAGTATACCTTCAACATTGGTAACGTAACCATTAGATGCTGCCCCTGGCTCTATGGTGGTAATCCTTGGTATCTTTATGGTTGCATGAGATGATTTGACTATTCTTATGGACATGTCATCCTCTCCATTTATCTCGAGAGTATACTTAGCAGGATCTCCTTGTTCTGATGGCTCGACATCTGATTTATGGTATTTACACTCCTTGCACTGCATGGAGAATATGAAGACATTACCGAAGTATGGTATCTCTCTCTCAAACTCGGTCAGCTTTAATCCGTTCTTACCACAGATGGGGCATTTCTGTCCATCCATCTCTACAACTTCTGGGTTAGCTTCCTCTGCCATCGTCAATCATGTCAGAAGTATAGAAGGCTTTATTTAAACATTTCGCATAAGACAATAATTGAAGATATCCACTATGGTGTGTATGTTGTTGTAACTTATTCATTACGACAAAGATTAATAAAGAAATTTCTCATTAAGCACGCTTATGGTGGGATCTAAAAAGGTTGTTAAGAGATCATCTTCTAGTTCTTCTTCCAGCAAGAAAGGAAAGAAAGACATGACTGATCTTCTCAAAGGTCTAGAAGAGAGCTCTTCTAGCTCAAGTTCTCTATCTTCAAAAAAAGCAGAATCTCTTATTCCGGAGGATGATGTAGAAGAGAAGAAATCTTCTAAGAAGAAGCAATCATCTTCCAAGGCGAAAAAATCTTCTGCTGAGAAAAAGAGTTCTTCTGGTAAAGGCAAGGACTCAAAAGCTAGTTCAAAATCATCATCAAAGAGAAGTGCCAGCAAGTCTTCTAAGAAAGAAGGGGCAAAAAAAGGTACTAAATCTACAGGGAAAAAGACAGACAATAAAGGCAAAGATAGTAAAAGCTCAAGTTCTTCTAAAGGAAAATCATCAATAGCATCAAAGAAAGCATCTTCTGGAAAGAAATCAAAAAGTACTGAAGAGAAAAGTTCTGCGAAAGAGAAGACTAAGAAGAAGACAAAGTCCAAGTCTTCTACTAAAGAAGAATCCGTTGCAGGGTCCAAAGCTTCATCATCCAATGTCCCAGACTCTGGGGATACAAGCGGTGCCGAAGAATCAGAGGCTAAAACCGAGAGCAATGAGGTAGGTGTTGAAAAGACTTCAGATGAAAAGGATCCTCAAGAAGACAAAGGTGCAGAAGTACAGGAAGAATCTGATAAGAAAGAAGAGGCTTCTGATGTCTCTGAAACCAGTGATGATGAAAAGAAGGCAGAATCTCAGGGTTCAGAGGATAAGGCCAATGCAGGCGATAGCTCTCAAGATGCTTCTGATAGTGGCTCTTCTGAAAAGGACTCTAAGAAAGAAGAAGATTCCCAGGAAGAAGATTCTGAGAGCAATGAAGAAGCAGCAGATGAAGATGAGGGCAGTAGCGAAACGAAAGATGCTCCTAAACTTAGCATGGCAGACATGAAGAAAGACATCGAGTCCTTAGAGAAATCATTATTACAGGATGATGAGGGTGAAGGAAAGTCCTCTGCAGGAGATGAGAAGAAAGAGGATCATTCTTTCTCAGGTATGCTGAAAAAGATGACTGGCTCCCTAACAGGCAAGAAATCAGATGAGGATCCTAAAGAAAGCGATGAAGGAACGGATAAGGGAGGTGTTCAGAAAGGAGCTGAGGCAACTTCGTCTGGAAGCAATGTCGAAAATGGAAATGTTGGAGGTGCAAGTGATAGCTCGCAACCAACTCAATCTCCTCAACAGAATAACCCTCTCGACAATATCCCTTCAACAGGTGCACAATCATCTCCTACACAGGAGGATTACTCTCCTTCAATAGGCGGATTGGATGTCCCAAAGCCAAATAAGGGCGGTCAAAACACAGAACAAGGTAGTCCATCTCCTCAAGATACAAAAGATGAGCAGAAGAATCAAGGCAGTTTCTTCTCGAAGTTGAAGTCTGTCGCAGATAGCATAACACACAAGGATAACAAGAAGAAAGACATATTTGCAGAGTCACAGAGTTCAGGAGTCAGTGAAGATAATAATGACCAAAGACAGGTAAGCCAACCAGATAGTAGCCAGGCAACCACACAACAAGAGAATATTCCTGCACAAGAAAATCTTGGTCAAGAGAAAACTTCTCAGGAGACTTCTGAGTCAAGAGAATACTCTCCTTCGTTTGTAACAGACTCTTTGAGCAGTGAGCTTTCGGGATCTACACAACATTTGCAAGATGAAGGTGTTGAGGAAGAGAAGGACGAAGATGACAATACTAAGAAGTCAAAGTCAAAATCTGCAAGATCATCCTCTGTGGACAACAAGGAGATATCAAGACTTGAAGCGAAACGAGATAAGCTCCAGAAGCAGATTGACGAGCTTGAGAAAAAGTATGAGAGCAAGAAATCTTTCTACAAGGACAAGGAAGCTAAGCTGACTACAAAAGAGAAGACACTGGATAAAAGAGAGAAAGAGCTTGACGACAGGGAAAGTATCTTGCTGACCTTGCAGACTGATCTGATAAGGGAAAGGAAGGAGCTTGACAACAGGGAGTTCAAGATATTCATGGATAATAAGAAATCTTCTATCCCTAAAAGCCCAGAAGTCAATCTGGACATGAATCAGGATCTGAAGGCCATACCAAGGGGAATGTCAGATGAGAGGATGAAGATTGAGCAGCTGATAAATCAGACGAGATCTCTAGCGATAAACAAGAATATAGATAATGCGAAAAAGAGTTATAACTATCTTGTGGAGAAGTTCCACGGAACCGATCTTCCTCCTGATGAAAGGAAAAATATACACTTATCAATCAAGGAATTATATAATGATATATGTCTTCTTGTTGACTCCGCTGGAAACGCTGACAATGAAAATTCGCCAATGAGAGATAGCCAAGGTGGAAATGATGAAAGCAATATGCAGCAATCATGAGTGTGAAGCTGCGGTCCATAAGAAAGAGTTGGATGTTGAACGTCTTGATTCAAAGTGCCCTTCTTGCGGAGAAAAATCTCTTCTTCCTGTGACTGCAAAAGAATATATTGATGAGAAAGACCATATGTCCTCAAAAAGGATTTCGGAAATAAAGAAAAATCTGAAGAAGCATGGTCTGGATGATTCCAAAAGAAATAATGACAAGAAAAGCCTCAAGAGTATAGAGTTCTCATACAAGAAGAAGATGGCCTCCTTAGAGAAGGAGCTGAAGAATGATAAGATCCTGAAGAAGTTCAAGAAGATGGATAATAACATGATGGATGCAGAGATGGAGATTGAGAATATCGAGGATGAGCTGAAGAAGGTAGACTCCATATTCAAATCATTCAAGCGTAGCGATGCAAATCAGGAAAAAAAGAAAGTATCAGGAAAGACTCAACGAAAAGACAAAAAGAAATTTTCATCCTCTAGTTCTGCAAAGGTTTAGATATTTCTCACATTAAATTACTAACTGATAGTGATTGTAAGTTTATTCTTTCAATCACACAAAACTTTTCAGAAAATTATATAAATG
>CAZMXQ010000023.1:0-14474 GCA_964570335.1 uncultured Methanosarcinales archaeon
AGGTCGACCCAGAACGCCATGTGCTCAGTCATGGTATCCCATTCCTTGATGAATGAGAATACATCCTTCTTACACTCGTCTATGAACTTGGATTCTCCATAGTCCAATACCTCTTTCTTGGAGTTAAGACCTAGCTTCTTCTCAACCTGTACCTCTACAGGCAGACCATGGCAATCCCAGCCCCCTTTCCTAGGAACTGTATAACCCTGCATATGCTTGAACCTGCAGAAAAGATCCTTGAATACTCTCATCTCGACATGATGCAATCCTGGAGGTGCATTCGCTGTCGGTGGTCCTTCAAGGAAAGAATACATCTCTTTCGAAGGATCGTAGGATACTGCCTTTACGACAATCTCATCCTTGTTCTCCTTCCAGAGGCTTTTCACATCTTCCTCGATCTGATTGAAATCGTATCTCCTTATAAGGTTGAATCTATCTGCCATGGTATGAGCTGGAAATTGTCTAATATTTAAAAACATAATGGTATATGCGCTCAATCGAAATATCTGGGATCGTCGGGCATGACATGCTCTGGCTCCTTCTGGAGTATGAAGTCATCCTTCTTCTCCTGCCTCTTCCTCATGAACTCATCCATCTCGAAAGCCTTCTTAACACTCATATTGCCGCACTTGATGCAATTATAGAAAACGCCGAACTTTCCAGTGCGCAGCTCCAAGAATCTTCCACATGAGCATTTCTTGTCCTCGACCTGAGAAGACTTATGCTCAGTGCATACAGGGAAACCCTGAGAATTCTTTGTAGTCGGTTTCTTTCCACAAAAGGGACATTCATCTTCCCTGCTCATCCCGTATCTCTTTGGTAGTTTCATGTGGTAGAATCCATTGAGGTGGTTTATAATGCTATCGGAATACTGTGGCACGATTCAGTTGTCCGGAAAACAGCTTCAACTATCGGAACAAATCTTATATACTATGATGATGACTCAATGCTTATGGCAGGAATAAAAGAGACTACAGAAGAGCTTATCAGATTCAAGACAGTGACAGGAGAGAATGACGAGATAAGGAGATGCAGGGATTTCATCAAAGATCACTTCAAGGATGGTTTCTACATCAAGGAGTTCGATGATAACGGCGTCCCATCCCTTCTGGTCACAACAAGGGATACTATGGAGCCAAGATACCTTCTCATGTGCCATATGGATGTCGTACCCGCTCCTGAAGAATGCTTCACCCCAAAAGAAAAGGATGGGAAGCTGTATGGGAGAGGTGCATACGATGATAAGGGTCCCCTTGCTATTGCTATGGAGCTTGTCAAGGAGCTTCCTGAGAAAGATGTAGGAGTCCTTGTCACAGGCGATGAGGAGAAAGGTGGAATGAATGGAGCATACCATGTATTCGAGCAAGGACTGAAGCCAGGTTTTGCCATTGTCCTTGATGGAGGAGAGCCCAACAGCTATGTCACAGCATCGAAAGGCATCGTCTTCCTAAAGATAATCGCGAAAGGGAAGGAGTCTCATGGAAGTAGGCCATGGCAAGGAGAGAATGCTATAGAGAAGCTCATGTCTGCTCTCTCTAAGATAAAGGAGGCTTTCCCAGAGAAGGAGGATGACGAGCACTGGTATACCACTGTGAACATATCAAAGTTCGAAGCTGGCGATGCCATCAACAAGGTCCCTGGGGAAGCTGTTGCTCACCTCGACATAAGACACACTGAAGAGATGGACCCCGAGAGCATAAAGGAGAGAATATCTCAAGCTGCGGGGGATGTAGAAGTAGAGACTATCAAGATAGGATCGATGTTCTTGACAGACAGGGAGAATGAAGACCTTAAGAGACTTCTAGATTCTAGCAATGAGTTCTATGGAGAAGAACCGGAACTGATAAGATCGCATGGCGGCTCTGACGCACGCTTCTTGAGCCCTAAGGGCATCCCTTGCGTCATAACGGATCCAAAAGGAGAAGGAATGCATCAGAAGGATGAGTGTCTGGATATAAGATCCGCAGAAGAGCTATTCAGGATGCTCAAGGGTTTTCTTGAGGAGAATGCTTAGAATACTCTGGACCCAGAACATCGCTGATTGCATATTCAAGGTCTTCTGGGCCAAGATCATTGAGTTCGAAGTAGGCTCTTCCTTCATTCTGTACAGGTCGTGAATCAGTATTCAAGACATCTGAAAGTCGTGACCATTTAGGCAGTTCTCTTTCTGAGTGGAAGTTGATATAATCATCCAACATCTTCAGAGAGGAAACAGCTCTTCTAAATGAATTCCTCAGACCACATGTATCCTTAGTCATCTTGCTATAAAGGTCGTTGACTTCCCTTTCTGCAGTAAGCGCTTGACCTTCCATGATCTTGTATAGATCAGATAGCATAGCGTTTTTCTCGTCATCATCTGAGTCCTTCAAATCTTCATATACATCTCTTAGTTTAGAGAGCTGCAAGAAATGGATATATTCATGAGCATACGCAGATAGGAACAGCCCATGATTATCAGGAGAAACAATTGTTATATTATTGTCGTTGACATAGTAGTTCGCTTCAGGCGACTTATCATCTTCTATAGCAAAAAAGAGGTTTGGTATCTCCCTCTCAGGCTCGAGCCCTGTGATTATTCCAGAATGTCTCCTTATCCATCTCATATCCTTTTCAAGATCCCTTCCTGAGAATTTTTTTGGTTCATTCCTCTGCATATACAGCTCCATACGCTCTGTCTCAAGGGAAGCAATCCTGTCGTCGAGTCTCTGGATGTCTTCATCGCTAAGAAGTGTTATATTGGGTACATCTTGCATTATATCATTATATGGATAAGGCATATAAAAACTTTCAGAGAAAGATTTATAAATGAGACATCATTCCTGCGGTATAGAACGGCCATAGTGGTCTGGAACTACCCGTACCCATTTCGAACACGGAAGTCAAGCAGACCCACGTTCCTGTGAGTACTGTTTTGAAACGGGAAATCAGGTTCGCTGTTCACCTTTTTTCTTGGTTGTGAATAAATATATAAGGATTGGTTTGCTTGCTACTGTATGGATTTGATATTTTGGAGTGATAAATAGGATGAAAGTTCTCGGTTTGCCAATTTTTATTATGGTAGGCATATCCATGGTTGTTCTTTCTACTATGTTGAGTGAGATTATGATTCAACTTCTTAATAAGAAACTGAGAAAAAAGAGAAAAAAACTCGAAGAAAAGAACAAAAGGATATCTTTTGGACAAGAATATTGGTATAAATCGATATATGAGAAAGAAGCAGCATACAATTCTTCTATGATTATACAGGCTGGAGAAAATGAGAATCTGAAAAACAATTTCGGGAAAAGACCATTACTACAAATGAAGCAAGCCATTGTATACGCTTATTCTGCCGGCACAGGAAAACCACCAAATAAAGATTTTATGGATAAATTGACTAAATTAGGTGATGGTGAAAAATTTGAAGGATTGAAAAAAAAAGAAGATGAATTACTTGAAAAGTATACCACCGTAAATAGTAAAATTGTAGAAAAAAGGAATAGATTACAAGAAAAAATCGACTTTTATACAGAATGGATCGATAAGGTGAGGTATATATCTGCAGGACTTAATATATTAGGTGTTATAATAATCCAAATTGCAACAGCAACATAAGAGAATATTTACTCCTGAAGAGCAGGATCATCATCTATGGAGTTCTAGGAGCGATATTACTGACCTTACACCTTCTATTACACAACTCTTTCAAATGTATACAAAAACGCGAAATATTTATAAATAATTCGCATTTACATATACTCATGAGACTCTCAATATCAGAGATAAAAGCGATAGCAAACCTGAAGAGCATAGAAGATATAGCGAGAGCTCTTGAGATAAGTGTCTCACAGGCGTACAGGATTAAAAAAAATCTGAAAGAGAAAGGGATCATTGATGACAGCATGAAGATCCAGAACAGGATGCATATAATACTCCTTGCAAGACTATTGAAGAGATCTGAGAAGATAGCAATACCTTTCTCAGGCACAGGATTAGATATACTCAAATCCCTCATAGAACCTACAACAATAAAAAAAGTATGTGAGAAGACAGGACTGCACAAGACCACTGTACTTAAGAAGATAAATCAAGCCAGAAGATTAAGCCTTATAATAATTGAAGAGAAGACCTACAGGATAAACGAAGAAGTATGGCCAGATGCGAGAGAATTTCTTGAAGAGCTAAAGAGGTTTGAAGAGAAGACAGACGATAGGATTCCTCTTGATTCCATCGTCTATTCAAAAGAAGGGAACGAAGTTCTCTTCTCGAACGAGGAAGAGCTCGATGCAACTAAGACAGCTTTCTCTGCATACGAGAACTATGGTATCAAAGTCTACACGACAACCAATTATTATGTGATCCCGAAGAGAAAACTCACGAAGAGAGAAGTATTCAGACATTCACTGAAGATAGCGAAAGGCAACACGAATCTTCTTATCCTTGCAGGAGTATTCTATCTCAGGTTCAAGAAAGAGTTAAGTACAGTAGACGATGAGACAAGGAAGGATCTCGACAAAATCATATCCGGAAAGAGAATGAAAGGTTATCCTTCATTTGAAGAGATAAAGGAGAGGTCAGAGATGTATGGTTGAAGCTTTCGAGAGATTTCAAAGACTATTTGAAGAAATCGGAGAGAGACTGGAAGCAAGAGTTGATATTTACATTATAGGAGGCGCAGCTCTTCTCTATAGAGGACTAAAAACAGCAACAAAAGACATAGACATAGTTGTATCTTCAAGAGAAGAATTTGATAATCTTGAAGCAGCACTACTGAAATATAGGTTCTACAAGAAGAATCCAGGAGTCGGATACCAGAACATGAATCTAAGCCACATTCTAGAGAAAGATGAGTTTAGGATAGATCTCTTTGAGAAAAGAGTGTGCTCAAAGTTCTCATTATCTGATGGCATGAAAGATAGATCAGAAAAGATTAGCACTAATGGCAACCTTAAAGCATTCATATGTTCGAATGAAGATATATTCTTATTCAAGACTATGACTGAGAGAGAGGGAGATATCACTGATTGCATGGCCATCGCCTCGACACAGGCTCCTGATTGGAGTATGATCCTCGAAGAACTGAAAACGCAAGTCAGGATGAGTGGACAGGACATATGGGTCACTTGGGTAGGAGAACGACTTGAGATTCTTCTAGAGAGGAAAATTGACATCCCGATAATGAAAGAGATATATAATCTGATAGAAGAATTTTATGATAATTTAGAAAATTCAGGCTGATCACTTCTTAACCCTCTTAACAATATCACCAAGAGAAAGATATTCTTCCTTTCCTGTACTCATATCACGCAGCTTATATTTCTCAGACTTTAGCTCCTCTTCACCGACAAACACTACATAAGGTATCCCTAGAGAATTCGCATAATTGAGGTTCTTGCTTATACCACGCCCTACAAGATCAATCTCAGCATTCACTCCTTGCTTCCGCAAAGAATCAACTATCGGAACAGACTCCTTCTGCGTCTTTATAGGCAACACAAATACATCCGTCACAGTCTTCTTCGTCTCTTCTTGAGAGACTGCATCATAAAGTCTGCTCAGACCAAAAGATATTCCTACTGCAGGATAAGATTCATTAGAATCCAGGAATTTTCCTATTATATCATCATACCTCCCACCAGAAGCTACAGCGCTCCTTATCTTGCTTCCCTTCAAGAAAGCCTCATAGACAGTACCAGTGTAGAATGCAAGACCACGGGAGAGGCTCAGCTCTAGAGTGTATGAACCTATGCCATAAGCTTCAAGATATCCGAAGAGATCCTCGAGCTCAGCGATGCCCTGCTTCCCTTCCTCAGATGTTATCATACCCTTGAGTTTCTCGAGCTTCTCAGAGCTATCACCTTTGATATCAAAGACATCGAATATCTTATCGATCTGTTCATCAGATAGCCCATTATCATTGAGCTCTTTCTTCAGATCCTCTCTTGAGACCTTCTTGATCTTGTCTATTATTAGTATTATATTCTCTTTATCTTCCTTGACACCTGCATAATCAAGTATACCATTGAGGAGTCTTCTATTGTTAAGCTCTATGTTATAATCAAAACCTAGCTTCTGTAGTACATCTCTAGCTACAGCCATCATCTCAGCATCCGCCATCATTGATGACGAGCCTACCATGTCGACATCGCACTGCCAGAACTCCCTGTATCTTCCCATACCCACAGGGCCATCACGCCAGACCTTATCCATCTGGTAGCGCTTGAAAGGCTTCTTCAATGAAGGGTTCATCCCAACAACCCTTGCGAAAGGCACTGTGAGATCGTATCTCAGACCAAGCTCTCTCTCACCCTGATCCTTTAGCTTGAAGGTCTCCTTCAGTATCTCTGCACCGCCAGCGTATTTTGATGACAAGACAGAGAACCTCTCAACTACAGGAGTATCCAAGGGATTATAGCCGAACCTCTCAAAAACCTCTTTCAAGGAGTCCATAAGAGCATCCTTCCTTATCTTCTCTTCTGGTAGAGAATCCTTCATACCCTTGGGCAGTTCGAGTTTCATATCATGGATGATTGGCTTTTAAGTTATAAGTTTTTCTGGAATATGTTCCAATACAACAATTTTTATTAATGATATTACTACACATGCACTATGGCGGAGATAGTATCAGGACCAGAATACAATGATGGCATGATGGATTATATAGTAAGGGAATGCTTCGAGAATGTCACTAAAGATCCCATCATGGAAGAGAGGTTCATCGACTACTTCAAGAGGAGGATCATAGGAAGTAGCATGAATACAAGCTCTCTCTATCTTTCTGATGATGAGAAAAGACTGGAATATGCAGGCAGGAACACAATAGAGCCAGTAGCAGAATACCTTCTTAACATCTCCGAGAGTGATTCAAGAAACAAGAAAAGAGATTTTGCAGAAAGAGGGGCTGTCTTCTCGATAGTCCATCCAGTGATAAGCCTTGAAGATAATCAGAGATATTTCTCCACGAGCGCCTCAATGCTTTATGGCATGGCAGCAGACCTTTCTGAGAAAGAACCTGAGAGACTATACAGGATGCTCTCAGGTGTCACAAGAGAGATGATGGAAGGTCTGGAAAGCATATTAAAGGGTATCTCTGAAGATGGTAAGATCTCGCACGATAAGGCTTTCAGAGAAGCAGTAGCCACATACCAGACCACATCAGATGAAGAGGAGAAGGAAAAGCTTGCAAGAAGCATCGCAGGACATGCAATAAAGCTAGGACTGGAACCAGACAGTATCCCTCTGGAGAGACGCCACTACAGACATCTCTTCGAAACGCCTGAGCAGAGAGGTTTCAGCGATGGACCTGACAAGGAATACGAAGCTGCTATGAAAGAGCTGATGGAGAAGAGTAGAGGAGCTGCATCAGAAAGACAAGAGAAAGCAAGAGATATGTTCCCTGAGCTCTTCGAAAGGTTTGAAGAAGACGATCATGAGTGATACTTATTCTCTAGATATTCATAGAACTCCTTGTGCTCTATTACGTTGCTTATCGTCAACTCTGGCGTTCCACTTCCAGTGGTATATATGACTACATTACCATTACCGAACATCTTATTCAATAGTCCAGTACTCTTCTCGATATGGTCTATCCTGTTGAACACTACAGTCTTCTTATACCTGAAGAAGATGCCTTCAACCCTCATCATCCTATAGTCCTGAACCTTATACCTCATCATCTTGACATATAGTATCACAAGAGGTATCGCAAGGACTCCAGGCCAGAAGACTATAGAGACAAAAATCGCAATCGCAAGAGAGTTCCTATAATCTGGAACCTTCTCATCCTTGGTAATGGCGAGATCCTTCTTCGCAACCTTCTTTGATGGCTTCCCGCTCTTCATAGGATTCATGAGCAGTATCTGGTCTATCTCATCGTGCAGCTCGAAAGGATCCTTCACGAACCTTATCACATATTCATAACCATAAGTGGATACTGTATTACCCTTCTCATCTTTTGCTGCAATCTCTCCTGCAGCATTGAAACCCAGACTTCCCTTTTTGCAGAATGGGAACTTGCGCGATTTCATATCCTTGAGATTAGAATACAGTGTATAATCCCTCTTGTCTATGATGATTCCCCTAGTGAAGAAAGAATGGTCATCGAACAATGTAAGCTTTGAAGTCGAATAGAATATCCCTTTATATCCGAGTACAGAAAGAACTATTGCGACAATAGCAAACGGAGCTATCAAGAACCTTATATCCATGAAGAAGCCAAGAGCAAGAGTCGCCACAGATATGATAGCAAGAGGAAGGGTGACATAGAACCATGCCTTCAGCATCTCTCCCGGAGTGAATTCCGAGTTCACCTTCTTCAAGACCTTATTCCCTCTTATGCCCAGCTTCTTAGCGATCTTCTCTTCAAGACCTTTCTCCTTCTTTATATTCTTGAAGGTAAGATAGTCAGATGATCCGATAGAGAGGAAATCTATAGACATCGTTCCAAAGACTTTGTCTACTATGCTTTCCCTTACAGTCATGCATGTTATCTTGTCTATCTCGAACTGGACATTCTTTGTAGTTATGAAGCTATACAATGATTTCATGCTGCTCTTGTCTACCTTGAAACGGGTAGCTGCTACAGTTATCGCGTTCAAGATTGTGATGAATATAGTGAAGATTATTACTATGATAAGCGTAACTCCTCCCATCAATACCGATCCAATCCCACTCTCAGCAGCATCAGGCACATAGGACCTCAACACGACAAGACCGAAGAAGAAAGATAGTCCTATGATCAGTGTTATGATAGCAGGCCATACTATGCTCCTCATAGCATCCATGCTCAAGTCCTTTGTGAATCCGGTTGTCTTCTTATGCTTGAATCCTGCGTCATCATCTTTAGAGACAGAAGTTTTCGCTGAGCTCTTCTCTTCTCTCTTAATATGAGTCTTCTTATTCTTGCTGATAAGACCCTGGAGGTTCTCCATGAATCTCTGCGCATGTATCATGTTAGTGAAATGGAAATTATTATTGGATCCCTGACTGCTTATCTTGATATCATAGACATCGATGAGCTTCTCAAAGAATGTCTGATTCAATTCACAATTTGCAAGATTTGCTATAGGTATGAATGCATAATTCTCTGTGAAAAAACCATCCTCGTAGCGGAGCACAGTATCATAGAGGTAATAAACCCTATTCTTCAGATCCAAGAATTTGAATACGTATCTGCTGAATACTGCAATCACTGCTAGAGTCACCATCAAGGGAATGAAAGAACCTAATTCCATCTCTTGGATACGCTCATATGACTCTAGGAATAAGAAAGCAACTACAAGAAGACCTGTGAAAAGCTTGCTGAAGACTTCAAGGAATATACCTACACTATTAGGTATCTCTTTCTGCACTGGATCCTTTGTCTTCAAAGAGAAGCCGTTCTTCTGCATTATCTTAGATATCTCTTCATAGACTTCAGAAGGCACATCAACAGATTTCAGTTCTACTTCTACATCCTGGCTACCAGCAGCCTTAACTCTAACATGCCCTGTGGAGAAAATCTTTCTCTCTATGAAGGGAAGATTGAGCCATACCAATGTTATGTTCTTGACGATTAGCTCTCTCTCCTTATCATAGAAGAAACCACCCGTCCTCAATATGAACCTATTATCTTTCAGTATATAGCGTTCCTTCTGTGACCTTACATAAAGCCAGAAGAAGAAAACAATGGATGCAAGGAAAAGAACTGACATCAATAAGTATATAGGAATGATACCTGGAAGGAACCACAGCTCTATGAGAGCGACACCCAATGCACCAGAAAAGAAGAACTTCAGAAGTGGAAAAAGTATGAAAGGCACAACATTAGGCTTTATCGTCTTTTCCATGAACACACATGGCATGAATTAGTTATTAAATCTTATGGAAATCATATTATCATGGGATGTGGCATGATTATCTGGAAAAACAGCATCAGGTCAAAATTCCTTGTTACATCCATAATAGAGTGCGTCGTCGGGGAGCTTTGTTTAGGATGAACAAAGTTAGCAAACCTAGTTTGCTTTAGCACCCTACGGGCGGACAGCACCTCGCTTAAGAACAATGGAGAATTTTGAAGCTGTTTTCCAGAAAGGATTGAATTATGCCACATCCTACATTATCATAAAGCTTTATAAAAAACATGAATGCACCATATGACCATGGGAGAAGGATATACTCAAGAGGAACTCGATAATATGAGGACTGCTTCTAGGATGACCTCTGAAGCGAGAGAATACGGAAAGAAGCTCATCAAGAGAGGTAAGAGGATGGTTGATGTCTGCGATGAGATAGACAGCTATATCCTTGAGAAAGGTTTTGATCTTGCTTTCCCATCACAGATCTCACTTAACGAATGCGCTGCACACTATGGCGCTATGGATGAAGACCCCATCATACTGAAAGACCAGCTAGTGAAGCTCGACCTGGGTGCTATGTATAAAGGAGCGATAGGCGATACTGCAATATCTGTAGACCTTTCTGATGACGGCAGGTATGGAAAGCTGATCGAAGCTGCACAAGAATGCTTGAGACGTGCTATAGAGAAAATAAAGCCAGGTATCAAGATAGGAGAGATAGGAAGGGTAATAGGCGAGACAGCGGAAGAATATGGGTTCACCACAGTAAGGAACCTATCAGGACATGGTATAGGTATAGATGACCTGCATGGAGAGCCGAAGATACCAAACTATGACAATGGAGACAAGCAAGAGCTCAAAGAGGGTATGACGATAGCTATCGAACCGTTCGTCACAGATGGTGCTGGTTTCGTGGAAGAGAAAGGTGATGCTGAGCTTTTCATGCTAGAGGGGAAAGCTAACAGCAGGAGCATGTTCACAAGAGAATTCTTGAAGAATGTCCAGAAGTTCAAGGGATGCCCTTTTGCAAGAAGGTATCTCGATAGGAGCATGGGCAAGGCAAAAGTCAATTTTGCAATCAAAGACCTATATAACATGGGAGCGATCCACAAGTTCCCTTCACTGCTAGACAAGGATGGAGGTGCTGTAGCACAAGCAGAACATTCTATCCTAGTGACGGCAGACGGATGCGAAGTACTTACAGAATGATTTCTCAAAGCATCAAATTAGCTACCATGAAGTATATCAAAACACTCAATACATCCTGTATTATCGTAGCTATAGGCCCACTAGCATTAGCAGGGTCGACCTTGAACTTACTGAATACATATGGCACTACTAACCCGCTCAACAATGATGATATGCTTGCCGCAAATAACGCAAGAGCCAGGACAAAGCTTACTGCTGCCTCTCCATACATCAGATAGCTTATGCCGAAGAGTATGCCACTGACGATCAACGACACCAAGACAACAATGCTTGATTGGCGGAAAAGATATTTCACGAAATGCATCTTATTGGTCCCTGCCACTTCTCTTACCATGAAAGCTTGCATCTGTGTACCCACAGCATCTGCCATGTACACTAGCAATGGAAGATAAGCGGCCAATATCAGGTTGCTCTCAAGCACTGCCTCGAAAGATTCGATTATACCTGCAGCAGCTATACCTCCTAAAAGACCTATGAGAAGCCAAGGCAATCTATGCTTCAGAGATTGGAATATGGAAAGCTTGAATATATCATCGACCTCACCATGTCTATATACTCCTCCGAACTTCATTATGTCTTCCACTGCCTCATTGTCTATGACCTTCATTATGGTCTTACTGGTGACAGCGCCGAGGAATTTACCTTGAGCATCAACCACTGGGATTGATTTGTATCCATTCTTCATGGCTTTTAGCGCAACATGTTCCTGATCCGTGTGTGG
Organism: uncultured Methanosarcinales archaeon; assembly: GCA_964570335.1. Lineage (GTDB taxonomy): Archaea > Nanobdellota > Nanobdellia > Woesearchaeales > CAZJJJ01 > CAZJJJ01. The sequence continues at coordinate 11,746 of CAZMXQ010000023.1, forward strand.
TCTGACAGATACAGTATCCTTTGGCAGCATATCCTTGACCTTAGCAGTCTTCGGATGACTGAACAGATCACGGACAGATATCTCTCCCTTCAACCTGTCCTTAGAATCCAATACATATACATAATTTATAGAATCCATCTGACCAGAGATCTTCCTCAGGAGCTTATCAACATCAGAGATTTTTGAATCCAGACGAACAGTAGGAACACTGGTCGTCATTATATGACCAGCTGTCTCTCTCGAATAACCAAGATTACCAGAACCATCTACCATCTAAGGATTTTTCGAGAAAATAGTTTAAAAATGTTTTGCTTTCCTTGACATATGTCTATTCGTAAAGAACATAGCAATGTACACTGCAATAGTATTTACGATGATAGGCAACATGCCTTCGAGAGACATGAAAGCCTCTCCAACTCCTGGAAACCCGTTAGCACATGTCCAACACATAATACCAATCAATCCATATTGATATAAAAATCTATTGCTAAGAATGATGTATCATCCTTCAGGATATGCATCATCCATGATATTCCTGTTCTTCTCTATTGCATCCCTTAATGGAGATATCAACGATACAAGCTCATCAGAAAGACCTTGCTTAAGATCGATAGACGACAATGATTTTTCTTTGAAAGCCTTCTCGAGCTCCTCATAATTGCTGAAGCTTATTGGACCCCCATACTTCTCAGGTCTTTCTATGTTCAACTGTCTCCCTTCATCCTCTAGCTTGCGGAAGATGACATATTGCAGTATAGCAAGAAGACCATTCCCTTCGACCTCACCATCTGCACAGTATGCTTTACCTATCTTCTTACGTATCGACTTATCGGAGTCAGTGAACTCTATCTTAGAATTAGGATCAGAGGAGCTCATCTTACCTCCTTCCCCTAATCCAGGAACGATTGGATTAAGCAAATGCGCTCTCTTGTCATATCCTGCCTTCGGCAAGAACTCTCTGGCCATCATGAATATCTTTCTCTGATCCATGCCACCGAACTGTGCATCGACATCAAGATATACTTCATCTAGAGCTTGAAGTATAGGATAGAGGAGACCGCTCATCTTTGGAGTCTCTATCTGCTTAACTACCTCAGCACCCGCCCTCTGCGTATCCCTTGTCGTGACCATCGCAGAAAGCCTATACATATCAAGATTGTAATCCTTATCAAGCTGGAACTCGCTACCCCTTACAAACTCCAGCTTCTCTAGCGGAACTCCTATCAGCTTCAACATCTCTTTGATGATGAATTCATAATACTTCGTACGTTTCTCTAGAAGATCCCAAGTACTCTTCATATTATCAAGATAGGCATGCAGATCAGCGAATAATATCTTGACATGAGCACCAGCTCTCAAGAAATCTGCAATCTTATACATCGGTACAAGATATCCCAGATGCGGTTTTCCAGTGGGCGCAGTGCCCCAATATATCTTCATATCCCTCTCTTTGAGGATCTCTTTGACCTTCTCTTCTCCTACAACCTCTTGGAGATTCCTAGATATTATATCATACTTCTCTTGAGCATCCATGGTTTTTAGTATTGTCATTGTATTTTTATAAGTTTCCTATTGTACAAGAGAATAGTCTTTACAGTGCCAACAATCTAACAAAATATATTTAAGGACAAGAAGAATGGAATGTAGTATGCGACACATCCTGATCATTCTTGTGATGATAATAGTATTCTCCGGTTCCACTATCATGGGCGAGGCTCAAGAGGAATCATGCTATGACATTGACCCATACAACATTGATGTAGTTGTGCCAGCAGGTAATGGGTCCAGGACAACCCAAAGACAGACACAATCTGCATGCTGCCCTAACGAGAATGACTGTGTATACGATGGGGAATGTTACGCGGAAGGAACTATAATCGAGTCGAATCCAAGGTATGCCTGCGGACCAAACAACAATTATATCGAAGCACTCGACATAGACTATCAGACTACTGATGAAGAGCACGATCAGCAATCAGTTTCCTTGGACAGCAATGTATACGAAGTGCAACATAGTCCGTCTTATAATCAGAGCATCATAGTATGCAACAGTGCTGACCAGGAGATGCCTCAAAGATGGACAACCAGGGATGATTGTAAGAGTGGAGAGATTGAGCTCCTTGTAGAAGATGGACCTTCAGGCAGCATCATAGACTCTGAGATAGAATTCAGGATAGAGCTTTACACCCTAGGATCCATGGCAAGCCAGGCTTATACAAACTTCACCATAGAACAGATTGATGACAGGTACATATTAGATGGTCTTCTGGGAAGCTATATGAACATAATAGTAGAGGCTGAAGGAGGTAACATGGGCAGCCTTAACGATCTGAGGATCAACCACGATGAAGGTATTGTAGAGCATAGTGTCGCAACCTACAGGGATAACACATGCAACCAATGCATCGACTACTCTCTTGGTACAGGACTATGCAGCATGGATTGTGAAGGTAGGGGACTCGGTGACATATGCGAGTTCAAGTCTGACGAGATCATGGAAAAATGCCATATGAGAGCACCAGGGACCCAAGTTACCTTAGATAATGGTACAAGAGTAGAGTGCTGTAACAGACCGATAGGACCGAAATTACCTGATATCAGAGCAGAGGTCTCCTGTGAAATGGATAATCTGGTAAGAAAAGAGTATAATCTAGAGTGGAGAGGGAGACCATTGACACTAGTGGTGACCTCCTGCGGAGAATGACCCGTATATAGAAGTACGGATTACA
>CAZMXQ010000024.1:0-13672 GCA_964570335.1 uncultured Methanosarcinales archaeon
TTGTCTGGAAAAATCCATCTAGAGAATCATGGAATATAGAAACATAAGATCAGTAAGTGAAACTATATCAAGAAGAGTCTGGCTTTGTAAAAAACCCTGGAGAACCCAAGCAGAGCTCAGGATTCTCCCGGGAAAAAGAGGTGATTCTGATGCGCAGGAGAATCCCATATAATTTATAAATTTTATGTTGTGTTGCTATCCTAAAGTAGTATTCAGAAATGGAAATCATTTCAGGCTCTTAAGACGTCTTCTTATCCTTCTCTTCAGTCGTCTATGCCTCAAGTGTCTTGAATCCCTTGGGAGAGCAGCAATCATCAATATAGTCCCTAAAATGAAACCTATAGCAACAAGCAACAGGTGATCGAGATTTATCCTTATCCTTGGTACATCAACAGACTGATCAAAGTATATATCTAGCCAGCTCATCTCTAATGCGTATTCTGCATATAGTAGTGCCGACTGAGGATCATTCTCCATCAAAGAGTTAGCATACTCATAATAACTGTATCCCATGATAGGGAATATATCCCTGTCCTGCTCTCTGACAATGACATTCCTTGCAGCACCTAGCTTTCCTTCAACCAAATCTCCTATAGCATCCTGTGTAGTGCTCATAGCAGTCATCATCACATTCGCCGAAGCTTTAGCCCTACTTGCCCTAGATATGCATAGCGCATTCTCATCATTCTCTCTATCAACAATGGCATTCTCTATGTCTGACTTTATCTCTGCCAAAGAAGCAGATGGAACGAAAGTATCAATGTACTGAGCCTGTTCCTGTGCTTCCGATATCTTCTGAGAGCACGCATTTGACAGGACTTCATCGTCAATATCAAACCTTCTTCCACCCATGCCCAAGAAGTCCATCCATATCTTTGAGGTGTATAGACGTTCTATAGCTAGAGAAAGGTGGTTATAAGTTTCACGATAATCTCCATCGTCAGATCTGGCAGACTCGAAGTGATCTCTAGCATCATTTATGAAGCTCTTGGCATCCTCAACACGTTCCTTCATTATCATGTAGACTTCGAAATCACTCAATGTCTCAAATTCAAGGGATTCTATCTCATCCTCAAAGTCGTATATATCAGAAGCAACTCCCTCAATCCTATCGCTAAGCGGGTCATCCTCTAGTGCTTCATACAAGAGTTCCAGATTCTTGAAATTAATGTTAGCATTATAGCAGTGACTTGATGCTGAATAGTGATTACCCATAGCACCTGTAGATTCTGCCCGATCCATAGCATCCATCCCTGCTTGCTTAAGTCTCTCTGCTAGGTTTGCGTCCTCTTCAGAGATATCTTCTGGGATATCCCTAACAGAGTCGAACAAGTCCTGACTCCTATCACAAAGATTATCTGAGACCGAGCTCATTGTATCAACATAAAGCTGAGGGATATCTATGTCTCTGTCCTGGTCGATGAATCTCTGACCTGTAAACTCATATACAGCATCATCAATCTCTGATACTTCAACAACATCGATACCCACCATCTCACCATACTCCTCTGGTGAATATGTGACATCATTGTCAAAATCCTCAACAATAGAGCCCATTGGTATAAGTACCTTAGAGAACCCATTCTGTGCAGCAACATCTATCTTGGGCTTTATACCTGATACTGGCCCTATGACTCCTCCAGAGTTTATCGTACCAGTTATTGCGACATCATCCCGGATACTAACTCCTTCAAGAGAAGCTATCATGAGTACAGACATTGCAGCTCCAGCACTTGGACCACCGATTATGCCACTTTCTGATCTTATGGTAAAGACAAAGTCTGAAGAACCGCAATCAGCATCAATATATTTGCAAGCTATGTCTTTTGAGAACCTTGTAGATATCTGAGTGTCTATCTGACTTAATGGATATGTGTCAATGAAAACCCTTCCACTTCCTGGACGCTGTTCCAGCGTTACTTCTGCAAGGCTTCCCTGGTATCCTGCAGGAGTCTCTTTGACTGCTAAGAGGGATAGTGAGTTTGTTGAAGTCCTACTTCCTCCGATCTCAAAGAACTCAGAGAAACTGAACGCCTCAACAGGATTGAGTGACAAGAACATCAAAGAGAAGATAAGCAGTGTAATCATCTTTACAGTTGTTAGTGACTTACTTTTTCTCCTGTTTACAGTCTCACCAGTGTAGATTCTCATGAAGTCGGTTATCTTGTCACTGTATAAAAGAGTTTTGTTATAATGTTCTTAGAATAAAATGTTCATGGAACTCCAAACTGTAATAAAAAGAAAATATCTGAAAATGGGTTATCTTCCGGAGCAGAGCTCCGGGGTACAAGACAAATCAGAAGAATTTGTCTGTACAGTTGAATTTCATTCAACTTGTATTAGACCCTAGCCGTAATAAAAAAGAATTTAAATCCTAACGCAAGTCATACTTCTATGAGATGTCCATTCTGTTCCCATGAAGAGTCTAAAGTCATTGACAAGAGAGAGTCTGGTAGCAAACAAGAGAGCACTAGAAGAAGGAGAGAGTGCTTGAGCTGCCATAAGAGATTCACTACATATGAGACAGTAGAGCAGATAGAGCTAAGTATTGTAAAAAAAGACGGGAGCAGAGAGATATTCGATAGGAACAAGGTTCTCTTCGGCATAACAAAAGCATGCGAGAAAAGACCGATAACAAGAGAAAGGATGGAAAAGATGGCCGATGAGATAAAAGCAGAACTAGTGAATATGGACGAGAAAGAGATAAAATCTTCTGCTATCGGAGAACTTCTCATGGACAAGCTGAAAAGAGAGGACAAGGTCGCATACATAAGATTCGCTTCTGTATATAGGGACTTCACTGATGTAAAAGAGTTTGAGAAAGAACTGCGAGATTTATTGAGAAGCAAATGATATAGATAAGCTTATTTTCTTCTTACATGCATTGTTGGCCTTTTCCTATAGAAATCATCCAGGCGCTTCCTGTTCTCACCATAGTAAGTCCTGTAATCACCACCTTCTCTCAAAACCCTCTGTATCTCATCTCCCAGATCAGCTGCCTGCACATCATTAGTCTCCGTCATATAATCATCTTCATGAAGGAGCATGTATGTCTTTCCGCCGAAGAAGCCCTTAAGATCACCATGCGACAGAGTACCGGGAACAATCTCAAAGAGCAATGACTGCTCACCTGATCGTAAGTAGTCCCTCAAATCCACTGCCCTTCCAGAAATATCAGCACACCCTCCTTTACTGTCGAACCACGGATTACGCTCATCACGCATCCAGTCATGAGCAACGAATATCTGTGACACCATCTTCTCTATGTCATCACATTCTTCCTTTGACTTCCCATATAGCTTCTCAGACATCTCAGCATCACGTTCATGTATGACACTATTGACCTCTGAGTTATACTCTTTCCGCGCAAAGTAGGTCAATACAGACTCTGTGACAAGATCCTTAAGTGTTTCATAAGAAAGAGATGCCTCAGGGATTATTGTCCTTATGACATCCTTATCAGAAAGACTCTCTATCTCCCTCCCTATTGCTTCAGAGAAGTCAGTCATCCTGAACCTATCATATTGCTGATCATCAAGGAAAAAGGCCATTGCTGTAGCCTTCACATCCTCCGGTGAGAAATCCCTATAGAAACGACTGAATGGAAGATAATCTGATATGAAATCTACAACCCTGTCAACATCTTCGTGTAGACTGCTCGGGATCATCCTTTCGTAATCTCCTTCCTGTCTTGCCTTGTTGTTGTGCCCTACAATCACAGGGGAAGGATCGATACCCGAATAGCAAGCTTTAACCTCATACCTCTCGGAATTAGGATCAAAGTAGAATTCCGGGAAACAACACATGTTCCTTAATATCAATTGGAATCCTGCACCTGGATTCTCGTCATAGAAATCCCTTAGAGAACCATTTTTCATCTCTTCGCAGCGACCTTCTATCCCTCTCTGGATATGGTCAGCGTGGTCCGAATCAAAATCGTAGTTTTCTTCTATGTTCTTTATAGGAAACTCCCTTCTCATCAAATCATCCCGTAGTAAACTCACACATCACTACTATAGTGTTTTTTCTGCTTCTGAACTTTAAAAACATTTCGGGGAAAGTCACTCAGCTTCAACAACACTCTTGACTTCAGGAACCTCTTCCATGAGGGTCTGTTCCACACCCATCTTCATGGTTACAGAAGAGATAGCGCAATGCCCACAGGCGCCTTGCAGACGCACAGTCACCACACCACTATCCTTATCGAATGATACGAACTCTATATCACCACCATCCATATTCAAGTATGGTCTTATCTTGTCAAGAGCCTCCTCTATCTTAGACTCTAATTCCTTTCCATCATCAGAGGGCTCGTTCGAGGAGCCTGTGCTCTGATCCTGAGCTTCAAAGTTCACCATAACCTTACGAGATGAGAAGTTCTATTTAAAACTTATCGACGAGAAATATGAAATATAATATCAGATAAGTATATGATAATAGTCAAAAATCATTGTATAATATTCAGAGAAGGAAAAGAGGGCACTGCAGAAGCAGTGCCCAGACTCGTTTCTACGAGTTGTAATTCCCGTCGGTTATTCTTGAATGTGAATGTGTAGATTCCAATCTAGAGGATCTTCTCTGCCTCCTCTCTCTAAGCCTATCAAACTTTGAATGCATCTGGTTTACCTTATAGACAGACCTGAAAGCTTTAGCTAATACAGGATCGCGCGATGGTGAATCAATAAGGAATGTCTTCATCTTCTTGAGCTTAGCAGAAGTACGCTGTATCTGACCAGGAGATCTGACAGTCTTCATCATCTCTGCAGGAGACACTGTTTTGTAAGTTCCAGCCACATCATTACACGTGTCCATTCTTATCACTCGAGATTTCTGGGCATTTCAATATATGTGTAAAAATAAAATTCTAAAAAAGAAAAAAAGAAAGGACATGTTCATGAGAACATGTATACTCTCTGTGCATTTACGAGGTCAGGAACAACTACCTGCAAGGTCCTTGGGGATCCAGTCTTAGGTATGAACCTGATGTCAAGCTCCTGATCCTCTCCCATAGCGTGTGGTGCTACAAGAGCTATCTGGACGACATCTCCTCTCTGCAAGTATCCTTCCTGCCAATTGTTACCTCTCAAGAGGTAATCGACAGCATAAGCACCTTGGTCACTCGAAGTACCATGACCTGCTATGAAAAGGACCTCTTCAGAGAAGTGATCAGAAGCTGTGCTCTTTCCTACGATCTGGTAGGTTCCGTACTTCCTTCCGTTTTCACTTATCTCTCCATCATAAGTCCTTATCTCTACAGGAGTTGCAGCACTGGCATCAGCAAGTGTTTCATTGCTTCTCTTGAACTCAATCTCTTCATGCGTAGTGAAGTAACCCGCTTCATCATCAGAGATGTTGAACTGGAGATGCGTACTATTGTATAGCCTGACATAGTCCTCATTGCCATCTCCGGTTATGTCCACAGCCTCAGGATCGAACTCGTACCACTCGCTGTCCATTGTGCTGTGGTTGAGCATCCTGACCCTCTCACCATATATACTAGCAAGAGATGATCTCTCAGTCTCAATACCTAGAAGCATGTCCTCGAACTTCAGGGCATCTGAACCTGGAGAAAGCTTCGTGTTTATGAAGAAACTCTCAAGCTCTTTGTTGGTACCATCTTCTCCGAAGACAAGTATTGTCTCGATACTCGTTCCGACTTGCGTTGTCGCACGCTCACCGGTCAATAAAGCCTTATTCTGGAGAGCAGTAGCCGTCTGTATTATAACTCCTGCTGCAACAGCTGCTACAAGAACCATAGCAATGAATATAATCAAGGTTCCTATAGCCATCTCAGCCTTCTTGTTCATTTTTTTCAACATTGGGAATCACCTTCGTGTGTGTTTGTGTGTGGTGATGTATGATTTCTCCGACGAGAATTACCATACACCAGTATAGTTTTATGTATATTAATATAATCTTATATATAAATGTGTTGGTTTTGTGGTGTTTTGGTGCGGAATAACGTCCATGAGCACACCTTCAGAAAGGTTTATCAATGGGTTGACTTGCCAGAAATACATGAGAATCGTATCATGGAATGTGAATGGAATAAGAGCAGCTCAGAAGAAAGGATTCAATGATTTCATAAAGGAAGATTCTCCAGACATATTTTGCCTTCAAGAGACAAAGATTGACAAGGATCCTGGTTTGGGCCTTGACATGTACAAAGGATACTGGAATCATGCAGAGAAGAAAGGTTATTCTGGTACTGCTATCTTCACCAAGAAAGAGCCACTATCGATCGATTGTGGTATAGGAAAAGAAGAGCATGACAAGGAAGGCAGAGTAATAACAGCGGAATACGAGGATTTCTATCTAGTAACAGTATATACTCCTAACTCGCAGAGAGAACTTGCCAGATTAGAGTACAGGATGACCTGGGAAGATGACTTCAGGAGATTCCTGAAAGAGCTGGACAAGAAAAAGCCTGTAATCGTATGCGGAGATATGAATGTGGCGCACAAAGAGATAGATATAGCAAGACCGGACAGTAACAAGACAACAAAGAGCAAGCCAGGGAATGCAGGATTTACGGATCAAGAAAGGCAGAAGTTCACTGAACTTCTTGAAAGCGGTTTTATAGACACTTTCAGATATCTATATCCTGACAAGAAAGATATCTATTCCTGGTGGACATATATGTTCAATTGCAGAGCGAAGAATGTCGGATGGCGTATAGACTACTTCTGCGTCTCTGAAAGACTGAAAGAGAAAGTAAGAGATTCACAGATCCTTACAGATGTAATGGGCTCAGATCATTGCCCTGTTGCACTGGAAATCGACTTATAGGTGATAAAATGAAGATACTATTCGTATGTACAGGAAACATATTCAGGAGTTTCAGCGCAGAATACTGTGCAAGGAAACTGGCCCAAGATAAAGGAATAGAAGTTGAAGCAAGATCTGCTGGAACTGAAGCGATGCCACAGAGACCTGATAGGGAGACTGTGAGAAGGCTCAATGAGCTAGGCATATATGACATTAACCATAAGCAGACAAAGCTATCTAAAGAAGTACTAGAGTCCTACGATGTAGTCATAGCCATGGGCCATGATCACAAAGAGTTCATAAAGCACAAGTTTGGCATTGATGTTCCACTCTTCAATGAGATCGCCAGAGGAGAAAGGACTGGTGTGTTGGATATCCATGAGAATGTCAAGGATTGGTTGGAGAACAGAGAAGCTACAGAAGAACACATAAGGATGACAGTCAATCACATCTATGAGTCGATGCCGAGCTTTCTTGAGAATATAGAGAAGTTCAAGAGGTAAGTCTCTTTTATAAATTGAAGATGATTATTCTGAGAATATGCGACTTGATGAGCTTGCTGAAGAAGAGGCATGTATGCGCTTAGGTGCCAGACAAAGGAGAGAAGGAATTTACTTGATAGATTCCTTTCCAGGCTGGTATTACAAGAGACTTGCAGAAGTATGCCCTATCAACATATTTGATGAGGATGAAGCGGAAAGAAGGCTTGAGTTGTATGAAGAGCTAAAGTCTGCCGACTTTTACCATCCAGAAACACTATTCAGCGTATACGATGTTGATGATGGAAAATATTCAGTCCATTGTCTCATGCCAGAACTTGATACTTCAGAACCTGAGAGAGTGCTAAGGGAAAGAGAAAAAATAATTGAAAAGCTCGATATATGCAGAGTTATACTAAACTCTTTCGATAAGAAGATGAGTACTGACGTAGGAATAGAAAACTGGGGTTATGATGGAAATAAACCTTATTTCATAGACATGGAGATAGTATCCTACAGCAGATCTAACACCTAATCCTACATTAACCAGTCCTTCTTCAAGATTTGGAATATGATGAATCATAACATTTCCTTAAGATAGTATCAGGGGAAGATACCATGAGCGATTTATCCCTCTCAAAACCCAATCTTCTATAGAATTTATCTGAACCATTTGCTGGGACCAGACTCATCTGAACTAAACCTCTTTTTTTGAAATCTTCTGCTAATGTTGATAGCAATGTAGTACCCAAACCTTCTCCTTGGTAATCAGGATCGATAGCCAAGTACTCAACATTCCCCTTAGGACTATTCTCATAGCCATGTATAAAACCTACAACGTCTATGCCATCATCAGCTGAGTAGACCATATGGTCTTTTTCCTTGAGAAGATAGTTCAGCTCAGTCCAGTATGCAGGAAAGATATCATAGCCTGGGAGAGTCCTTTCGATTATAGACTCTATGTCCGGAATATCAGCATGTGTTGACTTCCTTATATCCATGATTGCTGGTGTTCAATGTGTTTTTAAAAGAGTTACTATGCTTTTCAATAATTTTATAAAGTGCCTCTTGTTTTTCGCATCAATAAGCGTCTGTAGTACAACGGCTAGTATTCCGGCCTTCCAAGCCGGCGATCCGGGTTCGAATCCCGGCGGGCGCATTTTCTTCGAAAATGCTACGCTGTCTTCTCAGTGCTCAAAAGAAAAGTTCTTCTGGCAGCAATTCGCAGGCTCATTGCAATCCCGGCGGGCGCATCCGATGGATGTGCCAGACGGCCCAGAAATCTAAGATTTCTGTATGCCGGCGGGCGCATTTTTATTCTAAAACTGCTTCTTGTAATATTCCTGAACTTCCACGTTATCTAGGAACTAATAACAATAATATTCTCTATATATACCACAACAGAATGACTTAAATATTAGCTCTACTGAGATAATCTACTATGGTAGATAAGAAGAAAGTGACAAAGACCATCATCGGTATTTTGGTCTTTCTCTTCTTGGCTATGAGTGCATACGTCTCATACTCTGGAATCACATGGAGTGATACAGACCTCTCAAGCGTATTCTATAGTACAGGAAGATTCGCAGGACTTTTAGGATTCCTAGGGATCTTTGTGCTTGTGTTCGTAGGTGAGACTGGCAAACTATTCGCTATGATCTTCGAAAAAGAGAAGGTGATGAAGTTCAAGAACGAGATATCTTTCGGTACACTTCTCGTTGCGTTGCTCCATCCGATCTTCTTCATACTATCAAGCACTTCCATGGCTAGACTGCTTCTGCCAAATTTCTCCGCACTGCCTGTAGCTATGGGAGCGATAGGGCTTTACATAGTTGTGGCGATGCATCTTGCATTCAGATTCGCCAAATATATGCCTAAGTTCGTATGGAAGATAATACACCCTGGTACTTACGTCCTTTTCTTTATGATATTCTATCATGCTATAAATGCTACATCATACAGTGACTTCCTTGGAATGAGGATAATGTACTGGACAGCATTCGTCTTGATTGTCTTAGCAATAATATACAGGAACCAAGATAAGCTCAGGAATAGGAATGTTGACGCAAAAAAGCCGAAAGTACCTTCCAAATCTAAGAAAACGGTGAAGAAAAAGAGGAAATGATTACCAGTCTATCTTTACCCTACCTTTCTTTATCTTAGCTTGACAGCAAAGGCGTTGATCATCTTGGAGACCCATATCTTCCTCTTTATCATTCTTGGGCTCTAGATTCTCCATGCCTTCAACAACATCAACTATACAAGTGCCACATATACCCTGCTTGCACCCGAAAGGAACTCCTAACTCTTCAGCCGCATCTCTTATCTGACCAGGTTCAAGCTCTACTTCATCATCTTCCGAAGAAAGTATGCACTTCTCTTCAGACATAAGAAATCACCACTTTATCTTGACCCTACCACCTTTGATCTTTGCTTGACAACACAAGCGATGACCATCTGGCAGGTTCATGTTCTTCTCATTATCAGTAGGTTCTTCAAGATTCTCAGCACCCTCAACGATCTCTGCTTCGCATGTCCTACAAATTCCTTGTTTGCATGTGAAAGGGACACCAAGCTTCTCTGCAGCATCTGTTATTACACTCCCAGGCTCGACTTCGACCTCATCGTTATCTGAGGCAAGTATCGCCTTTTCAGAGTTTCCTTTTTTGTCTGAGGTGCTTTCCTCTTTCTTGCTTCCATTACTCTTGTCTTCAGAGGATTTATCCTTATTCTTGAACTTCTCTCTTCCAGGCTTCTGCCAGCTCTCATACCTTATATGCTCTTCAGGGACACCCATCTCTTTGATGTCCTCCAAAGCTGAGTTTAGAAGAGGAGGAGGACCGCATAGCATCCATATGGAATTATTGATATCATCATCAGATACATGCTTCTTTATCATCTCTCCTGTGACATATGATTTCTCATGCCCTTCTGGAGCGTCTCTGGAGTAGGCATGCACTATCTCTATGTGATCCTGTTCTTTAGCGATCTTATCTAGTTCATTCTTGAATATTACCTCGTCAGGAGATCTGTTACCATCGAACAGTTTTATCCTGTTCTTCTTCCCTTTTGCCAAGAAGAATCTTATCATGCTCATGAAAGGAGCTACACCTGTTCCTCCGGTTATCAAGACGAAGTCTTCTTCACTATTTTCATCTATCTTGAAAGAGTTCCCCATAGCCTCTGTAACCATCAACTCATCGCCCACATTGAGCTTATGGACCGCTTCAGTGAATCCACCCATGTTGCGCAGAGTAACAAGGATCTTATTATGGTCAGTAGGAGGATTGCTCATTGTCATAGGGATTGATTTCTTTCCACTTATCTCCCTCTCATCAGGGAAGCTTCCCATCACATGCTGTCCTGGTAAGAAAGTGAACTCATCTGGGACTCTCAGTACGAATGTCTTGACATCATGTGTCTCATCTATGATCTCTTTTATCTCGCAACGGTATTTCTTTGGCCCTTGCATCTTCTTGTCACTTTCACTCTTTCCAGATTTGCATGCACAAGTGCCACTAGCACATTTGTCTCCTTGATCATCATCTTCCTTCTTATTCTCTCCTTCAGAGATTTTCTCAGAAGGCTCCTGTATCATCTTGCTCTTTATGAGTCTGTCAACCTTTTCCATGTCGACTTTCTTCTCGTGCAAAGTCTCAGATACACCGAACTTCTCCCTTACAAAATCATTTATTGTGGGTTTGTCTTGCTTGAAGAACACTCCGAGTGGCATCTTCTCAGACTCGAAGCTCTTCTCTAGCGCTTTCATCTTATCAGAAGGATCGTATGAATCACCCAGATAGTAAGTATTCCCTCTGAACCAGTCATAAGTGTTTATCTTGTTGAATACCACGCATGGTTGGAAGATGTCTACGATAGCCATACCTCTATGATCCAATGCTTTCTTCACTATCTCCTTTGTCGGTTCAGGATCTGCGATACTTGCTCTTGCAACAAAGGATGCATCTAGACTTATCGCCATGGCAAGCGGATTGATCGGCTCAAGGAATACTCCCTCTGTCTGCACAGGTGTCTTCATCCCTTTCTGACTTGTAGGGGATGCCTGTCCTTTGGTAAGCCCATAGATCATGTTATTATATACAAAGACTGTTATGTTAGGGTTCCTCCTTATTGCGTGTATGAAGTGATTTCCTCCCTCACCATACATATCGCCATCCCCGCTAGTTACTATGACTTTCTGGTCAGGGTTTGCTATCGATATTGCAGTAGCTGGTGGGAGCGCTCTACCATGTAAACCATTGAAGAAATTCCCTCTTATGTAATGGGGGGTCTTAGCCGCTTGGCCAATCCCCGAGACAAATGTGACCCCTTCAGGCTGGAAGCCCATCTCGAATAATGCATCCTTAAGGACCTGCAAAATTCCATAATCTCCACATCCTGGACACCATGCTATGTCTTGAGGACCCATGTCGAACCTATTCTTTCCCGTCATAATACTGCACCATCTATATTCTCTTCAAAATGTCTTTCTTCAGCTCCTCAACAGAGAACTGTAGTCCATTGTACTTCAAGATCTTCTCGTGGATGTCAAGTCCGGTCTCTCTTCTTATTAGCTGCCCGAACTGTGATTGAGCATTACCTTCAACAAGCACCACTTTCTTTGCCTTCCTTAAGAGTGTGTATGTCTCTGGATGCAGAGGGTATACCTGTCTGAAGTAGAAAAGAGTTATATCATTCCTTCCTGTCTCCTTTTCTACTTCATGTAATGCCTCCTTCAATGTAGGGAAGGTAGATCCCCAGCATACCAGTGCTACATTGTAATTGTCAGGGTCACCTATAACAAGAGGGTGTACAGCAGACTCTGCAAGCAGGTCGTGCTTCTTCAACCTCTTCTCATTCATCCTTATCCTTATATCGTGATCCTCTGTAATGTTTCCTCTTTCATCGTGTTCATCACTATCCTGGCATACAAGGCCAGCACCATAACCAGGAACGCCTCTTGGAGATACACCATCAGATGTTATGGAATATCTCTTGTATGCCTCTTCTGTCTTCACGATGTGCCTGCTGACAGTTATCTTTGATGTGTCGAAAGCCTCTGTGCTATAGTATGTATCCATGAAATACTGATCTGTAAGTATGAAAACAGGCACTTGATACCTATCAGCGATATTGAATGCCATCTGTGAGAGCTCAAAACCATCCTGTAGTGTTCCAGGTGCGAAGATCACTCTAGGAAATTCTCCATGACCTGAATGTAGAGCTAGGTTAAGATCTTCCTGTCCTGTTCTTGTCGGTAGCCCAGTAGCTGGACCTGGTCTCTGTGCAACATGTAGAACGAGAGGATTCTCCATCATACCAGCCAAGCTCAGTCCCTCAGACATAAGAGCCAATCCTCCACCAGATGTGCTTACAATAGCTCTTGCTCCTGCGAACCATGCTCCAAGGCCCATATTGACTGCACTTATCTCGTCTTCAGCCTGTTCAGAAGCTATTCCGAATTCACTCGCGTGCTCTGATAAGAAGACCAATACACCCGTAGAAGGGCTCATAGGATAGCTTGATATGAAATTGCATCCTCCTGCAATGGAACCCATACCTATGGCATCAGCGCCTGAAAGGAATACTTTCTTCTTGACTTCTGGATTCTTTACTATCTCTATATCGAGCCCAGAAGATGCAAGACCTGACCCTAGTCTGTAACCTTCTTCAGATGCTTTAATGTTACCATCAATGGTTCTCTGCGTTTTCTTTGCAAACTTCTCTTTTATGTATGAAGCGATGTTATCCTTGTTCCCTTTGAACAATGCAAGGACGAAAGCTATTGCAACAGTGTTCGCATAGAGCTTATTTCCAACATCGTTTGCTATCTTCTCAAAAGGGACATCTATATAATCAAAACCTTTCGGTACGATATCAGAGTTTCCTACAATGACAGTATCCTCCGTAATCCTCTTCCTGACATGGTCTACTGACTTATCATCTAATGGAATAAGAATATCTATACGGTCGGCAAAAGCATTCACTTCATCAGATGAGACTCTTATCTCAGTGGTATTGCTCCCTCCTCTGACACGTGACATGTATTCTTTTGTTGAGTATACATTGTATCCTTCCAATATAAGAAGTTGTGTAAGGACTTGCTGGATAGTCTGTATCCCTTGTCCCGCCTGTCCACATATCACAATAGAGACATCGTGTTCAAATCTCAAATCCTTGTCAAGCTTAGGTACAGGGACCTCTTCAGAATCCTGGTTATCATCGGTACTTACTTTCGTCTCCTGAACCTCTTTCTTATTATCTCCTTTGAAGAAATTCTCACCGTTATCATCAGATCCCATTTTTACCATTACCTTCAGCGGAACCTTTGTCCGTCATCAGATGACGACGTGTATGTCTATGACCAAACCACCGTTCCCTGATAGTTTTTCTATCTGAATCGTATTTAAATGTTTTGATTTGAC
>CAZMXQ010000025.1:0-13103 GCA_964570335.1 uncultured Methanosarcinales archaeon
TATGAAATCAGAAACTGTAAGTTTTATAAATTGCCGTGGAAGACTTATTAATATGATTGAGATTTTTGCAGTCGGAGGATATTCCGAATTCGGAAGGAACATGACAGCAGTCAAGATTGGCGATGAGGTCGTGATAATAGATATGGGAATCCATATGGAGAACTATATCAAGCTACAGGGAAAAGACGATATAGAGACCATAGGAACAAGAAAGCTTCTTGAGAACGATGCAATACCTAAGTTTCACCTGATAGATGAGTGGAAGGACAAAGTAAAAGCGATAATACCTACACATGCGCACCTTGATCACATAGGAGCGATCCCTTTTATAGCTAAGAAGTACAAGGCAGATATAGTATGCACACCTTTCACAGCAGAAGTGATAAAAGCCATAGCAGATGATAAGAGATATCGTATAAGGAATGATATCAAACAGGTTAATCCGAACTCTTCTTACAAGATCTCAGAGAAGATATCAGTAGACCTGATAAATATGACCCACTCTACACCACAGACGGTCATGGTCAGGATAAACAGTAATGAAGGCGATGTGCTATATGCCAATGATTTCAAATTTGATCTTTCTCCTACTCTCGGACCCAAGCCAAATTTCGAGAAATTGAGACAGATAAAAGGTGTAAAATGTCTCATAAGCGATTGCACCAGATCATGGGATGCAAAGAAGACTCCGTCGGAATCTGTTGCAAAAGAGATGCTTAAAGATGTACTATATGGGATTGAAAGTCAGGATAATCTAATAGTAGCCACAACCTTCTCTTCGCATATCGCTAGGCTAAAATCCATGATAGAAGTAGGAAGGCAGAAAGGGAGAGAGATTGTCATGCTAGGAAGAAGCCTTGAGAAGTATGTCGATGCAGGAGAAAAAGTCGGCATAATAGATTTCAGTGATGTCAATAGGATAAGGTATAGAGATAAGATAAAAAGATTCCTCAAGAAGGTCAAGCAAGATCCTAGCAGGTACATGTTGATTGTGACGGGGCATCAAGGTGAGCCCGAGGCCATCCTTTCTGATATGGCCTATGGCAAGATAGATTACAAATTCAATAGCGGTGATGTAGTGATATTCTCCTGTGGAATAATACCAAATGAAGAGAATGAGAAGAACAGAGAATTCCTTGAAGATAAGCTCAATGCGAAGAAAGTGAGAATATTCCGAGACATTCACGTGAGTGGGCATGCTGCTAGAGAAGAGTTAAGGGATCTTCTCATGATGACTCAACCTTCAAACATCATACCCGCACATGGTTACCCCGACATGATGGAGAATATGAAAAAACTTGCATTGGAGATGGGATACGATGAGAAATCAATACATCTCGCCAAGAATGGAGACAAGATAATAATTGAGTGATATAGCAGAACAAAATATATAAAGGCAATGTCCTTCTCGAGATTCGGGGTTAGGTTAATATGAGATTCAGTTTATCAGAGACGAAATATTTCAAGGATTGTATATCGATAGTTGCAGATCTTGTTTCGGAAGCGAGACTGAGGTTCACCCAGGACATGATGGAGATGGTTGCCATGGATCCTGCAAATGTGGCCATGGTAATATACAAGCTTTTCTCAAGTTCTTTCACCGAATATGAATTCAAGGAAGACATGGAAGTGGGCATTAATCTCAGCAATCTCAAACAAGTACTGAGAAGAGTCGGCACATCGGACTCTCTAGAGGTTGAGATAACTGAAAGCAAATTCAATATAAAGATAGTGGGAACATCTACAAGAACATTCAGCCTTCCTGTACTAGATATGGATGAGAGACAGCAGAAGATTCCAGAACTCAACTTCCCTGTCAAAGTAACTACCTCTACATCTATAATAGCGGATGCCATTGACGATGCCGATATTGTTGGTGAATCCGTAGCATTCCTCGCAGATTCCAATAAGGTGACTATTGCTGCAGAAGGCGACCTCAGCAAGGTGAAAGTAGAGATAACAAAGGACGAGAACACTGAGATAACATCAGAAAGTGAGAATCCTGTCAAGGCAAAGTATTCCATAGAGTACCTCAAGAAGATGGTACAAGGGTCAAAGATAAGCAGCAGGGCATCTATGTTCTTCAACACTGATTACCCTTTGAAGATGGAGTTTGTAGAAGTTGATAAGGTGTATCTCGGCTTCATCCTAGCGCCAAGAGTCGAGAACGATTGAACTTATTCTTTTTTTGAATCTATATATGCTGAATATGCAGCCATTGCACCTTGTGATGATGCTGTTATAATCTGTTTGAAGGGATAATATACAACATCTCCCGCAGCATACAATCCCTTTACACTTGTGCGTTGACTTTCATCAGTTGTAACATATCCTTCTTTCATATCTACATCTATCGTCTTGAGAGGTTCTGTATAAGGTCTGAAACCTATCTCTATGAAAACTCCATCTACATTATGCATTGCGCCGCTATCCATCATAACATATTCAACAGAATCCTCTCCAGAGATCTCAGCCACAGTATCCTCAAAAATTGTGGTTATATTGCTTATGGATGATATCACTTTTTTCCAGGCTGCTTCTGCTGTGAAATCCTTCTCATTGGTGATGATGATTACACTGCTTGCCTTTTCTGATAACATGACTGCAGAACTGAGTGCAGAATTACCGCCACCTACAACCATTACAGGTTTTCCCTTGAAAAGTGAGGCATCACATGTTGCACAATAACTTACACCTTTGCCGATTAGTTCCCTTTCTCCTGGAACATCGAGCATAATAGGGGATGTTCCCGCTGAATATATCAGTTGCGAGAAAGAGAATATGTCATCATCTGTCTTGACAATAAAATTACCATTGTCCTGCTCTATAGACTCGACACCTGAGAAAACAACTTTAGTCTCAAGAGAATCAAGATGCTCTTTGTATGAGCGCATGAGTTCCCTACCTGTCATCTGAGGGATCCCTGGGTAATTATATATCTTGTAGGCTTTTGATGCCCAACCACCTATATCTTTAGTTATGAGCACATGGTCCACAGAATATCGTGAAGAGTATATGGAAGCAGTAACTCCAGCAGGTCCTCCACCGATTATCCCTAAAGAAGCAGATCTCATATCACTCACCCAAAAAAGAGTCTAACTTCTTCTCTATATCCTTCTTTGAGACGTAACCTACAATCCTATCAATCTCTTTCCCTTCCTCGAAAAGGATTATAGTAGGGAGTGATCTCACAGAAAAGGATTCTGCAATCTCTTCTTCATCCTCTGTGTTGACTTTTCCAAGAGAGATACTCTTCGATTCTGCAATCTCTTCCACTTGAGGTCCTACTACATGACAAGGGCCGCAGAGGTCAGACCAAAAATATACTATCTTCCTACCTGATCCTATGAAATCTTCTATCGAATCCTTATCAATATCTTTAGCTGGCATGCCTTAGGTATTATGGGCCACCTATATAAATCTAAGCTCTGCCAAACTTAAAAGAGAGTATTCCTTATGAGATGCTTCTTGTATTCACTGAGGATTACTCCTCCGAGCCAAAAAAATTATCACGTACATAATCCACAGCATCTTCATATCTCATCCTTGTCGCATCGAACACATCATCAAGCATGTTTGCAGTATGGTCATTCTCTCTAACCCGCATATATTCTCCCGTATTCCTATTTCCGAAGTAGGTCTCAAGATTACCATCATCGTTCTTGATCACTCTCTTCTCAAGCGAGAAAGGGCTATCGGTGAACCCTCTCTCCGAATCAGCTGAATGATATACGATAGGATTCACAAACCTGTCTGCAACATTGTACGAGTCTCCCAGATATGCTGAACCCAAAAGAGCTGTCCCCAAAACCATTGTCTTCAAAAATCTCATCCCTTTCTTTGGTCTTTTCCTCTCAATGACCGAATCATCTATACTCGCTCCCATGATTATCACCATCACAATCCAATCTATCCAAAGATAAATGGATTTCTGCAATGTTCTAAGATATCTTACAAAAAAATCAGAATATATTCACCAATATTACAAAATTTCTTATAAGCATGGCTATTAATGGAAATCTTACTGAGAATTGAAAAATCTTAGAAGGACCTTATACCGAAGGCATCAGAAAATTGCTGTATCTGCTTGAACTCTGAGATGTACTTAAGTCCTTTATCTGTTATCTTGTACATCTTGCTCTTGTCATCAATCTCATACTCTAGAAGCATTCCCTTGTTCTTAAGATCTTCCACATACTCTATCATCTTCTTATGCGAAAGGTTAGACTTATACAATAGATGAGTTGGTTTTATGTCCCCTCCTTTAATCTGGACTGCTCTGAGGATATCATATATTATCTCTATCTTTGTTCTCCTTTTTCCTCTCATCTTCTGGACACCAACCAATATGTTACAAATAGCATAATGAATCCTATGGTCTGGAACATATGACCCATAACAAACATCCTGCGCTCAAAGAAGAATGTGAACATGAATGAAATCTGTGCTAAGAATACGAGTGAGAATCCCAGTAGTGAATAGAATATCACACGTTTCTGGTTGTCTATATAGTTGAAAAGATAGTACAGAGCTAATGTTCCTGCAAAGACAGTTACAGTAGTCTGGAAGAGTATGAAGGACCATGCACTGAAAACACTCACAATGAAGGTGAAGTATACTAATAAGAATACTACTCTACGATCAAATATATCAAGCAATATTATTATCAGCATCAAAAAACCCAGAAGAAGCAAGAACCTATGAGCCAGGTTTCCGAATAGGCTTACAAACTCAATGGCTGAGAAATTATGGACAACTAAGTCAATCATAGGTCGCTGCTCAAGCATAATCCGGTTATACACGAATAGGTCTGTCAATATCTTCACTATATATGAGAATGATATCAGAACAAAAGATACAGAGAAATAAAGGAATTTACTCTCCCTCATTATAGAATATATCCTATATGCTGCCATGGAAAGCATCAAAGACACTATTACAGCTACAGACTGCAGTAGTGCATCAATACCAAAGAACCATGATGGACTATAAACTATTACAGACATATTTCAGAGAAAGAAACCTCTTTTCAAAAATGTTTGTATTCATATTATTCATGTGATTCTTTGTTAATATATCAAAACTACGGATACTTTCTTACATAGTATCATTTCTTTGCTACTACAACCATCTTTGATGATGTCTCTGGAGAGAAATCTCGCATGTCAAAATCGCCGAAGATCTCTATATTGATAAATCCTGTATGCTTAAGCCAATTCTCCAGGGCCTTTTTTGTAAGGATAGACTGTAGTTCAGTATGTTCCTTGACATGCTTACCAGAGAGGGTGTATATACTCATTGTATATCTCAGGATGTCCTCATCGAATATCTTCATATTTCTTGATAGAAAAAGATCCTGATCCTTGATTCTGAATCTGACTTTCTCAAAATCATGATGACCTGCCATAAGCACTCTATCGTAATTGAATACTGATAATATGACAATGCCATCTTTCGCAAGTAAAGAATAAATCTTCTTGAATGTCTTTTCAAGGTTGTCAACATTGACTATTTTTGGAAGCTGATTCCCCATCAAGAGAACAGCATCAAGAGAACCATCTTTGACATCTCTTGAGAGTTCTTGGCTTAGAAGGTCACAGTTCATAAGGGTTACATTAGGTATGGAAGAAGAACGGTCAGAAGCCTCCTTGAAGAGACCATAATCAGGCTCCACACCTATTATCTCTCTGCACATGTGTGATAGAGAAGATATCCTTGCGCCAGAACCACACATCACTTCCATGATTCTCTGAGTTCTTATAAGGAACTTATCATACAGCATCTTCTCTTTGAACAGAACCTTCCTCCAATCAATGACACGCTCTACAACATGTCTTTTATTCTCCAAGATCCCTTCTATCCCTGAAAGCATATCTTCAGTATATCAGGATTATTCAAAAACATTTGTCTATTAGAGAACCAAGAATGCGTATCAAGATTGTGCCTTATGATCTTCTTTTCTCTTATTTGATGGCGTCATATCATTCCTGTAAGCAAGTCTTATGAACAGGACCAGGACTATGAGCAGTGATAATAGCATGAAGACATTCCTCAATAGTGCCATGAAAAACTCATAGAAGAACTCGCTAGGGAAGAGCGTTATTGATAGACTACCAGGAGGAAATTGCCAGTTCCCCTGTGGAAAGAATATCTCATGGAACCATACGAAGAGAGTGTCAAAGCTTGACAATGTACCTATTAAAAAAAGTAGCAATATCGATCCTGTAATACCGATGACATAGTAGTGGAGTTTTATAAGGAACCTTCTTATCTTATCTTTTGATGCCTTATCGCCTGCGCGGATAATTGAAGACAAGAAACCGAAAATCAAGACCAAGAATAGTGTGAATGATACGAAATAAACAACTCTTGTAGCTATGATGAGGTCCTTTACATCCCTGAAATGAGAAACTTCATTATCCGTGAACTGGGCATCTGCAAAGACTGGACTTTCCCTTGGGAATTGGTCAGTCTCTGAATTGAGATATGCTACTATCTCCATCGCCTTGTCAGTAGGTACATCTAGTGTCTGATTAATCTCGTTTCTCTCATAGAAATCTTCATAGAACTCTTCATCATAGAATATGTTGAAGAATGAACTTGTATATATCATAACGGATAATGAAAGAGCCAATAGGAAGAACAAAACTTTTGGTACACTGATATTGAACTTCATATTCCTGAATAGTCTCTTATGTTTTTAAATGTTTTCAGATGAAGAGAGTGACCATTCCCCCCAGAAGGAGCATCACGAGAAATACTACAATAGGAAGATTAACTGGCACTTTATAAGTTGGTGTTACCTCTCCCTTCTTCTTTGCAAGGTAAGATATGACAATTATCAGACCAGTCATCACTGCCCCAAAAATAGAACCAGTTATAGAAAGTACATTAACAAAACCCATCAGATTTCTTATAGATATGAATATGAGAAAAGGGACCCCACAAGCTAAGAACCATGAGAATACCCTTGGCATCTTGTAGTCATGCGTGAACACACTCACCTGAGCAAAGCCAATGCCAAGGAAAGATGTCGTTACTGCGAAAATAAGGAATATATTAGCTATTATCTTGACCTCTGGACCTAATACATCTCCCAGTCCAGTGACTCCCAGTTCATTCGTATTAGCTCCCATGACTCCTACAATAGCTCCAGAGAAAACTATGTATGCCAAGACTGGTACAATAACTCCTGCAACTAATACGTAAGGTACAAGACTCCTTCTCCTGTGCAGTATCCTTATCGCTTCGGGGATAGAATTAAATCCCATCAATGAAAAGAAAATTGCTCCATAAGGTATTATTAGATTATAAGCGGAGAAAGTCGATAGACTTACATTACCAACATCTATCTCTGAGAATGCTATCACAAAAATCATCCCTACAAACAAGAGCAGGAATCCTGTGACGATAATTTCTGAGTTCTCTATGACATTAAGACCCCTTATTATCAATATCGACATAAGCAGGAAAAAGATTATGCTGTAGAAAAGAGAAGATGAGAAGATGCCCGATAGGTCGAAGAAAATCTTCCCCAGCTCTAGAATCGCTTCACCAGAAGCTATAAGGTATGCTGTAAGAGATCCATATGAACCTAAAAGCATTGATATGAAAAGCCAAGATTTTCCATTCTGGCCAAGATATCTCTCAGCGAGCCCAGGAAGCTGGTGCTCTTCTTTTGTCCTCATTATAGCTTCTCCAAGAAGCAGAAATACATAGATGAAGAATAGGGATAGAAAGAGCAATACGATAACTCCAGTCATATAACCTGATTTTGAGAAGAGAGACGGCAAGCCTAATATGCCAGCACCTATAGTAGTACCGACAATGGTCATAACAGCACCAAATATATGAAAATAACTGAAACGATTAGAGTTCAGTGGATCTGGTGCCGGTTCCATCATACATCATTTTACAGTTTTCACTTCCTTGTTGATTTTCTTTTAGTATGAGAAGATCTGTTACCCTTCTTTTCTGCTTTCTTCTTGGGTGTAGTTTTAGATGAACTGTTGGCGGTCTTCTTAGTGCTGCTCTTCTTGGAAGACTTTCTAGATGTCTTCCTTGAGGCTTTCTTTGAAGTATCCTTAGCATTCTTAGTGCTCTTTCGGCTATTCTTTACCAAGGTGTTGAATCCTGACTCATTGGAAAAGAATTTCGTACTTCTCTGAGCTCTTGTGAATATCCTAAGGATTCTAGTCGCTCTCAACAATTTTGTAATTCTGAACAAGGAGTTGAAAGGTATTATAGCAATCAAGTCAAGCCAATTCTTCTTAAAGAATGTCTTGATACTATCAGACTTTGAGAATAGGAAACCTGCATCTATTACAAATATCATCAGAACCAAATAGTCAGAAAATGCCATCATTTTGACTAGCTCTATCTGACCTGAGACATCAAAGAATGATTCAAGTATGAGCACTACTAAAGTAAGAGCGACTGCAACGAGGACAACGACGTCCCATGCTATCTCAAGATGATGTTTCTCATCGAGAGAAGGAAGATCTGATCTTTCATCTTCATCATCTTCCGACATATACTCGAAGACAAGCTTCAATGATACCACTACTGTAGCTGGTGCTACGAATATGTTGAGATTATATAGAATCAGGAAAAGTCCATCGAAAAGTAGTATCCTTGCAGGTGCAAACTGCAGAATCACACCAGAGGCAAGTATGAAGACTCCTGAAGATATCAAGAAGTTTATCTGTTCTTTGTCGGATATGTTAAGAAGACCTACAAGCGCTCCAAGGGACACAAGAAACGCTATCTTAGCATCCTGTATACCATCAACGAACTCAAAGACTCCACTGAACAATGATATAAGAACACCTGCAATGAAAAGTACCATACCCAATTTCTTCAACTTCACAAAAACACCTCTTTTATTCATCAACGGGTTGTGAATTTATATATTTTTCGGGGTCTCAAGAGACAACAGCTTTCTCTTAAGAGAGATGTTCTTCTTTGTATCGTCATAGCCTGCAGAAAAACCCCCCATTCCTCTTTTGCTTATTACACGATGGCATGGTATGAAGAGAGGGATATGATTTTTGCCTAGAGCTGTGCCTACAGCACGAGGTGATGATCCACCTATCTGTCTTGCAATATAAGAATAACTCCTTGTCTGCCCTTTTGGAATTTCCCTGCAAAGTGAGTATACTTTCTTTTGGAAACTAGTGATTCCCAAGAAATCCATGTCAATCTCTAAATCAGAAAGGTCAGTACCTTTTCCAGAAAAATAATCAGAGATCGCACCCCTCTCATGAAAATGTTTCTTTGTTAGAGAATGAGAAAGACCTTTTTTCTTCATCAAGGATTGGATCTCATAGCAAAAAGACTTCTTTCTTTCTAAGGGGAGGAATGATGCGACAATATTATTCCCTTCATCAAAAACTATAGCCATCAATCCTAAAGAAGTTTTTACCTCATCAAAGAATATCTCATCGTTCATCTTCGAGAGTGAAGTAAAGTCTCCTATTATTCTTTCCCCTATTCTCTGCTTTTTTGAAAGTGATCTTACCTACCTCTTCCAGATTCTTGACATGAGTCCCTCCACATGGTTGCCTGTCAAATCCTTCTATGTCAACTATGCGCACATCATTCACAGATTCTGGAATCCCTTTAGCAAGCTTCATCATCTCTGGCTTAGCTTCCATCTCTTTCCTTGACATGAAATAGGTATTCACAGGAAGCTTCCTCTTTATTATCTCATTAGACTTCTCTACCAGCTCCTTAAGGTATTCCTTATCATAGTGCTCTGTGTTGAAGTCAACTCTTACTTTCTCAACAGTCTTCTGGTTTCCACATATCTTTGCTCCTAGATCGTTTGCAATCACACCAGATACCACATGCGCAGCAGTGTGTGACCTCATTAGCTTATACCGCCTTTCCCAATCAATCTTACAATGAACATTGTCTCCTTCTTTCAGCATCTCAGAGCCATCCTCTGGCACTACCTCGTGACTTGAATCATCACCAATCTTCGCTACAAATACAACTTTGAATCTCCTTCCATCATCTGTCGTCATAGTTCCTTCATCATTCATCTGTCCTCCTGCATTAGGATAGAAAGCAGTCCTATCAAGCATGACAAACTTACCATCTTTAACAGAAATGACTTTAGCATCGAACTCCTTCATGTACTGATCGTGTAGATACAATATATTCTCATAAGCCAATAATACCACCAAGATGGTGAAAAAATAGAAAGAATATAAATTTAATCAAAAAAAGAAAAAGAAATCCTATTTACTCAGGCCTTACATCAAGAGTTGTAGTCATGACCTGCCTGTGGCTGTAGTCAAGCTCTATACCGACCTGCTCTATATAACTTGAAGTTACGTCTGATACATCAAGCTCACAAGAGACCATCCTGCTTCCACCTGATAGCCTTAAGGTTCCTGAAGTACCTCCACCTAGTCTTGAGCAATCAGTGCCTGAAGGGGCATCAATATCCACATAAACCTCATCCTCTTCATCTTCGCATGATGGGGAAGATGATGGTCCATACAAGTCACCAGTTCCCACATACTCTACATCGAAACTGAAAGCTATGGAATTGCTTCCTCTCCTTGACTGGGAGAATGAAGTTACCTGTACTGGGCCTGCAGAGTTGTATACTGTCTTATCCTCATTTACCGCACAGACATCACCAGGATCATCACTAGATATGTCTTCTTTTATACATATGCTAGATAGGGCTTCTGTTCCATAGGAATAGCATGCAGCTGCTTGTATGGGTTGATCAGAAAGTGTAGCGGAAGGAGTTCCATCATACTGCAGAGGACCGAACTCGATGTACTCTTCATCACCTTCAACAACATTCCTCTCTGGATCGTATACAGTGCCCCTTAATGAAGGGCTGAGAGTTTTCCTATCCTCGGAAAGACCATAAGTATCAGGGTTAATACCTTGAACCCTTAAAGTGAGATCATTCTCAGGCACAGTATGTTCACCTTGATTAGATATCCTCATCGAAATATAGAAATCTTCATCTGAGAACACTTCAGATGGAGGATTCTCGTCCTCAAAACTTACAGAAAGACTCTGAGTACCACCTCTGAAAGGATTACTCACCTCATCATTGTTTCCATTCTCATCACAAGCAGCGAGAACAAACATCGCTGCAACAATCGTTACAATTATGATACTCTTCTTCATTCTAAAACCTCCTTGACCTTTGACAAATCATGCATATAATGTCTAAGCTTCTGCATTTATATAATTAACGCTAAATTTACCGTTCTAGGTTAATCAGAGTGATATCTTTCGCTTCCGTCTGCATATAACCATATTGGAGAGTTATATCAAACTCTGTCATGTATGTGGCATCTTGGTCGTCCTCAAGAGGATACCTGCACACAATCTCTCCTCTGCCGTCTATCAACCTAAGTGGTTCTTCTGGAGTTCCTTTTGGGGAACAATCAGGTTGTCCAAGCCCTGTAATTCTGGCGACGACACCAACCCTGTCCCTATCATCATGGTATTCGGGTATACCGAGACATTCATCATTGGTTACAGGTCCTGGAGATGCGGACTTGAACTCACGTAGCACTTCACCCCTACCTCTATTCTGTATCTCTATTGTCAGTATTAGCTCAGAGCTTGTGCCAGAACTGCTTATGCTACTGACTTCAAGCGGACCTGACTGTCTCTGTATATCAACTTGACCGACATTACATACATCAGAGTCAGAATCTCTAGCTGGATCAGGATCCACACATACAGAACCTGAAATATGGCTTTCGTAGTAGTAGCAAGCCTTGAGTCTTAGAGGTATATCATGCCTCTCACTGTCGAAAGGGAAATTCAGTGTTTCAGCAGTGAATCTCTTCCTCATGGAATCTCCTTCGGGATAATCATCAGAGATTCCAGGAATCCTATTGAACTGGTTTCCTTGACTGTCGCCACCGTCCCAACTTCCGCCCTGGATCACATAAGAATCATAACCTGTAAGATAGAGTTTCCCATTAAGGGATCCGGTTCTACTCTCTGGAAAACCACCAACATTGTCTATGTCTACTGCCACTTGGAAGTCAGCGTCTGGATTCTCACCTTGCTCTACATATACTGTATCAGGAGGTGCACCCTCGACAAAACTTATGTCTAAAGACTGGGGACCTCTTGCAGTACTATCTCCAGTATCCTGCTCTGTTTGAGCAGGAGCACATGATGCCAGCACTAGAACAGATATCAGCATCATCCATTTCAAATACGCATTTAACATAGTGATTACCTTGTAGTTATCTCTAGCCTCTGTTCAGCAGTCTGTAAGTATCCATACTTAAGCTCTATAGTCATAGGAGTAGTGAAGGTGCCTTGTGAAGGATCCACCTCTTCATTAAGGCTACATGTTATATAACCTCTCTCATCATTCATGTTGAATTCATTCGAATGTTCTGTATGCGATTCACAACTTATGTCTCCATCATCCAAGTTATACCTTGACAGTGTAAGAGATGATATCTTAATCCTGCTGAAGTCGTCAGAAGTGAGCTCACCTGTACATACTCTCTCTGATGCCTCGGGTGCAAGCACTCTTCCATCCCCTGAATCTCTCAAGTATATATCAAAAGAGACTCTTGCACCTGTTGAGCCAGAGTGTATCCTTGGCACAACTCTTTGAACTACTACAGGCGCTCCTTGCCCGTCTCCCCCTCTTATCTCAGAAACAGTACATGGTGCGTTAGGATCCGTTGAAGATGGGTTAGTATCCATGCAAAAACTCTCCTGGAAAAAAGTCCTGTACTCATAGCATGAATTTATCGTAACTTTTGTATCTGTCTGTGATACATCTCCCATAGTGAAATCGCGTGTACTCATCCTTATCTCCTTGACTTCACTCTCGCCTCTGAAAGTCCCATCATCTCCCGAGAGACTGAATCTTTCAATCTCATCCCTATTCTCAAGATCCAGCTTCTGTGATTCATAAGAGATGTCTATCACACCATCCTCTATATCAAATGCACCTTCATTGGTAAGTCTCATCTGGATATTGTATGGCTCACCCTGGGACAGGCGTGTAGGGGTTCCACTAACAAAATCTATCACTAGGCCTCTTGTACCACGTACAATCCCATCATCATCGCTAGAACCAAAATCAA
>CAZMXQ010000026.1:0-6549 GCA_964570335.1 uncultured Methanosarcinales archaeon
GAGCTTGTAAAGATGTCAAAAGTCAATACCGCTTAGCTCTTTTGGGACAAATCCAGGTCACCACAACCTTTAAATATGCTAATCCTAACTAATGCTCTATGGTATCTCTTACCCAGCACATGCGAAAAGAGCTGATCTTCTACATAAAGCAAGAGTATGATAAAGGCATACCGCTTACCAGGATAAGAAAATCTCTGCTGAGTGGAGGACATCACCAGGATCTCGTAAAAGAGGCACTCAGGTCATTGAAGAAACATGATTATAACATAGTAAAAGCATTGAATGAGCCAGTGAAGAATGACCTTGATAAGGAGCTTTATTTCAACATACTCAATTCTGTAATGAGGTATGTAGAGCATCAACTGGCTTCTGGAACATCGGAGAAGGAAGTCAAGAAGATTCTCGAGAAGTATGGTCATTCCAAAGACACTATAGACAAGGCCATCAGTACTGTGAAGAATGAGAGACCTACTGTAGAGAAGAGGATAAGGAATGTAGAGATAGGGTATGGAATAGCGCTTGCAGTCCTAATATTCATCACAGCAGGAGCAGCTAGAGAGCCTCTGGAAAGGGTATTCATGAGCTTCTTACCTTCTATCGCAACGATAGCATCCATAAACATAAGTCTCCTTTATGGAAAAGGAAAGAATATGCTGTGGCTCCATGCACCAATCTACTCTTTCATAATGCTCATAATGGGCGTAGGAGGGATAATACCTGAGGGAGTAGAGTACTTCAATCTAGTCATGATGAATCTATTGATAGGATTCGGATACACATACATCAGGGCTATGAGGGAGTACCATATAGATTCCATAAAAGAAGCGCTGCAAGAGACGGTTTCTACAGAGAACGATATTGAAGCAGATAAGAAGAAGAAAAATAAGAAAAAATGATGTAATCAGCCTACTGCTCTCCTTACATCAGTCACTTCTGCTGAAGCTACAGCATCAAGGTCGGAAAGCTCCTTCTCAACATCATCTGTCGAGCCTTTGCTCTCATCCATCACGAAAATCAGATTCAGCGCCTTCAGACCGAAAGCAACCGGTTCAATCTCTTTCTTCCCGACTTCGCCTACCTTTGAAATCAACTCTGTAGCCTTTTCTGCGAGAGCATCCATATCAGTTTCTGGAGACTCTGGCATCAGCTTGATTGTTATAACAACATCCGCCATCAAAACACCTCATAGATATTATCAATCCACTTAAAATAAAACAGTTCAATTAGGTCCTTCAAAACCACATACAGGACACTTATACTTTGAAGCCAATCTTCTTGCTTCCCTTGACCTGACTATCGTGGCGTCGCCACAACTAGGGCACTTGAACTGTACAGAACCTCCATCATTAGAGATGTCCGTCCCCATTGAAACACATCTTGTCTGTTCAACCATAATCATTACCTCGATAAATAAATGACGACACTCATATCTGTGTCTCAGCCTAAGAGATTTGGGCGTATTTAAAAATATTACTGATTCCAGAATTCCTCAGACTATAGCCTAGAGATACTGACCATCTCGTCCTTCTCTTTATTATCAGCAGTCCCGAAGATCCTCCAGAGTATCATGTTGAAAGCGATTATGATCCCATTTATCACAGTAGTGCCTTTATAATCATCATGATATATGGTCTTTATAGGTATTGTAGAGCATCTTAGACCTGAAGAGCTTATCCTTGCTATCATCTCAGACTCCATAGAATAGTCATTAGAGCTCCATCTTATCTTTTCGTATGCCTCTCTTGTGAATGCCCTATACCCTGACTGCGTGTCTTTTGCATCAACCTTGAAGAAGAATGAGGATATCTTGTATAGGCCATAATTACCGACCTTCATCATGAGTGGCATCTCAGAATTCCACTTCCTGCAACCGATCACCACATCATTCCCTTCAGATATGCTCTTCAAGAAATTTGGGATCTCACTAGGATCGTGCTGTCCATCAGAATCCATGACGACTATAATGTCAGCACCATTCTTGACTGCATAATCACATCCTGTACGCAATGCAGCACCTTTTCCCAGATTAGTTATATGGTGAAGCACTGTAGCGCGTGAGCGCTTTGCGATCTCGAGAGTCCCATCCTTGCTCCCATCATCAACAAAGATTACATCATCAACGTGCTTCCTGACAGAAGATAAGACAGAAGAGATGTGCTCCTCCTCATTATGTCCAGGAAGGACCACAGATATCTTCTTATCCATATGACGGCTTTTTGACATATTCTCCTCACTCTACTGTATAGGGACACCCTCTGCTCCACCACCTTGAGGCTGCTGTGGCTGCTGTGGCTGTTGCGGAGCTTCTTCAGCTACTGGCATATCAGCATCATAGTCGATATCCTCTGGCTCATCATAGTCAAAGTCATCAGGCACATCATCTATGTCTTCCAAGAAGTCCATCCAATGGATCTCCCATATCACAACTCTACCGCTAACTATACCCTGCTCATCATATACACTCTCAAAGTAATCAACACCTTCTCCTTCATGGAAGAAGAGCTGTGTAAACATGCTATCAACCTGTATAGGATCCATAAGTATCACATTGTAAGATGATCCTTCCCTGACGAAAGAGAATGCCTGTTGCACCTGGCTTCCTTCGTATTCCCTGGTCACCATGTTATCATCCTCATCCAGATAACTTATGGCGGCAGGTCGGACATCTCCTTCCATACCCGGTTGGTTACCTATTATGTGTGCATCTCCAGAGGTCTCATTGAACAATATGTTAAGTTGCTGACCCTGTGCATCAACACGACAGAGATGCTCATCATCATTCTCTCTGCTGCATCCTGATCCAGCACCCATGTATCCTGGCCATGGAGAGATCCATTCATCAGGCTCTGTTGTAGATATCTCTGTGTAAGTAGATTCTGCATCTTCTCTCTCATAGCTATGGTTCTCTACAAGGTAGTCGATAGCCTCCTCTCTTGGAAGCTGTGTGGACATCATATACTGCTCTGCCCTGTGGAAGTCCCAGGATCCGAAATGTCCCCAGACTCCTCCTTTTCCTACCATATCTTCAGAGGTTATGAAGAAGACCTCACGAGGATCGCAATGAGTGTACTCCAAGACATTCTCAGCGACATCCTCTGGCACACCAGCATCTAGCATCATAGATCTAGCCTCATCAGTATTCACCCGGACAATATCATATATCATGTCTACTGCTTCTGGTCCTGAAAGTGGTGACTCTTCCTCTAGATAATCATAAGCCTCATCCCTTCCACATGTCATCTTCCTGAGAAGACCTGCAGCGAGCGTCTCATCCTCTGTTACAAGAGTCTTACCTATCCAATGCGCAGTATTTGTCGATTGAGATCCACCATCAAAGAACACAGGACGTTGTGCAATGGCCTTGAACCAGTGCCCGAAATCCCACCATGAACCTATAATAGCGTCTTCTTCAGCAGTCTCATCTATACCTTGCAGACCTTGATACCATACATCATTCATGTGTGGTACATAATTCCTGGCAGTCTCAACACTTCTATCTAGGGCATCCGCATTCAGAGGACCTAGCAGGAAAGTCGACACTACAAGCAGACCTACAGCTAGCGAAACAGCTTTCTTGTTCATTCCTGTGGATGTTGATACCTTGTCGCTTATCAGCCTTGACATGACTCCAGCGAATATCCCTAAGCCAAGAGAGAACGCAGGGACTATAACCATTATGAACCTTACACCTCTTGTAGAAGCGTAAACAGTACTTGCTAGCCAAACTATTATGATTGCAGCATACGGTATCCTTATATCCTTGATATCCTTAGCCGGATAAGATAGCATATTGAACACCATCTTTCCGAGAACGGGCAGAGTCAAGATTAGTCCGAAAGCTATATCACCTATAGAATCCGGATCTGAGAGCATTATCAGATATATGAGGAAGGAAAGACCTAAATACGCAGACTCTCTTGCCATGTACTCCTTCTTCCACACAACCAGTGTCAACATTGCACCCATGAAAGCTAATGCAAAGATCAATCTTCCTCCCATAGGTCCTCCCGAAAGATTGGTTATAATATCCATATGAGCAGACGGGTTTAGCTCTGCCACTGTAGTCAATACATTAGGCCATATGTCCAATGTAGCAACATCTCTTATCTGTATGACACGCATTGGGAAATCCCAGAACAGTCTTGTGACTGTACGGAATCCATCTATCAGTCCTGTGAAAAAGATCGCTCCTAAGAATACTGATACAAGCGATACAATCTTCCTCCGGCTCTCCTTGTTCCTGACAAGACTTTTGAACGGCTTCCCTTGCTTTACTGTATTCAAGAAAAGCAGCCATAATAGGTATATCCCAAGAGCAGCACTGATAATGAGGAATATGTACCACCATCCTTCCCATGCCAAGTAGAATATATACAATGATAACACAGTAAGACCCGAGAATATCGCTGTCTTCTTCACGGTCTTCGCATAAAGCGCCTCTATCAGGAACCAGACTGCAAATAGTGGCAGTACAACTGTATAGGAATCATTATCGTTAAAGCCCCCTATCGCTCTTGACACGAATGATGGGTGTATTGCTACAAAGAAACCCGCCACTGTACCACCAACGATTCCCGCAAACTTCTTCACGATGAAGAATGCCGGTATGACAGCAAGTGGTGCCAAAACCACAGGAGAATAGAAAGCAGTGGTCATCAAGGAGACATCTGGGAAGAAAGTCGTTATAACCCTATGTGCATGAGCAACGGTGAATATATGGGCGTCAGTATCTACTGCCCTTCCATAAGGAGCAAGCATAAGTGCATCCCATTCTTCTCCATCCCTTACTTCATCTCCAGGTCCTCCGCGCTCGATGACATTCCTTGAAAGCCTATACCAATGATATGGGTCTATACCCGTGAGGAAAGTCTGTCCTTCATCATCCTGCAATTGACCTCTTAAGAAATCTGCACCTTGAGCGATCTGCGCTTCATAAGCCTCACTATTCATCTCCCTGAACTCTTGGAGCTGTTCTTCTACCATCCGTTCAAAATTCTCAGGAGGTAAGTTTGGGAATTCCTGCTCTACATTCTGAGCAATCTGCATTCTCAGCTGATCGTCGATGGACTCTTGGGCCCATTCCTCTGCGATAGGAAGCCATGCAGGAGTAGCTCTTACATAACCGCCCAAAAACATCAATAACAATACTATCAGTATGGGTGCGAATTTCACAGACGCATCGTAGACGGAATTGAGGGACTTATAGACACTTGCATCACCTTCACCTAAGAAAAAGGAAGACAATGCTGAAGGTATGGTCTTCAGATCGAAGCCTTCATCATCAGAAGATTTTCTCCCTTGTTCATGGTGCTCCTCATGATGCTCCTTAGAACCATCCTGGTCTTTCTCTGTCGTTTCCCTTTCGTGACTCACACTATGATCGTGGTTTCCTTCACGACCAAACTTCCCTTTCTTCCGTTTCTTAGAAATTGTCAACACCCTCCAACCGATAATCAAAATTCTAAGATGTGATATAATACATCCGTAGGGACTGGCTTAAGAAGATGATATTTAAGTGTTGTGGAATTACTTCTTTTTCTTCATAATCACTGTCCAGTAGTTATAAATCGAAACATTTAAATACTTTTTATCACTTAATAGTTGTTAAAGAGTTCATAATTATCGACATCGGGGGTTCGGTTCATATGAGATATAGAAACAAAGTTGCTACGGTTGTTGCAAGTGGATTGATTGCTGCGGGGGTACTAGGCTATGGAGTTAAGTCCTGCACTAGTCCTGATGAGGGTTATATACAAGATCCTGGAATAGAAGCACCAGAGGATCCTACCGAACCTATGCCGGAGCCCAAGCCTGAGAAACCAGACCCTGAGTATGAACCCATGCCAGATCCAACACCTGAGGATTCTGAGCCAGAGAAACCTACAATAGAGGAGATAACTTCACTAGGAGACTACTTAGACAAGATTGAGCAAGGATACATAGAAGCTACTATAATAGGATATGATAATGGAGAGAAGTTCTCCAAGGATGCTGAGATAAGGGGTAAAGACATAAGCAACATATTCTATTTGGCTGAAGGCACAGGATCAGTTTTCTACAATCCAGATGATGGTACTTTCTCTGCAAAAACAGATCATCCGATAAAAGAAGCAGGACAGGTGCGTGGTAATCTTTCATCTGGAAATTATAGGATAATAAATCCTGTAAGGGATGGAGAATCAGGATACCTTGAGATGGATCTAG
This sequence comes from uncultured Methanosarcinales archaeon, assembly GCA_964570335.1. Lineage (GTDB taxonomy): Archaea > Nanobdellota > Nanobdellia > Woesearchaeales > CAZJJJ01 > CAZJJJ01. Next base: position 6,205 of record CAZMXQ010000026.1, read on the forward strand.
CTGAGAGAATCAGAAAGATACAGGATCAGCACGGAAACCGTGAAGAAGTCAGCAGAAGACCAAGGACTGACAGGAAAGGGAATGCCGAAGGAAAGACCTTTGTGCCTGACGGAAACAACAATATCGATCTTTTCGCAGATAATTACGGCTGGGAGCTCAGTTTTGACAGGATGGATAGACAAAGGAAACAGAATATCCTCAAAAATCTGCATTCTGAAAAGGATCTGTATCTTCTCTTCCCTAAGAAAGGAAGTGGATCTATTGCATTAGTACCTGAAGGTGTCAGAGGAGATGCCTACAGCGACAACAGGATTGCAATAGGAGCTGGAAACGAACACAGCCTAG
>CAZMXQ010000026.1:6649-12568 GCA_964570335.1 uncultured Methanosarcinales archaeon
AGATATTCTTCATGGCGTACGTCAGCAACAAGCCTAATCCTGAAGAGGATGAAGCTGAAGATGACGACGAAGACGAAACTGATGAAGAAGACGAAGATGAAGAAGATGATGAGGAAAAAGCTGATAAAGAGAGAGAAGATTCCGTAGATTCCTACGATGTCGATATGAGAAGGGGGAGATTCTCTGATGGCGACAGAATCGAGGCCGGAGAGACAGTACCACTCCATGTATCTTTCGATAATGCTGGACGGGATATAAAGCAAGGAAGGATGCAAGTAAGGCTCTTAGGAATGGATTACGGGTATGCAAGATACAATGCTGGACCTTTCGATGTCGCTGAAGGAGAGAGCTTTGGATCGAAGATAATGCTCGAGATACCCGAAGATACAGAACCAGGGGAATATCACGCAAGAGTCACGCTTACTGATGGTGGATACAGGATGGTAAAACACACCAGTTTCACTGTCATATGATAGATTATGTTTTTTTGAGATATATATGTATAAAAATAGACGAGGGATGAGAAAATGAGGAAAACAGTATTGATGTTTGTTTTTGCGGCAGTATTACTGCTACTGTCCTCAGTGAGTGCTAGTGCAGCACCGATATCAGCAGCTGTAGAGTATGTTGATGTCGAGGGCACAAGGCTTGACCCTACAGGTCAGTCAACACTCAGAGAGGAATTCAGAAGAGGAGACGATATGAACGTTAGAGTAAGGATTTCAGCTGGAGAGCTTGTAGAGGACGCTACATTGACCGTATTCATAAGTGGATACGAGTTTGATACCATAAGCGACTCTGTAAGCATAAGTAGGCTGCAAGAAGATAGAGCACTGACAAGAGAGCTTGACATAAGCCTTCCAGACGATATGGAAGATGGCGAGTACAAGATGAGAGTCATGCTCACTGACAGGGACAGCGAGACATTGGTTCAGGAGTATGATATTGCACTTGGACTTGATAGGAACGAGCTCTCTATCAGCGACGTCATATTCTATGACAGTCAGGAAGTAAGAGCAGGAGATTCCTTGTACGCTATCATAAGAGCAAGGAACATGGGTTACAATGACCTTGATGACGTCAGGGCAAGCTTCGAGATACCTGAGCTAGGTATAAGCACAGCAGACTACATGAGCAAGCTTGAGGAAGGAAGATCAAAATCTTCTCCAGAGCTGTTCTTGAGGATACCTAGCGACGCTGAAGCAGGCACCTATGATGCAGAGCTTTCTCTCAGCTACAGAGGAGGAAGATACGAGACCACAAGGAACTACGAGATAGAAGTGGTTGAGGATGAACCTAGAGAGCCTGACGAGAAGCCTAAGACTGAGATCTCCGTACCTAAGGACCCACAGTCCGTAACAGTAGGAGAGACAGCTGTATACCCAATAACAGTGAAGAACCTAGCTAGCTCCTCCAGGACCTACACATTCAATGTAGAGTCTGGCGAGGAATGGGGAGAGTTCAAGCTCGATCCATCAAGCATGGTAACTGTAGAGGGTAATAGCGAAGAGACTGTCTACTTGAGAGCTAAGCCAAAGATAGGCATCGAGGGAAGGAGATCTGTTGTCCTTTCAGTATCTGATGGAGAGGATACGAAGCAGATCGCTCTACAGGCAGATGTAGAACCTAGAGATGTCGAAGAGCCTGATGGTGCTTTCAGAAGAGGTCTCGAGATAGGACTCATAGTACTTGTTGTCCTTCTTGTTGTTGTCGGTCTTGTTGTAGCATTCACAAGACTTGCATCAAGGGAAGACGATGAGGACGAAGATGATGAGGAGACACAGACCTATTACTAGGTCTTCTCCCATCTTTTTTTCTTTTTTTTGTAAGATTTTCAATCTTATTGGATATGATGAATATCTTTCAATATAAGCAGAATATTTCTACTCATTCAGGAAATCTTCTACTGCCAATGTCAATAGAGATTTAAATACTGATACAACTCCACAAGTATGGCGATTGAAGATCATGTAGAACTTTTCAATGTCGAAGATATAAGAGGCATAGAAGAGAAGATAGCGGAGACCGATAAAAATCTCTCTAGGCTCAGTAAAACAAAAAGGAAAGAGAATTCTAAGATACAGAAACTTAAGGACATCAAAGGAGAATTTCATGATGTAAGAGAGCATGTCGATAAGCTCACTAGTAAAGAAGATATCTGGAGGAGCCTAGAATATAGAAGTGATAATCCGAAGATAATTAGACCCACCAGGATGGATGTACTCAAGTCACTAAGAGAGAATCATATGGCAGAAGAACGTGGTTTCTTGACAGGTATGTCACTAGCTGCTATAGGATCACCTTTCATAATCGGAGAAACTACTATCCTTGGCCTCGCAGGATTCGGAGCCATAGCATACGGTTATCTAGGCAAGAAGAGGGGGAAAGTTACAGCATACCAGAGCACTCACAAGAACAAGATTGTCATCCCAAAGATGAACAGGTACGACTCACTCACAGTATTAGCTCATGAATATTGCCACCATGTCCAATTCCCAGTATACCATATGACACTTAATACAAGGGTAGATAATGTAATCCACAGCGCAAGAGAAGATAATCTGAGTAGGGAGAGAACAGGACAAGATATCATCGCATCAAAGGAACTCGATGCAAAGGTTAAGGAAGAGTTGAGTATTGTTGACAAGAAGTTCTCCAGGCTAGCAGAAGGGCATGCATTCAATATAGAGTGGCAGATAGGTAAGAAATATTCCGAAAAGGAAGACGATGAGGGTTTCTTGAGAAGTGTCGAGTTGAAGAGGTTGGGTGCGCTCTACACAGCTTGGCAAATGGTAAAAAAAAGATATAACATACAGGGGAGTCCTTCATTAGAGAGCGTCTGCAGTTCATACTCAGATGAGGTTAATTACATGGATGGGATGCACGCAGAAGGTTATGCATACTATGATGTGAAAGGATTAGGAGCAAAAGGTTTATATGATGTTGCCGTGCCACTTGCACAAGGGCATGATCTAGGTCTGATGTTGCTCAAGAGTGCTGGATAATGAACGAGAAAGACAAAGAACCGGATTATAAGAAGATATATGATTTCATCTCAAAAGAATACAAAAAAACAGGTTTCTTCGCAAGAGGTGTTTGTGATGAGACTTTCTTCTCTCTGAGAGTATACGAAGTGTGCAAGGACCTCAATAGGAAGATAGATGGGAATACAAAGGAGAATATACTGTACACTGCAGCACTCCTTCACGACATAGGAAAGACATCTCTTGATAATGATAAGCTAAAGGATCCGAAAAGCGACACATTCAAGGATGAGTGGAGATTACATGCAGAAAAGGGCGTACCGATAGCAGAAAGATTTCTGAAGGATGAAGGGCATTCAGATGAATTCATAGAAGAAGTAACACATCTGATAAGATACCATGATACAAGGAAGGATGATATGGATAAGAGCATGGAACTTAAGGTATTACAGGATGCTGATCTGCTTGCTGACTCTGGAAAGGTAGGTGTTGCAAGGTCGTTCATGTACACAGGTCAGTATGGTCTGAGCTTCTTGAGCAATATAAGATTCATCAATGAGGCTGTATCTCGCATCGAAGATGACGATGTGCTGAATCTAGATGTTTCTAAAGAGATTGGTAAGAGACTGAAAGAAGAAGAGAAAGGATTAGCGAAAGAGTTCTTAGAATACCTGGAAAGCGATCTTCTTGATTAGGATATCAACCATTCTTCAACTTATGTGATTTCGGCTCTTTCCAGAACAAAGGCCTGTCGAAGTTGTGCTGATGATTATCCTTGACCAATTTTCCCCTAGAATACCTATAGACTATTGGTTTCCCCGTAGGAAGCTCAAGGTTAGGTATGTCCTCATCAGATATGCCATCGATATGTTTTATTATTCCTCTTAAACTATTACCATGAGCAGCAAGAAGGACATTCTTCTTCTGCTTTACCGAAGGCATCACTTTCTTCTCGAAGCAGGGTATGGCACGTTCGCAGACATCTTTTAGGCATTCACCCTTAGGAGGTCGTTTGTCAAAGCTCCTCCTCCATTTGAAGACCTGCTCTTTACCGAACTTCCTCCTTGCTTGGTCCTTATCCATACCTTGAAGACCACCATAGAATCTCTCGTTCAGGTCTTTATACCTATACACGGGCACCTCGTCCTTTTCTATCATCTTCGGATGCAAGTAGAATTTCCTATGCTCTTTGTCATCCTCATGCATCACCATGGAGATCCTCTTCTGGGATGCCATTATCATGAACAATGTCTGATGCGCCCTAATCAGCTCAGAAGTGAAGGCTATATCTACCTTGAGTGACTGCAGGTCCTTTGCAGCCTGCATCGCCTCAAAGATCCCTCGTTCAGAAAGGGGCACATCAACCCAGCCAGTGAACTTGTTCGCCAAGTTCCACAATGACTGGCCGTGTCTTACAAGTATGAGATATGACATATATCATTCACAAGCGAAGTGTTATATAAAACTAGCGATAAAGCTCAGCGCGGGTCTGTCCCAAAAGGAGTATTTTTGTATACTGTCCTACTGGGCTTCCCGCAGGGAGCAACCCCTCCCAGTCAGTAGTCATGCGTGATTCAAAAAATCACGCAACAGCTGACTACTACGGACAGTATACTCTTTTCCACCATTTGGGACAGACCGCTCAGCGCAAAACATTTAAATAGAGTCCTGGACTTTTCCTGTCTGATAGGATGGGAGACGACAAGACTAGCACAGGAGAGAGATTGAGGGCCGAGAGACTTAGGAAGCTCGAAGAGCTCAAAGAGAGAGGTATTGAGCCCTACCCGTACAAGTATGATACTAACATTGATTCTGAACAGATAAAAGAGAAATATTCCGATCTTGAAGAGCAAGGCCACTCTGGAGACTCATACAGGATAGCGGGCCGTATAATGCTCATGAGGAGTATGGGAAAAGCCACCTTCATGACAATAAGGGATGACAAAGGAGATATGCAGCTCTTCTTCCGAAAAGATGATGTAGGAAAAAAATATGATAATCTAAAGCTCTTCGATCTAGGAGATTTCATAGGTGCAGAAGGAGAGGTCATGAGGACCAAGAAAGGAGAGCTGAGCATATATGTGAGAAAATTCGAATTCTTGTCTAAAGCTATCAATCCATTACCTGATAAGTACCACGGTGTGAGCGATACAGAGCTGAAGTACAGGAAGAGGTACCTTGACCTGATAATGAACAAAGAGTCCAAGGACATACTCAGGAAGAAGATGCAGATATTGAAGTATGTAAGAGAGTTCCTTGATGAGAGAAGATTCATGGAGGTCGAGACACCTGTCTTGCACACGATATATGGTGGTGCTGCAGCAAAGCCTTTCAAGACATTCCACAATGAGCATAAGATGGATCTCTTCTTGAGGATAAGCCCAGAGCTCTATCTGAAGAGGCTTCTTGTAGGTGGCTATGAGAGAGTCTATGATATCAACAAGAATTTCAGGAATGAAGGGATAGATACTACACATAATCCTGAGTTCACAATGCTCGAGGTATACCAGGCATATGCTGATTATAAGGACATGATGAAGCTTACTGAAGAGATGTTCGAATATGTGGCCACGAAAATCAATGGCAAACCAGAGGGATACTTCAAGGGAAAGAAGATTAAGCTGAAGGCTCCTTGGAAGAAGGTGAAGATGCTTGATGCGATAAAGAAGTATGCAGAGATTGATGTCTCAGACATGAAAGTATCAGAACTCAAGAGTTTCGTGAAGAAGAACAAGGTGGAGTTTGACAAGGAAGAGACATGGGGTAATTATGTCATCGCTATTTTCGAACACTTCTGTGAAGACAAGTTCGAACAGCCGACATTCATCATAGATCATCCTGTAGAATCAAGTCCACTCTGCAAGAAGCACAAGAAAGATGAAAGACTCATAGAGAGATTCGAGCCTTTCTGCATGGGTATGGAACTTGCTAATGC
>CAZMXQ010000027.1:0-11956 GCA_964570335.1 uncultured Methanosarcinales archaeon
TTATTCTGAATCAAATTTTACAATAGACACAACTCCTCCTATGCTTGATTATAAAAAACCAACATTGGGAAACAATTCACTTGCTGGAAACACCACAACCATCAATGTATCTATAAATGAATCCAATCTTGCCAATATCACTTATAATTTCAATGACACACTTACGCGATTCACTTTCGAAGATGACACTCTTTTCGACTCAGAGAGCAACAACACTAAGTTAGAATCATGGGAACATGTTCAACATAGTGATAATGAATCCATTCTCACAATAAACCAGACAGACATCATTGAAGGAAGTATCAATACATTCTCTTTCGAAGCTTATGATCTGGCAGGAAACTATAACTCTTCAGAAGAGAGGACCATAATAGGCAATAGTGCGAATGAGTATCCTTCTGTGGATTTCACGCCTGATCTTGATAATATAGATGCTCTTGATCCAGGAGAGATTGTAGAGGTCACTAGTTCAATATACAGTCTGCAAAATAATACCGATAAGGCATTCATGCAATGGAGGAATTCAACTGAGTCATGGGATGATATTGACCCTTCCCAGAACATAACTATGACTAGTATAACTCCTTATAACTTCACTACTGACTTCACGGCAAGCTTCACTCTACCATCTTATGAGGATAATATCTCTGTCATGATAACATCTAATGATACTGAAGGAGTCACGTCATCAAGTGAAGAGTTCTACATTGACAGCTCTTGGGACTGTTCATGGCATGTCTCTCCTTCAGATGCTGGAGAATTTGTAGGTTTCGAATCAAAGAACCACATATACAACCTCACAATAAACAATACTGGTGATGAAGAGTTCGAAGACCATAACTGCAATCTTGATTTCAGGATAAGTTATGAGCCTTTCGATGAGGAAGATGAGAGAATATTCTATGATGGCGAGAACTATAAGAATTTGAATAAATATAATGTGCCTGCCGGTGATGATAAGGAGATCTCAATAAGCGCTGATTTCCGTTCATCCACTCAAGAAGAGGAAGGGAAGATTGTTGTCGAAGAATTCAGGGAGAGGTCTGAGGCAGACAGGGATGATGTTTCTTTCCTCCAGAATTCCAGCTTCCTTCTTGTCTCTGCTCAAGATGGTCCTTATCTCGTCCAGGATATCCAAGATGCTCCCTCTTCATTGACACTGACACCGAAATCTTTCAGTCTCGAGTCTTATGTGCGAAATATGTTAGGTGATAATCATACAGCTTACAATGTCAGTCATGAATGGATCCTTCCAGATGGTTTTACAGTTTCAGAAGGTTCTGAATCAAGGATGTACAGCAATGTGAGCAATGATTCTCGCTTGCATAATGATCTTGATATAGACTTCACAGAATCTTCTTTAGAGAGCGAACTTGGTCCTGGGATTGTAACTCTGAGAATTGAGGCTGAAGGTCATAATAGTAGCGGGGATCTGATTGAAGATGCCTTAGGTTCTACGAAGATTGTCGAAGAGCACGATATATCTCTCACGTGCAATCCTGAGCCTGATGGTGTTTGTGTAGAAGCATGTGGTTTTACTCAAGATCCAGATTGTCCTGAGCCGGAGCCTGAAACGACATCTGATGGCGGTTCTGGAGGTTCTGCATCCCAGAGTTCTGCTCCTCCTCCAGCACCTGAGAGTGAGCAGATAGAATCAGAAGCAAAATACGATATAGTTCGGGGTGATACTGAGAGTTTCATCCTTGATCTTGAGAATGAAGAGGATCATGACCTTACGGACATCTCTATAGATCTTAGTGGTCACCTAGAAAGTTACATGAATATAGGTGAGATCCCATCTATTCTTGCTCCAGGGGAGACATATGGAGTCAATGTTTCTCTCGATCTTCCTTCATACTTAGAATACGGCAATCATGATGTTAATTTTTCTATATCTGCTTATATCCAAAGGGAGATATATGTCGGCGATTCTATTAATGTTATCCAGGATGATTATGAGGACCTAAGACAAGTCACCATAACTGTCTTAGATATGCCAGAGGAAAGTGCGAATGAATCATTATCCTCCATAGAAGAGCTTCGGTCTGAGATGAGAGATAAAGGTTTTAACATGCGCAACATAGACACTCTAATAGATTCTGCTCAGGCAAGTTATGACAGCTTAGATTATGCATCTGTGTTGGATTATGAATCTGAGATCCGAGAACGGCAGAGACTTGCTGAAGAGACTTCTTCCATCATCTTAGAGGTGCGTTCTTCAATCGAATCTGCTCGTTCTGACGGTCTTGATGTCATCGATGCTGAGCGCATGGTCAACCTTGCAGAATCTGCATTGGATCGTGGGGACTTTGAGGAAGCATTCAATCGTGCAGATGATGCCAGGACAACTTTCTCCCTAGAGGTTGCAGGCCAATTCAATCTTTCTATGTTCTTGCTCAATAATATCACTTGGGTCATCTTGGGCATCTTTGTATCCTTGTTATTGGTATGGATACTGGTGCGGATCTCTAAGCTTGTATATGTCTCTCTTCTGTTGAAGGTCTTGAGGAAGGATAATGATATCATTTTAGGTCTGATATCACAGATACAACGTGATAGTTTCTCTAAGAAAAGGATGAGTATGGAAGAGTATAGCAATGCTCTCAAGAAGTACGAGAATGATATTGCCTCTACGACTTCTAATATGATAGAGTATGAAACCTATAAGCAGAAGCTTATGAATCCTTTAAAGAGTGAGCTCTCACGTCTCTCTTCCGAGAAATCTAAGGTAACATCTCTGATGAGATCTGCACAATCGGACTATCTGAATAAGGGTAGGATTGAGAGTAGAATCTACAACAACAGGATGAAGGCTTATATAAACCGTCTTTCCCATATTGAAGAGCGTATTGCTGAGAAGGAAGCTCAGCGACAGATAAGGAAGATCTCTTTAAAGAAGCGACTAAGATTTATTCCAGGGGTGAAAGTCTGATGAAATCCTTTTTGTACATATTCACTATGCTTCTCATTCTAGCATCACCTGCTATTGCAACAGATGATATTGTTGCTCCTGATGGCGCCTCGTATGAGACAAATTCTACGATATCATCTTTTATCTCAGCAAGGGACGATATGCAAGACTTAGAGTCTAATGAAATACCAACATCACGTTATTCAAGAAAGCTCTCAGAGGTCCGTCAGCTTATTGATGCGCAGTTGGCTTTGAAAGAGTCTGGTGGCGATGCTGACTTCTCTTCTGCTCAATCTTCCTTGAATGAACTCTCTTCTCTTTATGATAACTCTTTTAGGGCATATGATGAGCTCTCTGCTTTCAATGAGTCTGTCTCGTCTTTTGAAGGCGAAGATGAAATGCTTGATGAGTTTCTTGACTCAGCCAGTTCTGAGTTTGAAGACGAGCGCTTTGAGCGTAGTATAGAATATTCAGAGAGTGGGTTTTCACGTATATCTGAGCTTGATGCTTTTGAGACCAGGCTTCGTACATCTTATGATGCAGCATCGCGTAACATATTGACTTTCATAAGTAATCTTAGGAATCACATCATGTTCACATTTTTAGCACTTCTGCTATTCACTATCCTTTTCCATAAACCACTGAGACGCAGTAAGCTCTCTAGAGATATCTTGAAGCTTAAAGTAAGAAGAGATGTTTTACAAGACATGATAGCTTCTTGTCAGCGTTCGTATTTCGAGGACAATATAATGTCAGAATCAGCGTATCATATAAAGACAGGAAAATATACAGAGATGATTCGAGATATCGACCGTCAGATCCCTGAGTTGAAAGAACAGATTGCTATGCTTGGTGGTAAAGGAGAAAAAAATGGTTAATCTATAAAGCATAATAGAAAAAGTAAGAATACGAAGTCTAGAAGGAGTATATGATTATTGCTGATAGTCTTAAAGATCAAAAAAGGTGATTGCATGGTTTCCCAGAAGAAAAAGAAAAGCGCAAATACAAAAAAGAAAGTTCTCCCAAAACGAAGCTCAACAAAACAGACTTCAAAAAGACACACAGTGAAAGATTCAGACCACTATGGTCTACGCTTCCATACGAAGATAGCAGGTTTTGACTCACTCTTTTCTAAAGGCATACCTCATGGAAGCTCTATTCTTGTTGAAGGTGGTCCTGGTAGTGGGAAGACAAACCTATGTCTTGAGCTATGCAAACAGTCGTGCAAGGCAGGTGAGAAGGTCCTCTTCATGAGTTTTGAGGAGAAAGAAGACAACTTGAGAAATCACCTGAAAGCTTTCGGTTGGGATCCTAAACCGATGGAGAAGAAAGGTCAACTTTATCTCAAACGTTTCAATGCTCTAGATATAGCGCGTAGTGTAGAGGCCCTGCTGAGCGAAGCTAAGCGTGAGCTTCTAATTGATATACAGCCTGTGTTGATACCTAAAGATTTCAATCCTGATGTCGTCATCGTGGACAGCCTTAGCAGTATAGCTTCTGCTTTTTCAGGTGAGGAGAATCGTTTCAGGATATATATGGAACAATTGTTCCGTTATCTTGAATCTAATAACATAACTTCTTTCCTGGTAAGAGAAGTTGCCAATCCTGCGCATACAGGTGCTACATATAAGGAAACTGGTGAAGCAGTCAGTTTCTTGTCTGATGGTATAATTGTTGTCTATAATGTATTCTATCCATCTGCAGGTAAGAGAGAGAGGGCTGTAGAGATACTGAAGATGCGTGGAGATGATGTTGACCGTAGGATAGTCAAGGCAGAGATGGTGAACTCTAAAGGTTTTGTCGTATATCCTAAGAAGCAGCTTAAGGGGAACTATATATTGACTTAGCTGTTTTAATGTTAAGATATGTCACAATCTTGGAAAATATTTCTATTTCTTCCTGTTTTAAGCATATTATTCCGAAAATTTTAAAAAACACAACCCGTTAACGATTCTTGCGTTTTGTTGATTTAAAATCAACGAGGAATAAACATGGTACAAAAAGAAGGTGACTCTGAAAAGAGAAAGAAAGGCAAGGAAAAAGGGAGCGGCAAAGAGGTAGAGCAGCTCAACAATAGGATATACGAGCTCGAGGAGAAGAATGCTGATCTTCTCTCTACACTCAAGATGGTTCAGGCAGACTTCGAGAACTACAAGAAGCGTGTCGAGAGGGACAGAAAAGAGTCTGTTGAGATGTCAAATAAGGAGCTCATCATGAACTTGTTGCCTATACTTGACAATTTTGGGATAGCTCTCCAATCCTACGGAAAGTCCTCTGATGAGATGACTGATGAGGACAGTGATGAAGGATCAGGATTGAAGGAATTCCTGAAAGGTGTTGAGCTGATCTATTCGCAATTCCTTGATAGTCTGAAGAAAGAGGGTGTTGAGCAGATAAGATCTGTTGGAGAGAAGTTCGACCCTCGCTTCCATGAGTGCCTTATGCAAGGTGACTCAGAGGAAGAGTCTGGTACTATAATAGAAGAGTTCCAGAAGGGCTATACCTTGAAAGACAAGGTCATAAGGCCTGCTAAAGTCAAGGTTGCAAAATAAAACTACAAACCAAAAACATTAATAATGATACTGCCCAGTCGTTTACTGGGTGCTTATGGCAAAGGAATTTTCCACTGTGGATATTACGAGGCTCACTTCCAGAGAGAAGATTATGGAGCTTGTTGATGAGGGAGCCCGTCCAGGAGAGATGTGTGAGACATCTCCGGGGTACATCCATGAAGGAGAAGTCCATGAGATCGCGGAGAAGATAGGTGTTTCGCTTGAAGAGCTCAAGAATAACTTCTTGAGACAGGTGAAGGCCTACAACTCTACTCTGCACAAGCCTAAGCACGAAACCCATGAGAAACGCCTGGGCAGTGTTGGAACAGAACCTATACAGAAGATGCCTTACGGAAAATGCATCTTCCTCGACAAGAGCAGACCGGAAGAACACAAGTGTCTGCTTGGAGAGAAGATGCCCTTGCATTGCAAGATATCCACGAACAAGGAGTTCGGGGATAAGCTGCATGCTTGGTACATGCTGAACCATGCCGTAAGGAGAGACGATCCGAGGTCGTTGAGGGAGTGGTCGATATATCTGATGACGCACCCAACGATACCAGGGGGTAGGCTTGAAGAGCTCGTCCCTGACGAGGCTGAGATCGAAAGAGTGCTCTCAGCAAAGGATCTTGAGATATCTGTAGTAGGGAATGATAATAACACAGACGGAGGCGGATCAAATGGGAAAGATGATAGGAATCGATTTGGGAACCACTAACTCAGCTGTAGCTGTAATGGAGGGTGGATCACCTAAAATATTAGAGAATTCTGAAGGACAGAGAACAACACCATCAGTTGTTGCACTCAAAGATGGAGAGAGACTAGTCGGAGATGTAGCAAAGAGACAGGCAATAACAAACCCAGAGAATACAGTAGCGAGTGTCAAGAGGCACATGGGTGAAGATCATAAGTCAAAGATTGAGGGTAAGGATTACACACCTCAACAGGTCTCTGCTATGATTCTGCAGAAACTCAAGTCTGATGCTGAGGCATACATTGGTGATAGTGTAACAGAAGCAGTCATCACTGTTCCTGCATACTTCACAGATTCTCAGAGACAGGCAACTAAGGATGCAGGTAAGATTGCAGGCCTAGAAGTCAAGAGGATAGTGAATGAGCCTACCGCTGCTTCATTAGCATACGGCCTTGATAAGCAGGAGATGGATCACAAGATAATGGTCTTCGATCTTGGTGGTGGAACCTTTGACGTATCCATCCTTGAACTAGGAGATGGCGTATTCGAAGTAAAAGCCACTAACGGAGATAACAATCTTGGAGGAGACGACTTTGATAAGAAGGTCATGGACTGGTTGGTTGAAGAGTTCAAGAAGCAGAACAACATCGACTTATCAGAAGATAAGATGGCACTCCAGAGATTGAAGGATGCTGCTGAAGGTGCAAAGAAGGAACTATCGTCTTCTCAGAAGGCTGAAATAAACCTACCTTTCATAACAGCGGACGATAAGGGACCTAAGCATCTACAGACATCATTGACAAGGGCAAAGTTCGAAGAGCTTGTCTCAGATCTGGTGAAGAGATGTGAAGGACCTACCAAGCAGGCTCTGAAGGATGCAGGTCTTGACTCTGTTGATAAGGTCATACTAGTAGGAGGTTCTACAAGGATACCGGCAGTGCAGAAGCTTGTGAAGGATCTTACAGGAAAAGACCCTGATAAGTCTGTCAATCCGGATGAGGCAGTTGCACTGGGTGCGGCAATACAGGCAGGAATCCTCGGAGGAGAGGTAAAGGATGTCCTTCTCCTCGATGTGACGCCATTGAGCTTGGGTATAGAGACTCTAGGTGGTGTGTTCACGAAACTCATAGAGAAGAACACCACAATACCAACAAAGAAGTCTCAGGTATTCAGCACGGCTGCAGATAATCAGAGTTCTGTGACCATCCATGTACTGCAAGGAGAAAGACCTATGGCTGCTGACAACAAGACGCTAGGAAGATTCGACCTGATGGGAATACCGCCAGCGCCAAGAGGTGTCCCTCAGATTGAGGTCACATTCGATATCGATGCAAACGGTATAGTGAATGTTAGTGCCAAGGATCTGGGTACAGGAAAGGAGCAGAAGATAAAGATAACTGCAACGACAAACCTCTCAGAGGACGAGATAGAGAAGATGAAGAAAGAGGCAGAAGAGCACGCTGAAGAGGACAAGAAGAAGAAGGAGAGGATCGAGGTCTTCAATGAGGCAGACAGTATAGTGGTCCAGTATGAGAAGACTCTCAAGGACATAGGAGATAAGGTCGACAAGTCTAAGACTGAGCCTATCCAGAAAAAGATTGACGAGTTGAAGAAGCTTCTTGAGGACCGCGAGAACAACTTCGAGTCCATAAAGACCAAGACGCAAGAGCTCAAGGATGAGTTTGCTAAGGTCTCTTCAGAGCTCTATCAGAATGCACAACAGGCTGCAGGAGCTGAGGGTGCAGCAGAAGGCTCGTCTTCTGAGGAGAAGAAGGATGACGAGAATGTCGTTGATGCAGAGTATGAAGAGAGCTCCGACAAGGACAAGAAGTCTGAGAAGAAGGACAAGAAGGAAAAGGATGATAAGAAGGAGTGATCCTTCTTTTTTTTATTTTTTAAGTGTTCAAGATGGCACCGAGATTCAGATGTATTATTGCGGATCATGACGATACCAACGTAGATAGTACTCCGAATATACATCATCCGATATATCTCGAGCTAATGTCTGAAGTGAGACCTAACATAATTCCACTTGATCTGAGAGGCTTCAGAGGTGTCAACAACAATGGTGGCATACTTGAGCATTATAGGAATGATCTTGAGTTTGATGAGGAGATGCTGGAGTATGCTATTGACTTCTGGAAGAGTCATGATCTCAGGAATCTTCAACCACCCTTTTATGAAGGAATATTGGAGATGTTTGATGAATACAGGTCAAAGGGAGGGATGATAGCTATCTCTTCACATAGTGATGAGCGCAGGATAAGAGAGCATTTTGAGAACTCTGCGTCTTTTGTTCCAGAAGAGATTTTCAGCTCAGATCTCCCTAAAGAGATGAACAAGCCAAGCACTTACCCTATTGATTATATTGTAAATAACTACGGGATCAGACCCGAAGAGATTGCTGTGATAGATGATATGCTTCCAGGCCATGAGATGGCAAGAAAGGCAGGATCTTATAGGCTTGGAGCAGGATGGGGCATATATGATGAGATGATTGAAGCTAATGTAGATTCTTACTTCAATAGAGTGGAAGATTGTAGGGATTTCATCATGAATGACTAAAGATTTAACAATGAGGAGAGATTTCGAAGGGTAGATTTTCATGGCAAAGGATTATTATGAGACCTTAGGAGTGAGCAAGGACGCATCTCAGGATGAGATAAGGAAAGCTTACAAGAAGCTTGCAAAGAAGTATCATCCTGATATAAACAAGGATAATCCTGAAGCCGAGACAAAGTTCAAAGAGATAAACGAGGCATACAAGGTCTTAGGCGATGAGAAATCCAGGAGCAATTATGATCGCTTCGGAACAGCTGACCAATCACAGCAGGGTGCTGGCTTCGGTGGAGGTTTCGGAGGCTTCGATTTCGGAGGAGGATCCGGTTTTGGTGGTTTCGATTTTGATGATATATTCGAAGGCTTCTTCGGAGGAAATCCCTTTGGTGGAGCTGGGGGAAGAAGGACTAGAGCAAGACGAGGCTCTGACCTCAGGTATGATGTTGAGATAGACCTGGAAGACGCTTTCCATGGAAAGAGTATGGATATTGAAGTCCCTCGCATGGAAAAGTGTGAGAAATGTGATGGCTCGGGTGCTGATTCTAAAGAGGATGTGAAGAAATGTACCAAATGTGGTGGAAATGGTACTATAAGAGTAACAAGAAGAACTCCATTCGGCATAGTGGCTCAGACCATGACATGTAATCAGTGTGGTGGAAAAGGTGAAGAGATCACTAAGAGCTGTAAGGAGTGTAATGGAACTGGTTCCGTACATAAGACAAGGAAGTTGAGGGTTGATATACCTCCTGGAGTTGACTCCGATTCCAAACTAAGGATGTCTGGAGAAGGTGAAGCAGGAGAGAATGGAGGTCCTTCTGGAGATCTTTACATATTCATAAAAGTCAAGCAGCATGATGTGTTTGAGCGTGAAGGCGAGGATATAAGGATAGATATTCCGATATCTTATGTGCAGGCAGCACTCGGTGATGAAGTAGAGGTGCCTACTATAGATGGTAAGGCAAAGATGAAGATACCTCAAGGAACTCAATCAGAGACTGTATTCAGGTTGAAGAATAAAGGGATGCCACGACTAAATTCCAGTGCAAGGGGTTCGCAGTATGTTAAGGTGAACATATCTGTACCAGAGAAGCTATCCTCGAAACAGAAAGAGCTGCTAAAGCAATACGATTCTATAACTAAGGATAGTTTTGAGTACAAGTCCTTCTTTGACAAGATAAAGGATGCTTTCAAGTGATTTTTCTTAGTAGATAATTATACCTATCAGTATCAGAGCATTAGCCATGAAGAATAATATGTTTGCTGATATGATCTGTCTGTCCTTGTGAACAACACCATACACGATCCATAAGATATTGCTAAGGCCTATGAGGAAGAATGTTGGCCATGCAAGACCATCAGTCTTTCTTGTAGTATATACTTGTATTATCTGCGGTATCGCAAAAAGTGGAGCGAGGCTTCCTACTATCAACATTGAGTTATCAAGTAGCTTCACCTTCAGATCCTTATTAGGATACTTCTTCATGTTTCTGTGATACTTTCTCTTTCTAAGATGGAAGTGATGTATTCCTGGAATTATGAAAGGCATGGACATTCTACACTCTGGGATATATATAACTCTATCTCCTCTATATGCCGCTTTTTGACAAGACCATTTAAAAAAATATATAAAGCATCCACTCTGAGTATATGATGTGAGGGGTTTTGAGCGAGCAGCTTGTAAACTATATTGTACAGCAAGTAAATGCAGGTCACAGGATAGATGATATAGAAGCAATGCTGAAGAGCCATGGTTATGATGCTAAGGATGTATCACAGTCCATCAAGACCGCTATCGATCTTTCTGCAAGAAGTTATATCTCATACCTTGACAGCATGATAAACTCAGGATACTCTCTTCCACAGATAAGAGCGTATCTTGTCAATCTTGGTCATGACTACAGGATTGTAGATGAGGCACTCAATCATTATCATAAGAATTTCTTCACATCGTTGAAAGAAAAATTAGTCTCTAGTGGTGCTTCAGAAGAACGCCGAAAGAATGAAGAGCAGATAAAAACCTACGCTGAGCAAGGACTCTCTTACGGATTGACATTGGAGAATATACAATCTAATCTGATCTCACAAGGGTATGATGTGCATCTTGTGCATAAGGTTGTCAACTCATACAGACAATCTCATTTTCACATTCCAAGACAATTGGCTTTCACTCTAGTCGCTGTTCTTCTGGTATCCCTTGGAGTGCTTGGCCTTTTCCAGAGTGGTATGGTATCAACATTCACCTCATCAGGAAATGATACGATGCAGGGTAGATTGCTTGACCTTACTGCAGAGAATGCTCATCCATCAAGAGACATAGGTCCGGGGGACGATCTTTATTTTGCGATGGAAGTGACCCCTATGGGATATGAAAGAGAGTTTGACATCGATTTCACATATGAGATACTTGATAGGGATGATCAGCTCATAAGAAGAAGGAGAGACACCAAGTCTGTGGTCTCCAATCTTGGTGGAGATATAGCAATTCCAGAATCACTGAGTCCAGGTACATACACTTTTAAGGTAATAGCAGAGTATATGGGAGATGTTGAAGCTAGAGCATCCTTCGAGTTCGATGTTGTTGATGAGGAAGATGCTGATGACGATCCGGAAGAAGACCCTGAAGAGGACCAAGAAGAACCTGATGACGACCCTGAAGAAGACATAGACGAAGACCCAGAAGATCCCGAAGATGATGAACAGCCAGAAATTCCAGACATAGATGACAGTATGGACCTTTCAGAAGCAGTGGATCAGCAATTCGATGATATGGAAACTGAAGACATAGAACTTGGTACATCTTTCACTCTCACCAGATCTGACAGGAGTGCTATAAGGTCTCTCATCAATAGAGGTGAGGAAGACTATGCAAGGTATAGATGTGAACAGATCAGTAATGATCATAAATCAGAAGCATGCCTGCAGTATCTTGCGGTAGAGTCGGGAGAACGAGAGTTTTGTGAATCCATAGATTCATCTCATGGCCAGGATCGCTGCCATCTGGAACTTTCAAGGGACTCAAGAGATATGGATGACTGCGACAATATAGAGTCAGAATCAGCAAACAGGCTCTGCAAGCTTTATGTGATAAGGAATCACAATCTTGATCTCCAGGATACGGATGACAGGGAGGAGTATATGAGAATGATAGGGGAGATATATGGCTAGCTGCTTGATGAGATTTTGAAGTTAATTTTATAAACATCTCCGATGATAAGAATCAGAAGGTGATCGATGTGAAGA
>CAZMXQ010000028.1:0-11954 GCA_964570335.1 uncultured Methanosarcinales archaeon
ACCCTCGACCTTCTGCTTACGAGGCAGATGCACTACCGCTATGCTACAAGGGCATAAGAATCATATCTGCTCGAGCATCTTGGACTTGTCATTCTCAAGCTTCTCCTGGCAAGAAGAACATACAGGGTGCTGCTTCCCCTTCTCATCCTTGATAAAGGTACCCCTGATCTTCTTCAAGTAAAGCTCCTCTATCTTACTCCCGCAGATATCACATTTCATGATGCTGTAGAATTATAGACTAGTTAAAAATCTTTTCAAAAGAACTGCGATAATGCCACGAAAGTTATCGCTATACCCAATGTCACATAATACACCTGCTTATCCCATGCCATTATCTTCCTTCCATCAAACATGCCAAAAGGTATCATGTTGAACAACGCAAGCCATGAGTTGATGAAAAAGGAGAATGAAGCTATCGTGCTCACAAGACCAGAAGATAATATTATCACAAGGAATGACAACACAGCGAGAGCTATGTTCGAAGCAGGACCCGCGAGAGAGATCTTTCCATACTGACTCCTTGAGATATGGCCTCTTATCTGCACAGCACCAGGAGCTGCCATAATTATGCCCATGAAAGAGATGAATATCATCATCAGAAGCATGGAATTCTCAGCCCTGAACTCTGCCTCACACCTGTACTTTATTGCAACATACTTATGAGCGATCTCATGCAGCAGGAATGCCAAACCCACAGCGACAGCAGAAGATATTGCAGCAACAACAAAAGACTCAAAGCTGTCTGCTCTGAAAGCCCTTGTGATGGAGAATGCGATAGTAAGAGCAACCCACGCCTTGAAAAGGTCGAAAATCTCTCTGCCAGAAAACTTGAAATGCTTAGGAGTCACGTTTTTCATCGTCTAAGCTCGATCCCCTTGAAGAGGACATCCTTGGCTTTGTCTTCTCCCTCTTTAGAAGTCTTGTAGTCCCTCAATAGGTCTGCCTTCATGTCAGCATGATTAAGCAGTATGCTAGGATTTATAGTTCTCAGGTCCATAGAATTGTTCTCCTTGAGGGCTTCAGCGGAGACCTTGAAATTGGTATCGAATCTCATAAGAAGGTGGATTCGAGCTCAGGTTATAAATTTTTTGTTGTGATTACTTCTTCTTGGATTTTTTCTTCTTTTTCTTACTCTTACCTTCTAATGCTTTTATTGCCTCAGGCTTCTCCTCACCCTCAACTCCATCAGTCACATTATCAGGAAGCTCCTTATTCAACAGATGCACAGCAATAGGACCGAAGTGCTTCTCCTGCGAGAGATCCACACGTCTTTGGAAATCAAGATGCAGCATCGGGACGAAAGTCATTATCTTGTCCTCCTTCTGCTCGGAAGGTATGATCTCTTTGAACATCAGGGATTTCCTACCCTCTATAAGCTTCATTATTGTCTCATGCACAGAAGACATCAGCTGATTGATATCCACTTTCTTCTTTGGAACCTCTACTTCACGATATGTATCTTGGTACACTGGCCTTCTCTGTTTTACCTCGAGAGCCTTCTCAAGCGCCTCAACAAGATCGAAGATGGAGACCTTTCTCTTCCTTGGTTGTGGTGTCCTTGGAACGAGGATATCCTTCTTTTCTTTAGGCATCTCTTCTCCCTGCATAAGCTCCATCTCAAGCTCGTCATCAATGACCTCGTTCATCTCCTCCTGGTTCTCGACAAACTCTATGAGCTGGTCCATGGAATGGATATCAGATGTAAGAAGCCTATCAGCCTTCATCTTGAGCAATACAGCGGACGCAAGAAGCACCTTTCCAGAGACATTGAAATGCATCTTCTCGAAATCCTTGACAGTCTCTACAAACTTGTCGCAAAGAAGCTTTATATCCACATCCCATGGGTCCATCTGCTCTGTTTTCACAAGATCCTTCAATATGGACTGCCAGGAGATCTCATCCTTGTCCATCAGCATGTTGAATATCTTGTGCTGTTTCTCCTCACGTGGGACTCCATCTAGCGAGAAAACATCCGATTCTGGAACAGAAAGCTCATTCTCATTCATAGAAGTCTCTAACTTTGCCGACATAGAATGGATTGGTCTTATATGCTTTATAAATATTTTGGGCTCTGTGACACTATTATATAGAAAAACAATGCCAGAACAATCAGTTTCCGCCGAACTCATCGAGAGTCTTGTTCCCAGAGAATGTTATTATGGTCGTATTCCCTTCAGAACCGCCTCCTGACTTATCAAGAGAGACGAACTTGCTATCTGCAAGCTTGTTTACCTTCCTCTGGAAGGTCTTGTAGACAGCTTTCCCGCCTTCCTTCTGATATATCTTGAACATGTCACCTATCCTAGTCCCGGAGTTCTCCTTCACAACTTTTAGTATGAACCTGCTCTCATCCTCCAGAGAATCCTTCTTCTTTATGGTGAACTCATCAAGCTTCTTTATGGCAGTCTTCACATGCTCAGTGTTTATCTTCTTCGAGGACTCATCTTCTGCAGCATGCCCTGCTTCTTTCAGAATGAAAAGACCACTCCTTATATCAGAGATCTCATTGGTCTTCTTGACAGCCATCTCTACTGCATCATCCTCCCATGCGCCAGGAACGAAAGCATAAGAGAGCCTTTCCTTCAATATCCCTCTTGTCTCATACTCATTGTACTGTCTGAACTCAAGAGATTGCGCCATGAGCCGTGATTTTATCCTGTCATCAAAGCCAAGGACTATGTCCTTATGGTTAGTAACCAATACAACAGTTTTCTTGAAGATCTCTTCCAGAATGAAATACAGGATATCAAGGTCCTCCAGCTTGTCCGCCTCATCAAAGACGAACACAGCAGAACCTTTGTTTATCATCCTCTTCACGATCCTGAAAAGCTCATCAGTCTTCTTGTTATGCGTCAGCATATAATCCATCTGTTCGCAGATGTCGACAAGCACCTTGTAAGAGCTGTTCTTCTGCCAGCAGTTTATGAAGATAGGATAGATCTCATCAGTCTCCTCCTCGATCTCCTTGAGAAGATGTTTTATCGCTACAGTCTTACCAACACCGGGAGGACCATAAACAAGTATGTTCCTTCCATTAGATTCCTGGAACAATGGCTTTATGCAACCTGCTATCGTACGTTGCTCATTCTCCCTGTATGGGACAAGCTTAGGTATGTAATCATAGTCTAGCGCTACAGAATTCTTGAACAATGTCTGATCAGACCCCAGCATATCCTTGAACATTCCCATAGGTTCAAGATAATCGTATCATTTTTTATTTCTTTTGTTTCCATTCTCGGAAAATCTGTAACTTTCTAGTAAAGAAATTCATGGATTTTTCCTCAAGATTTATATACTAGAAAATAATAGAAAAAGTTGTTGGTTTGGTTTTGGTGATCGCATGATAAGTTTATGGACGACAATAAGCGTAATAACACTAGCATTCATAATCAGCATCGTTCTTCTCTTGGTTTTCTTGCATGGACACCAGGAGGACAAGAAGGTTGTAAGATCGCTCGAGATTTTCGGATTCTTACTGATAGGATTACAGACAGCAATGCTCTTCACACCATTGCCTCAAGACCTGGCAGATTCTGTTATAACGATAAGGCTTGCAATGAATTCTCTCGGTTTCCTTCTTATAGGAGTGGCATTGTTCCTTGAGCTCAAAGTTGAGGATGCAAGAAAATACGTGCTTCCAAAATATGCTGAGAGGATCTCAGAGATAAAGAAGGATAGCAGTAAAGCGAAGAGTGCTCCGAAAAAGAGAACAACAAAGAAAAAGGGAACAAAGACCAAGAAGAAGTGATTTTACCTTTCGACTTTTATCTCAGCATCTTTGTCCTTGGTCACTTCTATGCTCTTAGCCTTTGTAGTGGCCTTCAAGTCATTTATGAAACCAGATATGTCCTTTTCTGTACCTACACTTATAGAAGCGAGTTCAGTCTTCATAGAGATCTGTTCATTAGCTTTGAACCTTCTTGCCTCATGTAGGATCCTTAGAGCATCCTCCCCAGCTTCCACAACATCTTTGCTTGCCTTTCCAGAAACTGATGGCCAATCACTCAAGTGTATGCTCTCCTTACCTTCATCGTTTGCGAACTTCCATGAGTATACCTCTTCTGTAACGAATGGTATTATAGGTGCATACATCTTCAATAATGATCTAAGTAGCCTGTCAAGAGTGTACTGCGCAGACAATCTTGCATCCTTTCCCCTCTCTTCTGGATTGTAAAGCCTGTCTTTGGCGATCTCTAGATAATCGTCGCAGAACTGCCAGAACAATAGGTCAGTAGCCCTTCTTGCCTTTGAGAACTCATACTTTTCAAAGCTTTCTGTCGCCTCTTCGATAGCAGCATCAAGTTTCCCTAAAATCCACTCATCGAAGGGTTCGAGACTCTCTGGCTCTGACCCATCATAGTCTTCAAGATGCATCAGTGCGAACTTTGAAGCGTTGAATATCTTATTGGCCAACTTCTTTCCATTCTGGAAATCCTTCTCCTGTGTAGGTGCATCCTCTCCCGGTTTTGGGGTTGAGGCCCAGTACCTTAGAGCATCCGCACTATACTGCTCGATCTTGTCTTGTGGCGCTATAGCATTACCTTTAGATTTCGACATCTTCTTTCCGTTAGGGTCAAGAGCCCATCCGGAAATCAATGTGTCCTTCCATGGAAGGCAATCGTCATGTATATGGCTCCTTACTACAGTATTGAAGAGCCAGAATGTTATTATATCATGCGCTTGTGGTCTGAGCGTCATCGGATAGACCTTACTGTAGACTGGATGATCCTCGAAGAGGTCTGCTGAGAGATGTGGTGATAGTGAAGAGGTTGCCCAAGTATCGAGCACATCCTTATCAGGCACCACTTGATCCTTTGTGTAACCCTTAGGCACATCCTTCATAGGGTCTACGGGAAGCTGATCCTCTTCTGCAAATATCGGTTCTCCTGTCTTCTTGTCATACCAGACTGGGAATGGGACTCCGAAGAATCTCTGTCTTGAGATGCACCAGTCCCACTGAAGGCCATTGATCCAGTTGACATATCTAGCCTTCATATGCTCGGGGAACCAGTTCAGCTCTTCTCCTCTTTTCAGGAACTCCTCTCTTATGTCAAGATATCTTATGAACCATTGTTTCGAGTTTAGGAACTCAATCTCTGCACCGCTCCTCTCGCCTACATTCACTGCATGGCTTATCTCTTTCTGTCCTGTAAGCTCACCGCTTTCTTTCATAGCTTCTATGATCTTCTTCCTTGCCTCTTTCACAGGAAGCCCTTCAAGGTCTCCTGCTATTGAGGTCATCTTACCGTCCTTGCTGATACCTTCCTTGAGGGGAAGATCGTGTGCCTTGTACCATTCTATGTCTGTCTGGTCACCGAAAGTACAGCACATTACTATTCCTGTACCCTTCTCAGGGTCAGCACGTTCATCGCTGATCACTGGAACCTTGAAGTGATAGTATGGCACAGTAAGCTCTTTCCCTACAAGATGCTTGTACCTATCATCCTCTGGATGTACGAACACAGATACGCAAGCACACAGAAGCTCAGGTCGTGTAGTAGCTATCTTTATCGGTTCGCCATCTTCTGTCTTGAATATTATGTCATTGAAAGTGCTCTTAACCTCTTTGTCTTCTACCTCTACTTGGGAGAGTGCTGTCTCCATCACAGGGTCCCACATCACAGGGCTTGCCTTCCTGTATACCCTGTCTTTCTTGACAAGATCTAGGAATGCCTTCTGTGATATCTTCCTGCTCTTCTCGTTTATTGTAGAATAGAATACGTTGAAATCTGCGGAGAATCCGATCCTCTTCCAGTCCTGGAGATATTCTGGTCTAAGCTCGTTGTCAAGATCATCGAGGCATATCTTGATGAACTCTTCACGATCCATCTTGCTCGATTTTACTCCCTTCCTCTTCTCGATGAGCCTTTCTGTGGCTAACCCATTATCATCAGTGCCGAAAGGTACGAAAGTCTCAAAACCCTTCATACGCTTATATCTCTGTATGAAGTCCTGATGAGAGTATGAGAATGCATGTCCGATGTGCATCTTTCCAGAGACAGTTGGTGGTGGAGTGTCGACAGAGAATATCTTCTTGTCTGTCTCAGGGTTGAACTTGTATATGTTCTTCTCTTCCCAGTATCTTCTCCATTTGTCCTCAATCTCTTTAGGGTCGTATTTTTTCGGAAGCTCCATAGTTCCAGAAAATGATGCTTAATTTATAAATATTATCAGTGTCTCACTTCTTACTGCAGACAAAGACCATATGATCATCCTCGAAAGGTTGCAATGTCTTCTTATCAAGTATCTTACAATGCTCAGAAAGCTCTTTCTCGACCTGCTTGAAGATCATGGATGGCTTCTTTGATACATCGATGCTTCTTGCCTTACAAGATAGTATCGCCACACCCTTCCTCTTCAAGAACCTAAGATTCTTGATGAATATCCTTACCTGATCCTTCTGCGCAATATCCTGGAATAGGACATCACAAGGAGTCACAAGGTGGGAGAAAGTCTCTATCCTGTTAGCATCACCGAAGAGAGGAGCAATATTATTCCTCTGCTGAGACAAGAAATAAAGATCACGCATCACCCTTGGAGCAAAATCCAGCGCGTACACCATTCCATCTTCAACGATATCAGAGACATGGCTTACAGTAGTCCCTGAAGCAGCACCTAGATACAGCCAGACATCATCCTTCTTCAGCTTCGGCATATCAACATTCTTCGCGATGGCAGCACCAAGCTTCGATCGCTTCGGGTCCCATTGCCTGTACTCTTTTCCACCTTTCCTGACAAACCTCTCACCATAGACAGAAACACCTTTCACTTGATTCAGAGTAAGTATCTTACGTCCGTCAAGGAATACATTATCATGCCGAGCATTCTTCATGAGGCATCACCGAATCTCTTCTCAAGCTCATCGAGCATTGCAAGCCCCTGATGCCCTTCTCCACCGAAATAGTCGATCTTTGCAGCAATCAGTATCTTGGATCCAAGAGCTCTCGCAATCTTTCCCTTATCATCATAACGTGCTTTAGCCACTATAGGATGTAGTACTATTATACCATACTTTGGTGGTTTCCCTCCACTCTTGAGGTGCCTGAACATCGCCTTCTCAGCACCTAGTGTCTGTATAGTGGATGATGGGAAATTGATCAATCTTGACATACTGCCCGCAAAGGAGATCAATCTTGCAGCTATCATTGGCGTGGCTACTGCGGACATGTTAGGACATCTATCCTGAAGCAGTGCTTCAAGATACTTCTCATGCTCTTCCTTCCTCTTATAAACATCAAGTACAAGCTCAGCCAGTCTCTTTATAGGTTCAAGATCCTTCTTTGATATCTTTGTACCGATAGAGTCCTCAGCTCTCGAAAGCTCCAATGACTTCTCAGCGTACTTCTTATGGTCATGCACCTCTTCGGCAAGCTCTGGGTTATAGAGAGAGAACCACTCCCTAAGCCTTGTAGAGAATGTATTTATTGTCCTATCAAGATCATCGATAGTGCTTATGGATTGTATTATCATGGAGTCATAAGGTGAATGTCGTCTCAGCATCTCCGCTGTGTAATCGAGCGCAGCATCTCTAGATTTTGAGAAGAAATCCTTATTGTCATCCTTAGAGGCCACTTTCTCATAAAGTTCTTGCATGCTTGGATCATTAAGGTCAGCATTCTTTATCCCTTCATCATTCTTTGGCGTCAATGAGAGGACTTCCTCTCCCTTGATCAGATTAAGCTCTTCATTCAGTAGCTCTCCCTTGGCAAGCCTGTCAAGATTCTCATAGCTAGGCTCGACCTTGCTCTTCTTCAAGAGCTTCCCCTTCTCATCATGAAGAGATGTGCCAGTAATGTTGGTATAGAGATACTTCACCATAGCACCGAATAATTGACCTTGATTTATAAAACTATAGATGAGTTATTTTATCTTGCCTGACTGGTAATCCCTTATTACCTTCCTTGCAGCCCTGTCAAGATTAGGCTCAGCGCCCTTCTTCACAAAATTGTACATTGACGCGACATGCTCAAGGAAATGGTCTATATCACCATCATCACATGAGTAGAAATCTAGCAATGTCTGCTTATGCTCTTCAAGAAGCCGCATCACAACCGCTTCTGCGTCCTTCACCTTAGAATGATCAACAGAACCTGTAGACCCATGCTTCTTCTCGTCCTTCTCCCTGTATGGTATCACTCCTGGTGAATCTATCAGGAGTATCCTAGAGCTGACCTTCACATACTTCATCCCTTTCGTGAAACCTGACTCTGAGCTAGCCTTAGCCTTCTCTCTTCCAACCAATGCGTTGATGATAGAACTCTTTCCAGTATTTGGATAACCTACAATACCTACCTTGACTTGCCTATTCGAGCCAGAATTCTTCAGGATATGCTCTCTAAGCTTAGCAGTACCCAACCGCTCAGTAGCCGAGACATACACAGAGTTCTCTAGGCTCTTCTTCTCCTTATCCAATCTCTCCCTATCGACAAGATCGCATTTGTTGATGGCAAAGATCAGCCGTTTCCCTCTCTTGGCAGCCTTATCCTCTAACTCCTTGTTTCTTGTCCCAGAGATGTCCCTAGCATCAAGCACCTCTACAAGTATATCAGCATCGTCTATAACCTGATTCAAGACTCTCCAAAAGCTTGGCATATCACAGAATAACTGGCGTGCATATAAAAAGCTTTATAAAAAGATAAGGGTTCGAGCGACTATGAACTCTGAGCATAGCTATACATACAGTACATTCAATCAGAGAATCTACTTCTTCTAGATAGAGATATACAATCCCAGATAATTTCTTTTTACTCAATACCTATACACATTACAATAATGCAAGGTGAGACTTATGTGGATATACGATAAGAGAGACAAGGTTGAGAACAACCTGAAAACATACATGGACATGGAGAAGTTTCCAGAGATAAGGGGTCAAGAGATAGAAGACCTTGATGATGAGAAGAAAAGGCTCAATGGACTATTGGACGGTTTCCTGAACATGGGATTCCAAGGATCCAATCTAGGCATGGCCATAGAGATCGCAAAGAACATGCTGAAAGAAAAGAAGGAAGACAAGAGCAAGATATTCCTCAGTTTCACAGGTAACATGATAAGTTCTGGGAACAGAGAACTTATCAGATATCTGGTCAAGAACAAGTATATTGATGGGATCACCACCAACGCTGCGGGCATCGAAGAGGACATAATAAAGTCCATCAAGAGCTTCCATCTTGGAGCGTTCAACACAAAAGGGAAACATCTTCTTGATGAATGCGTGGGTAGGATAGGTAACATATTCGTTCCTGCTGACAGATATCTCTACCTTGAAAGGTTCCTTAATGACATATTCCCAAAGATAGGAGAGAAGGCAAAGTCTGGTAATGTGATGGCATCGCACCAGATAATATCTATGATGGGCGATGAGATAGGGGAGCATGAGCTGACAAGAGAGAAGAGAGAAGAGTCCTTCATATACTGGGCTGCTAAGAATGGTATCCCTGTATTCTGCCCTGGCATGACCGATGGTGCTATCGGAGATATGGCGGTCTTCTATAGGAGGAAGAACAAGGACTTCGCAATAGATTCTACAAAGGATAATGAAGTGCTCTCAAAGATATTGATGGAGACAGAGAAGTGTGGAAGCATCATCTTAGGAGGAGGCATAGCCAAGCATTTCCTGCTCAATGCAGCAATATTCAGGGACGGCTTTGATAGCTCTGTCTATCTGACGACAGCAGCATCATTTGATGGATCAGACTCAGGAGGAAACCAGGAAGAAGCCATCTCATGGGCTAAAATCAAACCAGAGGCAGAAAGGGTAAAGGTCGTTTGTGATGCAACAATATCTTTCCCCATCCTTGTTATGGGAATGCTTCAAGATAGCAAGAAGGAGTGATGATATCACTCATCATCATCAAAACCGAAGTTGATGTCATAGAAGAGCTCGGCCCTATCACACCTGAGGCGGAATTTCCACTCGCCCAGTCTGTCCTCGTCATCTATCCTTACAGAGTGCTGTCTGAATATCGGCCCATCATCAAATCGCTCATAGTAGATGGAGCCATCAGGTTTTACCATCTCAATGGTTGTGTTTCCCCTTGTTATCCTTGCCTTATATTCTAGAAGAAGCACATCACCTATGGAGTCCGCTTCGACCTCCTCTAAGAGATGAGGTCCATGACAGAGCTCTTCACCAGTCAAATGATGTACCCTTGCGGTCATACCAGAAGCATAGAAACCATGTATGACACCGATAGATAATCCAAGAACCAGTACGAGTACTACCCCAGTACTCTTATGTATGTGCCTCATGTACTTTATTCTGGGAAATAGCTATAAAAATCTTATGGAGGGATTTTTCTCTCAAAAATACATGAGCTGTGCCAATATATTGGATTTTTTGGAAACAGCTTCAAAATTCTTAATTTTTTATGAGTATGGTGCTGCGTTCCTGTAAGGAGCATCTCCTCGCGACGCACATTCATGTTGATTTTCAAGGAATTTTGACCTGATGCTGTTCTTCCAAAAAAACATGGCACAGCTCAAAAATACAGAAAAGTTTATTAATGAATTTTCCATAAATCATTGTATGGTAAAGGGTAGGGCTAAAAGTTCTGATAAGAAGAAGATGAAATCCAAGGATCCGACTTTCTCTAAAGCCAAGCGCTTGAGGACGAAAGTAAGCAACAGGATGAATAGGATCAAGAAGAGACACATAAGGACTTCGATAGCTGTAGTAGGTGTTATCTTCATATCTGCGATCACCATGATGGTTGTCTACAGAGGCCACAGCTTCCCTATCAACTGGTTCTCCATCGTTGTGGTATCAACTCTACTGGCCGTGATTCTTGGCGCTGTAGAATATCTATACATAGTGAGAGTAAAGGGTTATTAATAATTAAAAAAAATAATAAGAAAATAATTCCAGATGCTTAAACTTCTACTTTTTCAGCGTCTGAGAAGACTTCTTCCTCATTGCTTTCGGAAGGCTCAGAGTCTATCACTGCCTGGAAATACTCCACTGGCTTGATAGATGTTATAGTAGTCTTATTGACTATATAACTCCCATCCTTGCTCTTCCTTACTGTATTTTCTATCAGTGGCATCTTCCTCAAACTTTCTAGTTTCTTTTTTCCAAGTTCCATTGTATCACCTGTTTTCTTTTGGATACAATAGACCATGATCTTTAAACAGGATTTCTGAGAGAAAGATGAAAAAGATTCATCATACCAATAAAAGATACAGAAGCAAAGTAATATTTACATAAAAAAAGGGATTTCAGAAGTCTTTTACCAATTCTCTCAGAACCTTTTCAGGGTCTTTCGCTTTAGTTATGCCAGAGGCAAGTAATACCCCTCTTGCACCAAGCTCCATACTCTTCCTTATGTCTGAATTAGTCTTCACTCCTGCTCCGACAAGAAGCTTATGCTTGCCTCCTAATTTACAGATCTTGTCTACAGAACTCTTTATTATCTCAGGCTTTGCAGAACTCACAGATACATTTCCTCCTATGAGCTCAGGCGGCTCTACTGCAACAAGGTCCGGCTTCATAGAATATACCGCTTGACCCACTATGGCATCATTAGCGCATACTATTGTCTTAAGACCTTGCTCTTTCGCAGCTTCAATGCTCTCATGTATGACATCCATCCTCAACCGATTCTCTGAGTGGTTCAATAATGTCCCTTCGGCACCAGCTTCCTTGACAGAAGAAGGCAATATATGCCCGGTATGGCTACCTGGAGATATCGGATCGATATGTTGAGCATACACAGGTATAGAAACATGCTGCTGTATCCTGAAAATGTCCGCAGCCTGGACACACACTATTATATCAGCACCAGTATCTTTGGCCACGTCATCGCATACCATGGCAAGCTTTAGGGCGTTCTGTCCCGTAGACTCCATGTAGGTCTTGAAATTTATGACGATGAGTGGCTTATCGTTCTTCCCTGCCATTGGTTGATTCACGACAAGAGCCATTATAAATCTTTTCTTTTAGATGGGCTGTGGCA
>CAZMXQ010000029.1:0-11375 GCA_964570335.1 uncultured Methanosarcinales archaeon
ATGGAGATTCTGTTGATTATAAGGATCTCGCTCTTGAAAGG
This sequence comes from uncultured Methanosarcinales archaeon, assembly GCA_964570335.1. GTDB lineage: Archaea > Nanobdellota > Nanobdellia > Woesearchaeales > CAZJJJ01 > CAZJJJ01. Next base: position 42 of record CAZMXQ010000029.1, read on the forward strand.
ATAAGGTCATACTATGATGACAATGATCGTAGTGATGATTATGAGAGAAATAACTATCAATCTCTCATTGAGGATAATGATATTATTTTCGTGCTTGAAGAGGAGATCCCGAGTTGTGGAGAACAAGGGATTCTGCATGATGATATGCGCATAAGTGATGCTGAGGTCGTTCATTATCAAGGTCGAGAGAGATTGAGATTAGAGTGGGACATTGAGGCCTGTAGGGAACTCACAGGATTTGACATATTCAGAAGACATACGCGTGAGATAAGAGAAGAAGGTGAATGGGAAAAAGACCGTGGAACAGATGATTTCGTGAATGTAGCATCCAGTGGGCCTTCTGCGAGATATTACATTGATGATGATGTCGAATGGTCTAAAGAAGCACGTACTGAATTCGGGTATCCTATCGCTTCAATGAAAGCAGAAGATGCTTTTCCCGAAGGCGATTATGGCTTTGAGATAGAATATATTGAAGATGGTGAAAGGTACCGGTGGAGATATGAGTATATGGTGGAAGCTAATTACAACGGATACCCTTCAAGCGCATCTGATGATATGGAGGCGATGATGGGTGATATTGCTTGTCAGAATCGCGGAGGTCTGATCGATGATTCTAGCATAGGATCTGAATTCTGTGGATTGAATAAGGATGGAGTCTGGTATGAACACGATGGAACCGGTGATGATTTCGAACAGAACATGGATATTGATTCTTTGGACCTTTCAGATCCTTTCCTCTTAGAGAAGGTTCGGTCCCTTAGGACGGTAAGATTAAGGTGTGACCAGAACAATACTGTAAGACCTACTGATACTCTTATAAATGAATACGGTTTCCAGTGCCTTGAGGGCAAAGATTCAGGGTTCGAGACGACAGTGGATCAGGATGGTAAGGAATTCTATGCAGGAGATGTGTGCACTTTTGCAAGCAGGGGTGTGACTGAATGTTCCCAGATCCGACATTGTAAGGCATTGAATGTGGATTCGCCAGGTCCATTCGGGATGTTCCATGATCCATTCTCCTTTGGTCAAGAAGAGGCACATAGTTGCTATGGGGATCCAATCCCTCAAGAAGCGAGGTTCCAGAATGAATGTGTCTTCCAACCACATATGTCCACCTCTGACTCTTGCATAGATTGCCATGAGATAAGGGATTGTACCGATTATACTTCTGAGGCAGCATGTGCAGTCGATAATTGCATGGCAGGCCCGCAACAGGAGGATCCCACAGATCCTTCGTGTACTTGGATAAATTCTTCCATGAGCGAGACAGGAGAAGGTGCATGTGTGCCTGTGGAGATGGCCCCGGATGAGAACTATTGCGAGATGGCAGGTAGGGATAATTTCCCATTTAAGATAAATCTAGGTTGGGATCATGATTTCTGTGGCCTGTTCGGTGATTGTTATGCTTCAGTATCTGAAGGTTGCAAGGAATGCGATGAGGTCTGTGGATATGATACACAGTATGAATGTGAAGGTTTCGGTGGCAATTCTATCAATGTGAGTTATCCTATCTATGAGAAGTTCCATGCCATAGATGACACCTTGGACAGCGATAATCCTGATCATAAGGAACTTATAGAGGTTGCGCAGACTGTGGACCTAGACTATGATCCAGAGGAAGATGGTGGAAGAACAGGATCCGGCACATGGAATGCTATAAGCGATTCTTGTGGAGATCTGGATAATGGTAAAGAACACGATAGGCTTTATCACCCTAGCCAAGACGGTTGCGGTTATGGTGTCTGTTCATGGATTGAAGAATCTGAAGTGTGTGTAAGGGATGCTAATGCAAACCGATTGATGGATTCAGAGGATGGAGAAAAGATAACTTCTTTGAGTCCTATGCCAGAGCTCATGCCTTTGTATGGCTCAGAGCATATGTTCAATGCGACAGACGACTTGATATTGTTGTCGAGCGGACAAGCATTATACAACGATAAATTTGATCCTATATATAATAGGTTTGGTTTCAGATACTGTATAGGAGATGGGTGCTGTCCTTACCTTCCTACAGAAGATAATGTAGATTCTGACGAGAATCCTCTTATAGGTGGTAATCCAAATACTGTAACAATAAATAATATAGGAGACAAGGTTCCTGAAGATGGCGTGCATAATCTGACATACTTGGCGCAGTCCCATGACAAGGTCATTGCACCGATTGAATCCATAAATATAATAGTCGATACTACTGATCCTGAATTCACGATAAATATGTCAAGGGGTGAGATTTTTGATTCAGAGGAAGTGTCCTTGACATTCGACATAAATAGTACAGGTACCAACCCTCTCGGCCAGGATGAGCCGATACAGTGCGATCTAAAGGTGAGAGAGATAGGTGGGAACTTTGAAGATAGCCGTAGAAGGTCTTTCAGCACATTCCATTCTGTGGATTTCGAGGTTAGCCAGGGATTCTACACGTTTGAAGCGACTTGTTATGATGAAGCAGGGAACAGCAGGACAGAAGATATGCTATTCAGGACGGACGAGTTTGATAATATCAACGTAATATACCCTCCTGAACATCCGGAAGGAGGATTACCTGGTGTCGTTAGAGATAAGGATTCACATACTTTCAGGGTAGAGACTAATCGACCTTCTGATTGCCGGTTGACTTTTGCTCCTGAACCTTCTGACGAATCACGTCCAGAGTCTCGCACGACGACGATGATCCCTGATGATGCTAGTCTTTCGCATAGTGTGAATGTGAATTTGCACACCGGTGGTGAATTCTCAGATGGTGAGACATTTGATGGAGGTCCATTGTATTCTCCAAATTTAAGAAATCACTATCGATTAACATGTTGGGGACAGGATAATCTGTGTTCAGATACAGGGGAAATATGTGAAAATGATGACCAATGTTCTCCTGCCGAGACATGTGAGCAGGACATTGAGGGTGTTGATTTGCTGTTTGCAGTGGACAAAGTACATCCTAAGACAGATTATACGATAATGGACTCAGATGGTGACGAGATAAGTCAATGGGACGGACCGATAGACCTCGATGTTCTTGAAGGGAGCATCGAAGACGAATTTTATAATAATGATGATGTTAGGATCAGATTAGGGTGTGATCCACAGCCTGCCGTAGAGAACGAAGGGTTTGAAAACTTATATGCTCCGTGTGATAGGGTGGAGTATTGTGTTAATAGTTTAGAAGATGGAGACGGTCTTTGCACCGAGGGTGATCTGGGTCTGTATGAAGACGAGATAACTGTTGAAGAGTCCTCATTCGTATGCTATCGTTCTGTCGATGAATTCGATAATAAAGAGGATATAATATGTCAGGCTATAAGAATCAATAGAGAGGACCCTGAGATAGATATAACGCTAGAGACCCAATCAGGAGGATCGACAGATGATCTCATAGAGTCTGATCTTATAGAAGGGAAATTCATAACTGATACAGAACATATAAGCTATGATGGAAGAATATCTTACGGTGGGATTTCCGAGTTTGTACAGGACACACACATCACAAGGTTTGAGATGAGGTATCTCCCAGCCTCTCATGATGCTGACATAGATGTCTTCGAAGCAGAATCTGTTCATGACGATAATCAAGGGTATATCCACAATTATGTTTATGAGAGCAACCTCGGACCTTGGATTCAGAATGAAGAAGAATCCGGGACAGAGTTCTCAGGAGATTTCACCACTCTGACCGGATCTAAGAATGCACAGGACCGCAACATATTATTCCTTGAAGCTGAAGATCGTTATGGTAATCGCGCACAGAAAGAGATCTTTTTCCTGTATAATGAGAAAGGTCCAGATATTGCCACATATGGTATAGGAAGAGATGCTTGGAACAATCTGAACGAGACAAGGATATTCAATGAAGAATATGAAGAAGACATAGTTGTTGAGTATGGTCCTGAACAAGGCAGTCTCGATTTTGAAGTCTTCATCGATGATGTGTTCTGGACCAGTACAGTCAAAGAGGTTGATATGACACTAGTGAATGATTTCAATTATGAGATAGTATATGAGTTACAAGATGTTCAGAGCGACTCTTCATATGTGGTAGGGGATGAGTTAGATATAGATATGCGATATTCAGAGAAAGCAGCTTTCTTTGATGATGAAGAAGACTCTTTTGAAGGAATCCCTGCAGAGTGGAAGAGATTCAATTTCTCATTGGTACCAGAGCGTCATGAGGAATTCTTCGATATCACAGTGGGGACGCATAGGATAGAAATCTCTGCTGAAGACCATTTTGGCAGAGAATTAGAGGAAGAGATAACCTTTGAAGTCCGTGACACTAGCGATCCAGACATAAATCTTCTTTCACCAGAACCGATGGTCATATATGACGAGATAGTCCCTAGAAACAGGATCACTAATGATGAGACGCATAGGTTCCTTGTCTCAACAAGAGACCCTTCTGTCTGTGAGATACAGTTCAGGGATGACGTGTTCGGAGAAGGGGGAATAATGGATCAGGAATACTCCGATGACGATGAACACATATATTCATTCTCAATGAGATATACTGGAGATGCAGATTCAGTGATCACTCGCTTTAATGTATCATGCTCAAGGCATGAGCAGGAAGGTCCTGAATACATAGAAGAGGATGGGTTCACTCTTACATTTGATAGGAGACCTTTGAGGATAGGTACAAGTGTCTCTGAAGGGGTGCTCACTCAAGGCATATACAAGAGGATGATAAATGAATACATATTGGATTTTTCAGAGATCGAAGAAATGGATACCCTTACGCCTTCTCTCACAGTCTCTAATGTGGGCGATGATAGGAGAATCATGTGTTCATATGAATGTGTGTCTCCTGACTCTGAATGCGATCATCCGGGGACCTTATTCTCACAATCTGGTGATCATTTCTTATACAACACAGTCGGGAACTATCCATTCAATTCGACAACTGTGGAGGTCCCAAAAAGGTTCGGTGATTATCTATATAGGGTCACTTGTGAGGATCAGGCAGGCAACATAGGCACAGAGAGGCATCTATCATTTTCGATGAGGGAGAGAGGAGCGAACATGTCTCTCATGATTAGAGAAGATGATATGGGACCTGAAGATGGAGAAGTGATATATGATGAGAGTGTGAATTTCACGATCACTACAAACATGTTATCTGTCTGTACCCTTAATGTGGATGACCAAGATTATGACATGTCTGAGGAGAGGACATTGCACCATAATGCATCTGTGACACTTGGAGAAGGAGACCATGATTATGATATAGAATGCGAGACGATTGGCGGACAGGTGGGAGAAGTATCTGGTGTGATCAACAGGAGAAATCTCCCTGATGCTGAAGCTGATCTCTTTGAACAGAAGAGTTTTTTGGACAATAAGGTTCCTGTATTCGATACGGTAGATCTTCCAGATGATATAGCATATCTCAATATTTCAGCGTATGAAGACATGCCAATAGAGGATACGTACACCTTGCCAAGGTCGAAAATCCTCGCTCTCCAACCTCTCATATCTGAAGGGGATATATCTGATGATAAGATATATGTCACGCTACAGTATGAGAACGGAGAATGGTCTGAAGAATTCAGCCTTGAACTTGCTGAAGACACAGTGTTCCCTGATGGATTGACAGTTGAAAACGTCGTAGACTTTGATGGTGATGGAGGTGATCTGGAACAGGTTGCAACTCCTCATATAGATATGTATTATCATATCTACCAAGGTGATAGAGTGAATTTCGTCATAGATGGGGATCTAGGACATGAAGAGACAATCTTCGGCTTAAGTGAGGGGACTGCAGGATCCAGTATCACTGGGATAACCCAAAGGGTTCCGAGGTCACTTGGTTATTATAGCGCATATATTGTGACCGAGATAGATAATGATCTGGCTTATGCCCATAAGCTGATAAAGAGACCCGCAACAATGGAGATATTAGATGTCTCTCCACACTACATCTCTGAAGAAGATATAGTAGATGGGAAGGCGGAGATAAAGATCAAGACCTCTTCTTCAGGATTGTGTAGGATCAGGTACGAAGGGATCGATTCACGGGAGACTAAATTCTCTAGTTCGGTATCTCAGGATCATACAATCAACATATCTGATATTGACATGGAAGGAACAGGAGGACATGGTGTTCCTGTGAATGTATACTGTTTCAATGCGGAAGAGAACGATTTTGAGGAACATACACTATATCATAGCTATGAGGATCCTGAGATGATTGATATCTCCTCTGATAATGCTATACAGGTTCATGAGATAGGTCATGATATGATAAATTTCACAGGGGTCCGTGATGAGGAGATACATATCATGTTGACAGTGGATGAATATGCATCTTGTACTTTTACTGATGAAGAAGGGAATGAGAGGGATTTTGCTGACAGTTCTGTACCGAACATACATCCTCATGCAAGTCTTCCTGTCCATGGGGAGTATAGTCTTTACAATGTATCATGTGAGAATCCAGCAGGCAGGATGACAGGAAATCAGACAATCAATGTCTCCAAAGACCTGGAGATGGATATCCAGGTACATGACACATACCCACAAGGGCTTATCTATGAGACACACCCCACTATTGAGGTGTACACTTATAGGGATGCTGAGTGCATTCTTGAGACGTCTGACGATAGTGAAGACAATCTATTCATGGCATTGATAGAGTTACTGACCGCTGGTGAATCTAAAGTGATGGAGTCTTCATTTGTGGGTCATAGATACAGACACACTATTGCTATGCATGATGAAGATGGTGGTGGTCTGGAGGAAGGTATCCAATATAAAGCGAATGTAAACTGTTATGCAGGGCCTTCTGGTGTTGGAGTTGGTCAGGAAAAACTCACTTTCTGGTATCAACCACCTGGAGAACAGATCCCAAGTATACGTTTCGAGTAATTACCGATGAAAACTGAAAATATCGTACAGTTTTGGTTAGTTGTATTGTTGGTTATCATTATGTTACCCTCTGTCCTGTCTGATGATTCACTTATAGATAGCAGTTGTGTCTTGTCAGATCCAGAGATAGTCGATTCTCCCAATCCTACTCTCGTAGTAGATTTTGATCCTGATAATGAAGGATATGAATATATAGATGAGACTGTAGAAGTGGTTTTCAGAGATTACGGGGAGAGTGAGGAATTGGATGTGGAGGAGTATGATGATATTTCTGATCAGATAATAATCATCGAGGACAGATCTAATGCATCAGCCATATATTATGAGCTTCAGGACGATCTGGTCAATGGCAAATATTATGTCGTTGCGGTCTATGCACAATCATATATGGATACAGAGGATGGTGAGGAAGAGATTGTTGAGCTTACACGTTGTAGTCCATACGAGGCAGACTTTGCATCTTTATCTGCAGAACCAAAAGGCTCATATGATGATGATGGTTCAACTTATGTGACAGATCCTGATGAGACTATATATTTTGAGACGTCAAGAAGAGCGACTTGTTATATTGTGGAAGCGGGAGAGGATCAGGAGTTTGAAAATACAGGCGGTGTATATGAACATTCTACTACCCACCCTGGATATGATGATTTCACTGTAAGATGTGTTGCTGAAGATGATGGTGAAGAGATAGAAGAAGACTTTAGTATACCGATTGATACCGAACCGCCTTCATTGCCCAGGATCGGCATAACTTCTGCTGAAAGGATGGATCCTTTGCCAATCATAGTCGCAAGCACTGAAGAGATTTTCATAATGATCTCTTCAGAAGATGATGTTTCAGGTGTCGATTACATAAATTACACGATAAAATCAGAAGAGTCAGGAACCAATATCACAAGATGGAGGACTAGAAAAGAGCTAGACGATGGGACTTTCAATGTGTTAATAGAGGGTAATCCCCTATTCGAAGTGTTGCAGAATTATTATGTTGAAGCTTATGCTGTCAATAACGCTGGATTAGAATCAGAAAGAAACCAATCAGATATCTTCAGGGTGAATGAGATGTATGTCCCTGATGATGGTTCGGATCCGATCGAATGTGATGAAGACGGTGAGAATTGCGAAACAGGTGAGTGGTGTGAGCACGACAATGAGTGTGCATCAGGGTTCTGCAATCCAGATCTTGATAGGTGTATGACACCTTCTTGTAGTGATGGTTTCCAGAGCGGAGAACAGACAGATGTTGATTGTGGAGGTCCAAACTGTGGGAAATGTATTGTGGAAAGATCATGTAGAGAGCATGATGATTGTGTGACTCAATACTGTGAAAAGGAAGATGATGGAGATGAATTCGGGGTATGTGAGGTCTTTGATGAAGAAGATTCTGATGATGACTCTGCAGACGAAGATGATGACTCTGCAGACGAAGATGATGACTCTGCAGACGAAGAAGATCCTGGTGATGAAACCGATTATGAGGAGGATGATCCTTTCGATGATCTGGAACCTTCCGATGACCCAGATGAGGAGAATAATTTTCTTGTTCCTGTGTTGATTGTGTTGCTTTCTGTAGGTCTCTTGGGTGGAGGTGGCTATTATGCATATCGCCAGTATGCCACTAAAAAAGCAAGTCCTCCTCCCATGCCACAGCCAAACTCTAACTCAACCTTTAAGAGCATAAAAGGCGATAAAGGATTGGAGGATGAGAATAAGAAGACAAAGACTCCAAAAGAGAATGCAAAAGAACTTTCGTATAGGATGAAGAAAAAGGAAGAGGAAAGGAAACGGAAGCAGGTCTTCCAAGGTTTCTCTCAGGCAGAAGCTAAAAGGACAGACTCAGAAGAGGCTGAAAAGAAGGATATGGTGACAAAGGATGATATTGAAGGTTTGTTCGGAGGGTCAGAATGATTCTTTGTAAGAAAGGAGAACCAAACCAGATGTTCCAGATGCTGATGACCCTTATCGTTATAGGTATGATAATGCTGTTAGGGTTCCAGCTCATAGGTAGCATTTTCCAGAGGTCAGAACAGATAGATTACATAAAATTCCAAAGGTCTCTTGTAAGCTCTGTCGAAGCAGTTGCGGCGGATTATAATGCAAGACAGAAGATTGAGCTCAGTATCCCTAGAGGGACTGATGAGTTGTGTTTTATCGATACGGATTCTGTCGAAGATTATAGTGGGGATCTCGATCCCAGGATAATATCATATTGGAATGATGAGGATTATATCTCCCAATCACAGAAAGAGCTTGTTCGGAATGTATTCTTGGTTGGGAATGATTTTTTCGAGTCTTTTACAGTTGATGATCTGGAAATTGACGGTTACGGTTATGAATGCATACGTCCGCACAGATCAAATATAGAGTTCTGGGCTATAGGTCAAGCGAGGACTGTTACTATAGAGAAAGTGGAGGGGTGACATGAGAAAGTCTCAGGTATCATCACAATTCAATTGGATATTTATACTCATTGTGGGAGGCTTCTTCCTGATGATGTTCTTCACTATGAGCACACGCCAGGCTGATGTCTCTGAGAGAAGGATATCTGCCACTGCTCTCTCCGGACTTAATAACATCTTTCAGGCTGCAAGAACTGGCACTTCGCTATCCACAACTATAACCGTCCCTGAAATGAGGGTGGATTTCACGTGTGAGATCATATCAGATAACATCTATTCTGATTATTCGGTAGATGGTTTCACCACAAGGATAGATGAGATGCCCACCTTTGCACCTGGTTTCTTGGAGGGCACAAGTATCAACACCTGGACGTATCGCTGGGAGATGCCCTATACGGTGATGAATTTCTTATATCTCTCCAATCCCTCGACAAGGATATTCTTTGTTTTCCCTGAAGGAGAATTTGAAGATCTTAAGAAAACCATAAATGAGACTTTCTCAAGCAGGAAGAGACATCATTTTCTTGAATCTCTTGATGATGTCCAGGATTTCAATGATGACCATACTCTTATAGCAAAATTTACCGATGGAGAGATGTCGAATGCACCAGTTTTCGATCATTTCAATAATGATGTCAGAACCATCAACATGAAACCTTACGAGACGGACAATAGGTTCGGTGAAGCCGACATATATGCTAAAGATGGACAAACAGTTTCTAATGATGTTCCATATCTGGGTCTCGCTAGCCTTTATGGTCTTATCTTTTCTCCAGATGAAGAATTCTATGAATGCTCCATGAAAAAAGCGGTAAGGAGACTTGCAAGGATAAGTTGCATATATTATTCCAAATATAAAGAACTAGAAGAATTCTATCAGGGGGAAGATCTTTATTGTAGTAATCTGTATCCACAAGCTATACAAGAGATGGAGGAACTTTTTGGTGATGATTTCTGTGATGCAGAAGATTTAAGGATTGAGGAGATTTCAAAAGCTGAGTCTTTCAAGATGGAAGATTATCATAGTTTCTTCCGTGGGATGTCACAAGCGAATACAGGCGCAAGGGAATTTAGTTGCGAAATGCTCTATTGATTGAAGAGGACAGATGATGAGGAAAGGACAGATAAAACTTGTGGAATCAGTATTCGTGATAATAATATTCATGATAATACTAGTCATAGCCATCGTCTTCTTCTCTAGATTCCAGAGATCTGAATCTCAGTTCCAAGATACGCAAGAGTCTTTGAGGCAATCTGTGCAGATGGCACAACGATTCGCCTCTCTTCCGGAAGTAGCATGTACAGAGAATAATGCTATAAGGAGAAATTGTGTTGACCTCATGAAGCTCGAGAATATGGATAAGCTATCAACAAACGAGATGGTATACTATTATGACCTTTTCAGGTATGGCACAGTGACGATAGAAAAGCTCTTTCCGGAGGGAGATGCGGACTCAGGGAATAAATGGGTAATATACAACAATACAAGAGATGACATGGGGTTCTTCTCTATGGGTATACCTATGTCCATATATAATCCAGAGACACGTCAGAGATATTTCGGTCTGATGGAAGTGGTATACTATGTTGATTGATCTCAATAGACGGGCTCAAGCAGAGGCATTCGGTCTCATCATAATAGTCGGACTTGTATTCGTAATATTTCTTATACTCACAAGGTTGGAAGAAGGAAGGGATCCTACTGATATAGCAACACAGTATGAGACTTCTGAACTGTCTTCAAACACGATAAACACATTACAATCAACAGTCGTGAGAGAATGTAATGATCGTACTTTCCAGGATATAGCTATAGAGTGTGTACGCGATGAGAACTCGCTCTGTGCAGGTGAAATGACAAATTGTGAGATCTTCCTATACAAGACCTCGGAGATACTTGATGAAGTGTTCACCAGAGTCAATCTGGATTACCTAATCACATTCTCTGCTGAAGGAAGAGATCTCCCCGAGATCTTAGAGAATCCTATTCCTAATCATAGTCCCTGTTCAGATAACATGAGAGGAGAAAGCTTCCCTATACCCCTTAATCCAGGAAATCTCGTTATAACATTGA
>CAZMXQ010000030.1:0-11030 GCA_964570335.1 uncultured Methanosarcinales archaeon
GTATCATCAATGCGTTATGCTATCTAGTAGTGGATAGCATCTAGATGTATAGATCAGCAAGTAACCCATCATCTCTTAATACATGCAATCACAGATCAAAACCCCGAAATCTTAATAAATTTGAGAAGAACTTCATGTAACATGAGAGAGATAGAAGCGAAAATCCTTGATATCGATAAAGAAGATATCATTGATCGCCTTGAGAAGATGGGTGCAACACTCGTCTTTGATGGCGAGATAGAGACATACTTCTTTGATGATGACAATCACACCCTCAAGAACAGGGATTCACTGCTTAGACTCAGGAAGATGGGGGATAGAGCTTTCTTGACATACAAGGACAAGATAAGCAAGGAAGATGTCAAAGTATACGAGGAAAAAGAGACTTTTGTAGAGGATTTTGATGAGATGCTTTCCATAATAAAGAGCATGGGATTCAAGGAAAAGAAAGTAGTCAAGAAAAAAAGGAAGAGCTTCCAGAAAGGGAATACTAAATTTGAGATCGACAAGTTCACAGATGAATTTTCAGATATACCCGAATTCTTAGAGATTGAAGCAGAGAGTAAAGAATCTATCCATGATTATGCTGAAAAGCTAGGATTCTCTAAAGATGATTGTACATCAAGAAGTACAGGAGATATAATAAGAGACTATGAAAAGATTGAAAAGAATACTGTAAAAAAGAGGTCTTCTTAGGATAGTTCAGTATTTGTCAATCTGAACCCTTCATCCACGTACCTGTGCATTAAATCAGTTATCTTCTTTCCTCTTCACAAAATCAAGCTTCAATTTCAGCTCCTTCATCTGTTTCTCCCTTATGTCAGTTGGAGACCTATCCAATAGGCTTTCTGCAGACTTATTCTTAGGGAATGGGATCACTTCTCTTATATCATCATAGCCCAGCATAATTGTTATCAGTCTATCGAACCCGATTCCTATCCCAGAGTGCGGAGGCGCTCCATAATCGAATATGTCCATCATGAATCCGAATCTTTCCTTTATCTCATCATCTGAATATCCAACTATTTTCATTATTTTCTTCTGGAGATTAGTGTCGCATATCCTCCTTGAACCGGATGCTAATTCAACACCATTGAGGACAAGATCATACGACTCCGCATAGACTTTCCCTGGGTCATAGTCATCATTGTAAAGGAACTTCATAGTATCCTCTGTGGGCATGGTGAACATATGATGCTCTGGGTCCCATCTATCATTATCATCATTCCAAGAGAACATAGGGAACCTATCTACCCAACAGAATTCTAAAGAAGAAGTATCATACATCTCCTTGTCATGAGCAATCTTTTTCCTCAACTCACCAGCAATCTCAAGTGCATTATCTTCCTTGTCAGCGATGAACATCAGAGTACCTTCTTTACTATTCTCCATAAGCGAGCTCTGGACATCTTCAGGAAAGTATTTCACTATATTCGATTCTAACTTATCACCCCTTATCATCCAGGCCATGCCTTTACCTCCCAGGGACTGGACGTATGAGATATATTCATCAAGCTCTGCCCTGCTTAGCTTGATCTCAGGATTGAGAAGCTTTACTCTTCCCCCTCCCTCTATAACGTCTTTGAAGACAGAGAAGGATGAATCTTTGACGATCCCAGTAACGTCAGAAATCTCCAACCCATAACGGAGGTCTGGCTTGTCAGTCCCATACTTGGATATAGCCTCCTCATAAGGAATGCGTCTGAATATTTTTGGTATACTTTTCCCGAAAGCTTCTTTTGCGACAGTAGAGAGAGTATCTTCAACCAAAGACATCACATCATCTGGCTCTGCAAAGCTCATCTCAACATCAAGTTGAGTATGTTCAGGCTGCCTATCCGCTCTGAGGTCCTCGTCCCTGAAGCATCTTGCAAACTGGAAATACCTATCAGACCCTGAAGCCATGAGGATCTGCTTGTATATCTGAGGGCTTTGAGGAAGAGCATAGCATTTTCCAGGGTTGATCCTACTTGGTACGATGAAGTCTCTAGCACCTTCTGGAGTCGACCTGACAAGATATGGGGTCTCGAACTCAACGAAACCCTTTGAAGAAAGTGCATTCCTTGCTGACATGTTTGCTTTATGTCTTATTGAAAGATTATCCTGCATCAATTTACGTCTCAGGTCCAAGAACCTATACTTCATCCTGACATCATCATTGAGCACATTAGAGTCGGAGATCTCAAATGGTACAGCTCTTGACTTTGATAGGATCTCAAAATGTGAACATAGAAGCTCTACTTCACCAGTGGGTATCTTCGGATTATAAGTAGACTCATCCCTTTCACGTACAGTACCATGCATCTTGACAACATATTCCCTACCTATATCATCTCCTTTCTTTATGTTCTCCTTGTCAGCAAGGACAGCTTGAGTCAATCCATACTTGTCCCTCAGATCAATGAAGGTTATTCCACCATGATCCCTTATGGAATGTACCCAGCCTGAGATAGTAATCTCTTTACCTATGTGCTCTTTTCTCATATCCCCACATGTCATATCTCTCATCATATCAATCACCGCAAAATCAGTAAAATTATCAACAACAATGCCATCATAATTTTCATCATTCTTATCTTATTCTTCCAATATTCTCTTGAGGTTCTCCTTCGCCTCATCTGGGAGTGCTTTCCCCTTTGTCTTCTTCATCACCTGACCCACAAGATAGTTTATGGCCCAACGCTTCCCTGACCTATAATCTTCTGCTGGCTTAGGGTTTTCCTTTATAACCTGACTACATATCTCACCAATATCTATATCAGATTGTACCAGCATATTGTTTTTCTCAGCAAACCCTTTGACATCTGTTCCAGATAATGATCCTTCAGCAATCTTGTGCAATAGCTCCTTAGCACTGTGATTGTTTATACTTCTTTTCAGGAATAATGACATCGTTTCCAGTATCTTAGAGGATGTCTCCTCAACTAACATCTCATCAGGATCTATAGCCCCTTCATTCAATATGGACTGGACCTCTCTCTTGATGAATCTTGACATCTTAGCTGGCTCATGCTCATCTCCATACTTTGTTTCAGCCATCTTCATCATAGCGGACAAGGGTCGAGAATAAGCTATAGATAGAGCATATTCCTCTGGCACTCCAGAAGAGAGAAGGCGAGATATTATATGATCAGGAAGCTCCGGTAAAGATTCGACAATGGATCTCTTATATCCCTCAGTAAGATGTCTTGGGACGATATCAGACTCATAGATGTAGCCATAGTCCTCCTCACTCTCTTTCTTTCTCATTGTCTCGGTGATACCATTGACAGGATCGTAAGATCTGGTCTCCTGCACGACCGAAGCAGGTTCATCTCTCTGTCTCAGAATCTCATAGGAGATGGCATCATATATCTCTTTAAGGCCAGATACACCCTTGACTTCTACCTTATTGTATCCCGTCTCCTTTATCGATATGTTAAGGTCAACCTTAAGATTGCCCGTCGATGGATTCCACACCTTTATATGTTCAAGTATCGCAAGGATCTTTCTCAGTAGCTCTCGCGCCTCTTTTGCGCTTGTCATCTCCGGCTTTGTGACAATCTCGCACAGAGGAGATCCGCTCCTGTTGTAATCCACAAGAGAATGTGTAGGCTTCCTCTGTACAGAACCTGGATCCTCTTCGATATGGACTCTCTCTAGTCCTATGGATCTGTCACCGATGATTATCTTTCCATCACTGCCAATAGGCTCTTCATACTGTGTTATCTGGAAATTCTTCGCAAGATCGGGATAGAAATACACTTTCCTTGAGAACATCAGATAATCTGCTATAGTGAAATCCATTGCGGAAGCCAACCTTGAAGCATGGTATACCGCTTCGTGGTTGAGCTTGGGTCTCGAGCCTGGATGACCAAGACATATTGGGCATACATTAGTGTTAGGTTGCTTCGATGATCTATTCCTACAGGAGCAGAAAAGCTTCCTTTCTGTATCCAGAGAGACATGTATCTCCATCCCTATGACGACATCGCTCGTGAATCCACTGGTAATCGTCCCATCCACCATCATAGATCACCCAATCCACTTTCCAGAGCAAAGGCTATAGAGAACATCTTGTCTTCTCTGAAATGGTCTGTTATCAACATCATCCCGTAAGGGAGTTCATCCTTCTTATTGATGGGTAATGTCATATTAGGCACACCTGCAAGATTAGGACCTGCAGTTATCCTGTCAAGAGAGTATATCTTGTTCAATGACATCTCCTTTATCTCATCAAACCTAGGTGCTACGCATGGGACAGATGGACATATTATAGCATCATACTCCTGGAATATCTTCTTGTATTCATCGATGATTCTCTTTCTCACCTTGAGCGCCTTCTCATAATACTTCCCCCTATACCCTGCCATCCTTACATAAGTACCAAGAATTATCCTTCTCTTCGCCTCATCTGTAAATCCTTGCGTTCTTACTTCAGAAAAATAATCATCGTAATCACTGTCTGTAGAAGCTCCTCTTCCATACCTTATCCCTGATAAGGATGCAAGATGAGTTGATGCTTCTGCCATCGCTATAACATAGTAAGACGATAAGGAATGTTCCTTTATGTAGGGTATGTCTATCTTGTCTACAGATAGTCCCTTGCCTGATAAATAAGAGACAACTTCACCCATCCTTTGAGAGATCCTAATGTCTATACCATCAAAGTCGACGAACGCTATCTTCATCGAAGACAAGTCAGAGAGTCGGGTGTCCTTCTTGGAAGTATAATCACTACCATCTCCCATATCATCATCGGAGCAGGATGTCTCATCAAGGTTATCATTGCCAGCTATGCATGACAATAAGAGAGAAGAGCCATATACATCCCTAGAGATAGTTCCAACCTTGTCTAGAGATGATGCATAAGGTATCAGACCATTCCTGCTGACTAGACCATAAGTAGGGCACACGCCAACAACGCCACAGAATGATGCAGGAGTCGTTATGCTGCCTCCAGTGCTTTCTGCAACTGAGAGATGATTTTCAAGGAGTGCTACAGCTGAAGCTGAGCCACCACTGGACCCTCCTGTGCACCTTTCTTTATCGTAAGGATTTAGAGGAGGTGAGTAAGAGGTTCCAAGATTTGTGCAGAAAGTACCGAAGCCGAACTCATCCTGTTTTGTCTTACCTACTATCCTGCCCCCATCTCTTAATACCTTACTTGCTACAGTAGAGTCCTTTATTGGTTTGAAACCTTGGAGTATATCAGAACATGCTGTAGTATCCACACCTTTCAACCACAATGAATCCTTTAATGATAGTGTGTAGTCCGAGAGTTTTCCTGTATTAATGGGCTTCAGATCACACCTTACAGAGAAGGGTCCATACTTGTTCACAATATCTTCATTGAAAGTCATAGTCATCATCTCAAACGTGGTCCTTTGATCCATCTATCTTTCTTGTTCGGTGATAATGAGATCATATCGTTGCTTGATAGGTCAACATCTTCATTTACTATACCGTCTTCTTTGCCTTCCTTGTCCGGATCAGGAAGAGCATCACCAGCATCAAGCTCTATCTTGGGATCAGTAGGTAAAATGTGAAAACTCTCTCCCGTCTCTGCCTCATCTAGAGAAGAGAATATATCAAGCACCTCATCAAGCTCAGAGGACAATCTAGCAATCTCATCCTCGCTCAAGGATATTCTTGCTATAGCTGCAACTTTTCTTACAGTCCCGTAATCTACCATAAAGAACTACCTCAATTGTCAAGAAACAAAACAATACTCTTATCCGACAGCGTCAGAAGGTGTCTCATCGGGCAGAGGAGCAGAAAATAGTTTATAAAAATTTCGACATTGATGAGCTGTGGCACGATTGTCTGGAAAAAGAACATCAGGTCAAAATTCCTTTATCCTTTTTTAGGAGAGTGCGTTGCTAGGGGTGCTTTGTAAATGATGAACAAAGTTCGCAAACCTAGTTTGCTTTAGCTACATCCGGTGCAAGACAAGTAACTTGTCTGCACATGAAATCATAGATTTCATTGGAAAGCAGCACCTTGTTTATAAAAAATGGAGAATTTTGAAGCTGTTTTCCAAAAAATATTGAATCGTGCCACAGCTCAGACATTGAGAGTTCGTATCACAGTATATACTCCCTCTAGTACAGCATCAAGTTTTAAATATATGGCGGAGAAACCTCTTGCTATGATAATAGGTGTTGTAGGAAAGCCGAATGTAGGCAAGAGCACTTTTTTCAAGGCGCTCACCATGGCAAGTGTGGAGATTGCTAACTATCCTTTCGCTACCATAAAGCCTAACAACGGAGTGGGTCATGTCAGAGTGAAGAGAGTTGACAAGGACTTCGGAAAGGTGAGCAACCCAAGAGAAGGTTTCTGCAAAGGCGATTATAGGTTTGTCCCGGTCAATGTGATTGATGTAGCAGGCCTAGTGCCAGGCGCATACGAAGGGAAAGGTATGGGTAACCAGTTCTTGGATGATCTAAATCAGGCAGATGCTCTTATCAATGTGATCGATGCATCAGGATCCACCAATGAGAAAGGAGAGCCAGGAAAACCTAATGATTTTGACCCTGCAGAAGACATAAGATTCTTAGAGAAAGAGCTGGATATGTGGTACCTCAGGATATTAGAGAAGGGCTGGGAGAAGACTGCAAGGCAGATCGTCCAGACACAATCTAAACCGGAGATTGCTATAAACAAGCAGATGTCAGGCGTGGGGACCAAAGAGGACATGGTGAAAGATGTCCTTAAACAGCTTGAGATATATGATAAGAAGCCAACAGAATGGACAGATGACGACAGGAGAAATCTTGCCTCTGAGCTTAGGAAGAAGACAAAACCTATGATAGTGGCAGCCAATAAGATGGATGTCCCTGGAGCTGCGGAGAATATAGAGAAGCTGAGGAAAGATTTTGAAGACTATATAATAGTGGGATGTAGCGCGGAATCAGAGTTAGCGCTTAAAGAGGCTTCAAAGAACGAGCTTATAGATTACACACCAGGAGAAGCAGAGATCGAAACTACAGAGAAAGGTAAGATGGGATTGAGCGAGAAGCAGAATATGGCCCTAGATTTCATAAGCAAGAACATACTCGACAAGCATGGTAATACAGGAGTACAAGAAGTAATGGATCAGGCTGTGTTCAATCTTCTAGATCAGATTGCTATATTCCCAGGGGGTATGAATAAGATGGAAGACCAATATGGTAATGTACTTCCGGATTGCTTCCTTATGCCAAACGGATCGACAGCACTGGATTTTGCCTTCAGGATCCACACTGACATAGGAAACAAGTTCATAAGAGCTATAGATGTAAGGACAAAGATGACTGTGGGAAAAGAACACCCGCTCAAGCATAGAGATGTAGTTGAGATCATAACAGCAAGATGAACATATAGAATCATTCTTCTTCTTTCTTATCATCTGTCTCATTAGGAGTCAGATCATCCTTCAGTTTGCTCCAGGTCTTTGATTTAGAGAACGTAGTCGCGACATCTATCATGTATTTCCCATCGCCCGTCTTGAATACAACAGGACTTTCATTATTGAAGAGGCTGACCAAGTCAAGCTCGAAACTACCAGGTTTGAGTGCCTTGATGGACTCCAGATCCAGGACTACTGTCTCATCAATATCTTTAGGATGATCCCCTATTATATCAAAGACATCGTCTTCTATCTGTTTCTTCTCCTTATCTGAGAGGTTTGTAGTAACTTCCTTTACCTCCTCGACACGTTCCTTCTTCACGAAGTAGAAAAGTTTAGAACCACAGCCACAGCCATCCAAGACTTCGGATGCGCCATCATCATACAATTCTCCGCATCTGACGCACTGGTGTGGCATTTTTATTTCTTCCTCTTGGACCCTTTACCGTTTTTCTTCCCACTATTCTTTCTGCTTAGGTTGTTAATAAACAATTCTATTTTCTCAGGATCCTGCTTAATCTCTTTGACTACCGATGCAGGACCTATTATCGTCATCCCAGACCTGTCTCCTAAGAGGAGGTTCGCTAGACTATTCCTCACACCTGTCAAGAATTTTTGATGGCTCTTATCTGTAGAGTCTATCGTACAGAGCTCTATGCCCTTGAAACTATTGCTCTCACTCTTCTCAATCTCTTCCATAGTACGAGCGATAAGCTCAGTCTCTTCCTCTTTTCTTAATCTCCCTTCTACTAGGAGAATCTTATCCTCAGATATAAGGTCCAAGAGCTTATTGATCCTCTGCTCGTGGGAGAGGTCCTTGATCTGTGCATAACGTATGTATTGTAATGTTAACATTTTCAGTATTCTCCTTAAAAGGGGATGCATTAAAAGCTTTTCTGTTTTCTTCAGACAAGATCAAACAGCTTCTCGTAAAATTCATCCACATTCTTGCCAGTCTTAGCTGAAATCCCTATGACATCATACTGAGGGAAAGCAGACTCTATCCTCTTGAGATCTGACTTCTTGAGATCCGCCTTATTACCTACAATCAACACAGGTATATCTCTCGCTGCCAGATTACCGACTATAGTTATGTTGACCTGAGAATAAGGATCGATAGTAGAATCTATTACAACAACGACACAGTCCATATCATCCAGCCACTTGATAGAATCTATGACACCTTTTGTCGCCTCTTTAGCCCGGGATTTCGCTTCTTTCTCTTTCATGCCTTTCTTCATGAAGTCCTCATAGTCTATCTTGGTAGCAATACCTGGAGTGTCTACCAAGTTAAAAGAAAGCTCTTTCTTGCCTGACTTTATGGTGACTTGTTCCTTTATCTGTATCTCTCTAGTCTCGTGAGCAAGATTTGATACTGAGCCCATGTCTTCTCCTAGCCAATCCTTACAGACTCTATTAGCGAGAGTGGTCTTACCGCTGTTCGGAGGACCATATAGACCCAACTTTACATGCTTCTTCTTTCTGAACATCCTATTCAGAAGTTTGCCGAAAACTTTCTTTAAAATCCCCACACTATCTCCATATCCAGAGACATCAACTTGATTTATATAGTTTTTGGTGCATTACGACGAACATATGATATCATATCAAGTTACTTTTTATCATGAGTGCGGATGAACAACCACTCCCAGTATTATCATAACGAATAAGAAGGACTCTTTCTGACAGAATTTTTACAGAAGTCATGCAACAGATAATTTTTATAAATGTGCAGGCATCCATCCCTATATGAGCAACTTCATAGTTATAGACAAGAATGACACAGCAAGCATGAATATAATGGACAAGCTCATAAATGAGCAGAAGGTCTTCATGAAGACAAGCCTGGTATTCAAGGAAGAGCCTGTATACTTCTACAAGAACACTTATCTTGTGATCAATGACGAACATTCTGCTGAAGCTGAGAAGATTGATGATGCCATAGAGAATATAACAGCAGTGAAGCCTGAGATGATAATATTTCCCACAGTGCATGCTTCACAGTCTGAAATCCCCTCTCTCACAGTACACACGCCCGGGAACTGGGGCGATGCTGATGAAGGGGGGTTGAACAGGAAACTGTGCATCTCTGCAGAAGCCTTCATGAAGGAAGCTCTCAGGCACATGGAAACAAGAGTTAAGGAATACCCAGAAATAAAGGATTTTGACATCATACAAGAGGCAACTCATCATGGACCTGCGCTTTCATGCCCTTCTATGTTCATAGAGATCGGATCCACGAAAAAAGAATGGAAGATTGAGGATGCAGGTCGAGTTATAGCTGATACTATCGTATACCTCATTGAGAGTACTGAGCATATTGCGAACACAGAGTACGAGACTGCAGTAGGTATAGGCGGACCTCATTCTTGCACAAATTTCATGAAGATAACTTTCAACGATGAGAGGATCGCCATAGGTCATGTATGCCCGAAACATTCTATAGGACTCCTAGACAAGCAGATGCTTGAACATGCTATGCAAAGATGCTCAAGAGATGTAAGGCATGTTATAGTCGATTGGAAAGGTCTTGGTCAGGAGAAAGAGAGGATCATATCACTTCTGGATGATATGGGCATAGAGTACAAGAGGACAAAAGACTTCAAATACAATAGCTAAAGCAGAATCATTCTTCAAAATCAGAAAGCCTTTTCCTTATCTGACGTATCTCGCTCAAGGTCTTATCCAGCTCATCTCTAGTGTCTTTGGGTTGTTCTTTCTTAGACACAGCATCCTTAAGCTCTTTCTCCGCATCATCAAGCTCTTTCTTCTTGTCAGATAGTGTCTCATACGTGCCATCTGAATCTTCTTCCTTCTTTGGCTCTTCATCGACAATTTTCTCAGATGAAGCATTCTTGTCCACCATATTGGCTTCTGCTTTAATCCTTGATTCTTCAGCACGTTGCTTCCTTATTATCTCCAAAGACTCAGATACTTCTGAAGGTTTCACATCATATCCTTTTTTCACCACATCAGAAAAGAAATCATAGAATTTCTCTTTAGTCCAGTTTCCATGGGTCTTGGTGAAGAACTCTTGGAGCATGGAATCATACTGTTCATCCACTCTCACATTAGCTCTTGAATTATCTTTTCCACGATTAAGAAGTTTCTTGAATGATATTCCTGAGAATAATCTTGTGAATGACCCTTTACTCTTTTTCTTGTTCTTCTCAGTCTTATTCTTATCACTTTCATTACTTGATGAAGACTTGTCATTATCGGATGTCTTGTGATCTGCCTTAGCAACTTTTTCTTCCTTCTTGTCCCCATCAGAAGATTCTGACTTTGAAGAATCTGCCTTAGGAAGATTTGTCTTGACTCTCCTCCTTCTTTTTGAGAAGACTAACGTATCCAATACCACGTACACAAAGTAGAGTACGAATACGAAGAACAATCCTAGGATCACGTAATCAACGATATCCGACATAGTCCTTAATCGCTTTTGTTAGTATTTAAAATTTGTGATATTTATCATCTTGAGGAGACAAATTAATAGAATGATATTTGAAAGTCATCAGATGACAAAGAAAAAGTAATATCAAAAAAATAAAAAAATAAACTTAGAGAGAACTCATGGGAATATGTAGATTCTCTCTGAAGTCATTATGTTTGGCGTGGAAGTCTCTACATTCAATGGGGTTCCAACCTGAGGGTTGAATCC
>CAZMXQ010000031.1:0-11003 GCA_964570335.1 uncultured Methanosarcinales archaeon
ATATCTGTGACACTGCTGGTATTCCAAGAACCAATATCTTGATTGAAATCTGAATCCCGGAACATCCAACTCATATCTGTGACATTACTGACATCCCACTCATTCAAATCTGCTGTAAAAGTTTCCACTTGTATATAACTAAACATCCTCTCAGCACTAGTGATTCCGCTGATTCCATCGCTCGGAAGAGTAAGAACATCTGTTACTGCCTCTCCAAAACTTGTCCATCCCTCAGTAGAATGGTCAAATCTTCCGCCGAGAGTAACCCTTTCTGCAGTTCCCTCTATCTCAATCAGATAGTTTCCATGAGAATCATAGGTATGACTTATTTCTACATCATCACTTCCTGTATCTGTAATAGTGTCATTATTTCCATCACCCCAGTCAACATGCAACTCATCAGGCTTGTCAGCTTGGAAAGCATAAGTAAGGTCACCAGGATTTTGATTTGTATCTATCTCGAATGTGAATGGAGGAGGAGGCTGCCCTTCTCCGAAAGTGCTCAAGAAAGGATATGAGCTATCATCGACAATGTTCCATGTATACTCATCATCAACCTCATCCCAACCTACAGTTGTTATGTTCCACGGGTCATCTAATCCTTCTGTTGACGTATCATCAAATGTGGAGATGTCTTTCATCTCTTCAGTAGTCTTTCCAGTTCCTCCATCACTCGTATCCATTCCAGACGTATCCATATCCCAGAAAGAATCAGTTGCATAACCATCACTTCCGCCAATAAGACCACCAACAGTATCGCTAGCATGATATGTTAGATTGCCTGTTGAGAAGGAATTTGTCACAGTTCCTTCATGGTATCCAAAAAGACCACCTACATCATCATCTTCTGTCTGGGTCGTATCAACATTAACAGACGCATGTGAATAATGAACTGAACCTGGTGATTTGACGTATCCAACTAAACCACCTACATTCTGATTGTCATCAGTTACCGTAGATACATTTCCATGAGAATATGATCGATATACCTTTGAATCATCTAAGTATCCTACAAGACCTCCAGTAGCCCAATAAGAACCAGTGACATTTCCGATAAAGTAAGAATCACTAATCTCGCCCTCTACATGACCCCCTACAAGACCTCCTACTTCGGCACCATAGACATTTCCTCTAGAAGATGTATTTGTAATGTTTCCAGAATTAAGAGCAACAAGTCCTCCTGTTGCCCAATAAGTACCGGTGACACTACCTCCAAACCATGAATTCTTGACTGTGCCATAGCTACGCCCAACTAGGCCACCTAGTTCTCCTGTAGAAGAAGTAGCTTCAGCTTCTGAATGTGAATTTGTTATAATCCCTTCATTCCATCCTACAAGTCCTCCTACAGGCCAATCATCGCTACTAATATTACCTATAAAGTAAGAATTATTTATTATGCCGCCCTCATTTTCACCTACTAACCCACCTCCACGTTGCCCAACATACAGATTTCCAATTACATGTGAGTTGTAGATATCGCCATTGATGTTTATTCCCACAAGACCTGCACTTCTGCGCGAGACTTCTAAAGATACGTTTTTTAAACCGATATTTTCTATAGAAGACTCTTCGGTAACCCCGAAAAGACCCTGGCGCCAAGCGGATCTATTTATATGAAGATTGTAAATATCGTGGTCTTCTCCATCGAAATTTCCTTCAAAAGGATTGTCGTCATCTCCAATGGGTTCCCAACCTTCTCCTGCAATGAACTGAGTCATATTGTCACATTCAACATAACTATCACAATCCTCGAAATCAAGGTCATTCATTAACACGTAATCTGCAGAAAGATCATCTCTAATATCATAAAGGTCTTCTATTGTGTATATCTCTATATCGCCTGAGAGTGGTTCAACAGTGGCATTTCCACTCCCTTCGTCATCTCCACCAGAGAGACTTGCAGCCATGCCAGAAATGCCCTCAGAGAACATGTCGTGCTCAGTTGCTACAGAATTGATAAATGGAACAAAGGCTAAAAATAAAGATAATACAAGAACCACTGCGAAACTTGATTTAATATCCAATCAATGCACCCATACACAATTTAACACACACCTACACAGAACCCAGTGGAAATCATTTAAATAGGTTTCGGCAAATATAGTCCCACCTGCACATACATTGACAAGATTATAACTTTAATAAGAAAACTATACTTTCAGCTTCTTGAAGACCTTTTTCACTTGACGCTTATCCCAACCGACTGACAAGAGCTTCTTCTCTATGGCCTCTGCAGGATATCCATATGCTAGAGCAATGCTCACATAATCCTCTAAGGAGTTTGCAGGATGTTTCTTTTCTTCCTCAATTACACCATGCTTTCTCTTGTACCTTACATGATCTGTTGTAGGACCATGAGAATCTTCTTTTCCGAGCCTCTTCTTGAGTTGCACATTCTCAGCTTCAAGGTCTGAAATCATCTTCTCGAAGCGCTTCACCTCATTCTCCAATATCTTGTCCTTTTCTACAAGTCTTGCATCCTTTTCTCTCAGAGCATCATCAGAAGGTCTATTCCTAAGCTCTTCCTTAAGCTCTTCATTCTCCTTCTCAAGCGATCTTATCTTGTCATTGTATGAATCTGCTTCCTTCTGCAGGATCTTATCCTTCTCACGGATTGACTTATCTTGTTCCTCAAGCTCTTTATATTTTTCTTCTAGCTTCTTCTCGTTGGCTTCATGGCGCTTCAATGCCTTCTCTAACTCCTTTTCCTTGGCAGCATAAGAGTCTCTCTCCTCTTTCAGAGCCTTGGCTTCTTCCTTGAGCTTACTTTCCTTATCTTTTACTTTTGTGGACTGTGACTCTAAGGTCTTGACTTTCTTCTCAAGTTCAGCATTCCTCTTTTCAAGCTCCTTCTCTCTTGATTCAAGATCTGAGAAGACCTTTTTCGCATGCTCATCCTTCTTTTTCATTACAGAGAACTTCTCGGCTAGTTCCTTCTCCTTTTCCTCATATTCTTGAGCTTTCTTCTCAAGTTCTTTTTCTCTTCTCTCAAGCTCTGAAGCTTTTTTCTTCGATTCAGAATCTCTGTCATGTGCTGCATTCTCTTTCTTCTTGAGTTTTGAATCTCGCACGTCAAAATAAGCAAATTTAGTAGCAACCATCTTCTCATCATGACTGACTCTTTTCTCTCGGCGAGAAATATCTTTTTCACGTGAAAGTATTTCTTCAGCCTTTTTCTCACGGGTTTCAAGTTCTTTTAACTTTGAATCTAC
Organism: uncultured Methanosarcinales archaeon; assembly: GCA_964570335.1. Taxonomy (GTDB): domain Archaea; phylum Nanobdellota; class Nanobdellia; order Woesearchaeales; family CAZJJJ01; genus CAZJJJ01. Next base: position 3,213 of record CAZMXQ010000031.1, read on the forward strand.
TTCACTCTCTTTTGACTCCAGATTCTTATTGATGTTCTGAGTCTGCTTTTTGGCAACCTTTGCCATATAAAGCTCTTTCTTGAGTTTCTCAGTCTCCTTATCTATTTCCTTCTTCTTATCATCTATAGCTTTCTGCCTATGCTTCAATGCAGAATCTGTGCTATCCAATGTCTTGGATTTGTCATCCAGTTCCTTCTCCTTCTCTTTCAGTGATTCTTCCCATCTCTTCAGGCGTTCTCTCTCTTCAGAGATGGCTTTCTCCCTTTCCTCAACATCAGCAAGCTGTTCGTGCGCCTTCTTGACCAAGGAAGCATTCTTCCTGAAGAACCTGTCGCTTTCCTTCTTCTCTTTCCTTGCTTCAGCGACTTTCTGCTTGCTCTCTTCGCGCTCTCTCTTGACAGCTTCCTCTTCCTTTTCGATAGCTTTCTTGCGCCTCTCAAGGTCTCTCTTTTGCGCGTTGAGCGACTTCTTTTCCTTCTCAATCTCAGAAGTCTTTGAGGTCAATAATCTCTTTAACTCAGCTTCCCTTTCATTCAAGGATTTCTTCCAGTCATTGATTTTTTCCTTCTCATCTGCAACTTTCTTCTCTCGTTCTTCGAGATCAACTAATTTCTTCTGTGCATCTTCGAGGGCAGATGTGTTACGTTTCAATATCCTGTCGCTTTCCTTCTTCTCTTTCCTTGCTTCAGCGACTTTCTGCTTGCTCTCTTCGCGCTCTCTCTTGACAGCTTCCTCTTCCTTTTCGATAGCTTTCTTGCGCCTCTCAAGGTCTCTCTTTTGCGCGTTGAGCGACTTCTTTTCCTTCTCAATCTCAGAAGTCTTTGAGGTCAATAATCTCTTTAACTCAGCTTCCCTTTCATTCAAGGATTTCTTCCAGTCATTGATTTTTTCCTTCTCATCTGCAACTTTCTTCTCTCGTTCTTCGAGATCAACTAATTTCTTCTGTGCATCTTCGAGGGCAGATGTGTTACGTTTCAATATCCTGTCGCTTTCCTTCTTCTCTCTCTTCGCTTCTGCAAGTTTCTGCTTGCTCTCTTCACGCTCTCTCTTCACAGCTTCTTCTTCCTTCTCAATTGCTTTTCTGCGTTTCTCTAATTCATCATTGTATTTCAGAAGAGATTTTTTCGCTTTTTCAATCTCAGCATCTCTTGAATCAAGAGTTACCTCCTTCTCATGGAGATTCTTCATCTTCGTCTGATAATCTTTCTTCATCTCATTCAAGCTCTCTTCCTTTTCTGCTATGTTCTTATAGAGCTTGTCAAATTCTCTTCTTCTCTCCTTCAAACGTTTATCCTCAGACTTCTTGTACTCTTCAAGCTCTTTGATCTCTGTATGAAGCTCTTGCCTTCTCTCATGGAGCTTATTTACTTCAGCATTAGCTTTCTCTTGCTGTTTCTTAACCTCCATGTGCATCTTTATAATCTCATCCTCTTTGGATTGCAGATCATTCTCTTTCTCGGATAGTTTTTCACTCAGCTTAAGGAGCTTAGAATTCTGCTTCTCGATGAATCTTATATCTTTATCCTGCTTGTTCTTCAAGTGATGCATATTTACAATATCTTTTCTGAACTGCTCTTCCTTAGCTTTGATTGTCTCCTCTTTCTGCTCGAATATCTTTAAGGACTCTTTAATGTGACTGTCGACTTGAGACATATCATCTTGAAGTTCCTTTTTCTTGTCAGAAAGTATTTTTATCTCTGAAGACAGTTCATCCTTCTCTTTCTGTAATCTTTCAATCTCTCTAGTGAATTTCTTCTGTTCCTTCTCAAATCTGGATCTTTCTTTGACAATGTAATCTTCGATCTTCTCTACTTTCTTTGTTCTCTCAGATAGCTCCGCTCTTACCTTATCTGACTCCTTCTCGTCCTTGACTAGTTTAGCCTGTCTGTTCTCAAGGTCTTTCTCTAATTTAGCGACAGAATTCTCCCTAGAGGCAATCTCTTTCTCAAGATCCTTCAAGAATCTCTCTTTCTCTTCATTCTCTTTCTTAAGCGTCTGGAGATACATCCTAGTATCTTTCAAGCGCTCCTTGAGATTGCTAACCATCGATCATCACTTTGACTTCTTTTTCTTATTCTTACTGGCAGGAGGATCAGCTCCCAAGGACTTCAACTCCTCGAGCTCCTCATGTATCTCTTTCTCGTATTCCTGAAGCTCGGCAGAATTCTTCTTCAATGCTTTATCCATGTCATTGAGCTGTTTCTCTTTCATCTCAAGGAATTTCTGCTTCTCGGCAGTCCTTTTCCTCTGCTCTTCAATACTATTCGTTCTTTTCTCGAGATCCTTGCTGAGATCCATGAGTCTCTCTTCCTTGTCGACAAGTGTCTTTACCTTCTCATTCGCTTGATTCTCTGCATTCTCTATGGCTTTGGATCTCCTCTCAAGATCCTTCTCCCTTGATTGAAGCTCTTTCTCTTTCGATTCTATCTCTGCTGCTTTAGAATCTACGTGTTCTTCTTTCTGTGATATTGATTCTTCTCTTGATCTTAGCTTCTGCTCTCTCTTATCAAGATCTTTCTCCTTACTCTTGTCCTTAGCGATCCTCTCATTGAGCTCTTGATGCTTCTTCTTAGAATATTCGTCAAGCTTGACGATATCATCAGAGAGTTTCTGTTTGAACTCCCTCAAGGATTCAATGGACTTCTGGAACTTAGCGACTTCAGATTTCACTTGTGTTACTGTCTCTTCTCTCTCTTCTATGAACTTTTTCTGCTCATCTCTTCTCTTGATGAGATCATTGATCTCCTTCTGAAGCTCATCATATTTGGAGGTCAGCTCGTCCCTCTTCTTCTTAAGCCTTGCATCCAAGTCATTAAGGTCTTCTGATCTTGATTTGATCTTAGCCTCTATGTCCTCATGTTCCTTATTCTTCTTAGAAAGGTCGCTCATGAGCTCTTTCAGCTCCTGGTGTTTCTTCTTGAAGTATGAATTTATATTCTCCACTTCTTCAGAGATGGAATCTTTCTTCTTCGTCAGTGTATCAAGATCCTTCTTCTCTTTGCTTATCTGTTTCGAGAGAGACTCAAGCTCCTGTATGGCCATCTTCTTCTCTTTCTGTTTATCTTCAATCTCTTTAGTGAGCTTGTCGTATCTATCTTCGACTTCCTTGATGTGTTTTTCCTTCTCAGATTTTCTGTTCTTCAGTTCTACTTCAAGCTTTGCAAGATGTTTAGATTTCTTCTCCAGCTCACTAGAAAGCACTTTCATATCAGCAATATTCTTATTATAAGTGGCTTCCCTAGCTTCGAGATCCTTCTTTCGCTTATTATAAGATTCATCTAAAGACTTCAATCTCTTCTCTTCTTCCTTTATGGACTTATCTCGTTCAGCAAGCTCAGATTCTTTCTTCTTAAGTCTGTCATCCTTCTTTCCAGCATCTTCAACCTGTTTCTTGAGTTGTCTCTCTTGCTTAGTCAATTCCCTTCTTCTCTTATTCAGTTCACCACTCTTGCTGTTTATTGCAGAATCAAGCTCTTTTAACTTCTTATTCTTCTCCTGGATATCTTTCTTGTTCTTCTCCATATTGGATTCCAGAGATTTGATTTGTTTCTCTAAATTTGATTTGGATTTTTCAAGATTGGATTTCTTAGCAGTCAGTGTGTTGACAGAATCATTAAGTGCTTTCTCATCCTTTTTCAACTCAGAGACTTTCTTGTTCAACCTGTCCAGTTCGGAACTTATCTTTTCTTCGTTCTTCTTGAGTGCCTCTTTCTTATCATTCATCTCCTTCTGTGTTCTTTCTAATGTCTTCTCCTTCTCCTGAAGAGATTCTCTTTTCTTCTTGAGTGATGTCTCTTCCTTTGACACTTCAGAATCTCTCTTCTTGATATTGGAAGACTCCTCTTTCAATTCCTTCTCCTTCTTCTTGAGTTCTTCTTCCTTCTTATCAATCTCAGCAAGTTTTGATTTTATATCCTTCTTATCTTTCTGCACTTCTTCCTCTCTCTGTTTCAGGAGTTTGTCACCATGCTCTATCAATGAGTACTTCTTGTCTAACTCCTGTTCTTTATTTTTCAGTTCTTCCTCTTTCTTCTGGAGCTCGTCCTCTTTATTAAGCAAACCTTGCTTGTACTCATTGAGCTCTTCATTTGATGATATCAGAATCTCCTTTTGATGTAACTGATGGTTCAATAGCTTAATCTCTTCTTTTGATTCGTTGATCTCTTTCTCTATCTGCTTCTTCGCATTACGTAGTGCGACAACTTCATCACTTAGGTCTTTCTTCCTATCTTCCCACAACTTTTTCTGATCTGCAAGCTCATTCTCGCGCTTCTTCAAAGATTCTTCCTTCTTTATGAGATCCTGTCCTAGTTTCTTATTCTCTGCAACAATCTGTGATATCACTTCATGCTCACTCTGGACCTGCTCCATGGTGCTCTTGAGTGCTTTCTGCTTCTCGATGAATTCTTTCTTCTCTTCTGCAACAACGGAGCTGTCCTTCTGCATGCCCTTCTCATTCTCCTGGAGCATCTTTTCCCTATACTCAAGGGAGTTAACTTTGTTCTGCTGCTCTTCTAGATAGGACGACCTTTTCTTCTCAACCAGATCAGAAAGTGTAGAAAGTTCAATCTTTCCATAATCGAATCTCTGATCATCTAGTTCTTTAAGAAAATCCTCAAAAGTCCCCGTCCCTTTAGTCTTCTCTATGAACTTCTCTACAATCTTAGAATCCTTTAATTTTGATAACGCATTCTCCGCTTCTTGCTTTTTCTTTTTCTCTTTAGTATACTTCTCTTTCTCTTCTTCAAGGACTTCTCCCACTTTCTCTGCCGGGATGGCTTCATAACCTAATCTCTTAAGGCGCTCAAGGAAAGATAGCCATTGATCGTGGTTCCAACGACCATCGTTTTTCTCAACAAACCTTCTGACTTCACCTGATGATCTTAAATCCTTTATGTAATCTTCAACAAAGAAATCTCTATGAGTCTCAATCTTCTCATTCAAAGATTGGAGTTTTTTTAGACTTTCTTCAACCTTATTCACAGCTTCCCCATGAGCGTGCGATATGACATTCTTTTCAGTTTCAGACTCATCAGCTATTTCAACCACCACATTCGTCAAGTAACCTAATACTGATTACCCAATCCTAACCCTTGAACAAGATTTATGTCCATTTGTTTTATAAATTTTTGTTACTTTTTGAGAATGAAAATTATATGTAAAAAAGAGAAGAAAAACTACGAATATAACCATATAGATCACGGATGGATTCAAAAATATTGAGAGAATTATTTCAATATGAGCTTCACAGAGTCACTATTATCTTGTGTCTTAGCTTCGGATATTCCATTGATGACAACATCATTACCAGCTGGCATGAACTTGAAATCAGATGCGCCTTCCGTCTCCAAGGATTCTGCATCAAACTCGTGCGTCTCAATAGGGCTATCTGTAGATAGGTGTGGATCCTCAGAAGCGAATAGACTAACTAATATGTTGTACTTGTCATTCCCCACTTTCTTTCTTCCTATTATGACGCTTTTCGCCTCTGCCATGATAGTGAGGTAGTTCCATTCCTATTTTAATGTTTTCGTTTTTCTTTATCAAAAAATATTCTTGGTCACAGAAAAGTATTTAACCTCATCATACAGGACGAGCAATTATGCCTACAAAGATTGAAAAAGACTTGAAAAAGACAGAGAAGGAACTCAAAAGGACTGGTAAGGATCTGATGCGTGAGTACCATGATATGCTTATCCTTAGCAGATTGCTTGGCAGGTTCAACAAAGAAGAAGGAAAAAAGAAGGAAAGACTGGAGAAAAGTGTCAAAAGAGAGGTAAGAAGACTGAATAAGGATGAAAGGTATTTCGATAAGGATGTAGCGCATCTCATAGGAGAATTCCATTCATTGTGTGAAGAATTAGAAGATCATTTTGAAGAAAAGAGCAAGAGCAGAGATATTATCTCAGCAGTAGAGCCCTTTATGGATCAGCTTACCAGATACAAGGGAAAACTGCTTGCGGAGCTTGCAAAAGGCGGAAAATTAAGTGATGCATTTAACTCAGAAGATTTACAAAATGTAAAAGATATGGTTGATGAGATCTTGGATGATATAAAAGGAGCATACAGGGACGAAGAACATCTGAGTAAAGTTATAGAGCACATAGAAGTAAAGATATCTGAAAGCTCGGGAGAAGCGAAAGTAGATAGTGATGATTACAGACTCGGGGATTCTATGATAAGGAAGTATGATTATCCAAGAAAGATTGTAAATCATGTGTTCTCTTTCATAACAGAAGAAGAGTTGAATAAAGGAATAAAACCAAAACCAGGAAAGAGTCAGAAGAGCATAGGTGGATGGAATCCTGAGGTTGTTAATGTGAATTCCATTGAATCCGAGTTTGGAAGCAAAGAAGGTGAAATTAGGATTCCTGTTGAGATAATAGGAAAGTCAAGATACAATATGAAACCCATAGCTACTAAAAAGAAAGGTGAAAGGCGACAGTACAATGGAATGCACAGTTCCTCGGTTGAAATACCAACTTCAGACCTAAGAAAAGTCAGCAATAAAGAGATGGATTATTATAAGGGATTATCAAAAGAGATATACGGAGCTGCATGATGAGGTGATAATATGCCAACTAAAGAGGAAAAAGAGATTGATAAGGATACTAAGAAGACAGAAAGCTATCTTATCAGGGAATATCATGACCTTATTGTAATAAGGAAACTTTTAGAAAGGTATCAAAGTAATAGAGAAAAAGGTGAAGAAAGATATAGAAGTGCAATAGAGCGAAAGATAAAAAGAGAAGAGAAAGTAGAGAGAAAGTTCAATAAGACATTAGAAAGATTTGAGAATGATGTGATGAAACACAAAGAAAGTCCTACATTCCAGAAGATCAAGCCACTGCTCCAACAGATTGACATATTCAAGAATAATCTGATAAAAGAATTGAGCAAAGGCGGGGCACTAGAAGAAAATTTCAAAAAGCAGCAGAATCATCATCCCCGAATCAAGGCGGACATCTCATAGAAGAGATTGATAATATAATCAAGCAGGAGCAAGCTCTCTATAATGATATAGAAGAACTGAAAAAGATTATGCACAAGGAATTCTTTGGTGTTGAAGAAGAATTTGCAGAAAAATATGTCAAAGCTGTAGAGAAGGCTAAGAGCAAACCCAGACATCATTACATTGATTTTAATTGGTTTGATGATACGATCCAAGATAAGGTACTAAATGAATTCTTTCCAAGATATTTAGGTATTAAATTGAGAGAAAGTGAAAAGGAAGGAATAAAGAGATCAGGGATATTTATGATACTTGATATGCCTTTCTCTGCATTAAAAGAGGATGCAAAAAAATCAGGAAAGGGCATCAAGTTTGTAGTCACATTGAGAAGCAGGTCAAAAACATCCGAAGCTCTTGTTTTATCTTGCAGGACAAAGACCTCAGGGATGGACGACAACCACGACAAGATGCGAGGTAACGCAATCCCGATGGTACAAGGAATAGTGAGCCCATCTGGCGGATATAGTCCTTCTGGCGACACATACAAAGCTGTCATGGGAGAGATATCAAGACAGTTCTATGATGCTGTTGAAGCTGTGTTCAGGAAGACATGATCATCTCTTTATCCACTGGATACATCTCTCTTCTATCATGACAGGAGCGGGCTCTGGTACAAGAGCTTTCCACCTTGAATCATCATTTTTTATCATCTCCCTTACCAACGTAGCAGAGATGTACCTTGTAGTTTCCGAATCTACCTCTGGCTTCACGTCGATTATGTTGAAAGACAAGTTCTTTTCCCTTTTTGCAGTCTCCGCAATGCGTAATACCCACTTATT
>CAZMXQ010000032.1:0-10968 GCA_964570335.1 uncultured Methanosarcinales archaeon
GCGTGCAGATTTCTCATTAATATGCACTAAATCATATTAAACTTTATTAATCATTTACACTGAACAGTATATGATAGTATTATGAGGATAGATAACGAAGTCAAACTGGATTTCTCTGATGTGTTGATAAGGCCTAAGAGAAGCACTCTTAATTCCAGGAAAGAGGTCTCTTTAGAAAGGACATATTACTTCCTTCATTCTAGTAAGGTATGGAACGGAATACCTATAATGACATCCAACATGGATGCTACAGGCACTTTCGAGATGGCAGAGAAGTTGTCTGAGCACAAAGTTGTTACCATATTGCATAAGTTTCATCCCTTAGAAGATCTTAAAGGTTTTCTTGAGACTTTTGATAAGCCAGATTATCTTGGATATTCCTTGGGGATAAGGGATCAGGATTTTGAGAAGTTCGAGCAACTTGTGAGACTAGGACTCCATGATAAGTTCAGCTTTGTGGTCTTGGATGTCCCAAATGCCTATCTTGAGAGAGTACTTGTGAAGATAAGACAGCTTAGAGAGCTATGCCCAAGACACATAATAGTTGCAGGTAATGTGGTCACTAATGAGATGACTGAGGAACTACTCCTCTCTGGAGCTGACATTGTAAAAGTAGGTATCGGCAGTGGTGCTGCATGTACTACAAGACGGCAGACTGGAGTAGGATACCCACAGCTCAGCGCGATAATAGAATGCGCTGATGCAGCCCATGGTATAAGCAATGATGAATCAGGGTATGGACTGATCATATCTGATGGGGGCATACAGCATCCATCGGATGTCAACAAAGCGTTCTGTGGAGGATCTGATTTTGTGATGATGGGGTCTCTTTTTGCTGGTTTCAAGGAGTCAGGTGGAGAACTGGTTGAGATAGATGGTAAGAAGTATAAGGAATACTATGGCATGAGTTCCTCCAAGGCCATGGAAAGGCATTATGGAAAAGTAGATGACCATAGAGCTTCAGAAGGCAGAGATGCTCTAGTGCCCTACAAAGGAGAGGTATCGGATTTCTTGAGAGAACTTTTCGGCTCCATGCGCAGTACAGGAACATACATTGGTGCAAGAAAGCTTAAAGAGTTCTCTAGACGAGCTACTTTTTTGAAAGTCAACCACCAGATGAATTATTCCTTAGAGAAGTATGACAGGTCATGAATGACTCCATTATTGCTATAACAAAGAAAAAAATAAAGATGCCTCATTTGAGGACTTTACTATTATCTGTGCTCGACTTCGCTCTAAGCATCCAGAGTGTCTTCTCTCTTGCTTTTGACAGCTCAGATATGAAGTTCACAGTCGCAAAGTCTTTCTCTTCAGATGCTATCCCGGCAACCTCTCTAAGATTGGATATGAGATGCGCATGTGAATCTGCAAGATCCTTTGTCATCTCGCCATCCTCTTTATCAGCAATACCATCTTCTACGGTTGTTACATCCTTGAACCTTGTGAATGTACCATTGATCTTGAAACCGAGCGCTCTTATTCTCTCAGCGATATCATCAACATCCCCGTAAAGTTCTTCGTACTGTTTCTCGAACATCTCATGGAGGTCATTGAAATCGCCTGTGACATTCCAATGATAGTTCTGTGTCTTCAAGAACAGTGCATATGTGTCTGCCAGAACCTTCTCTAAAGCCTCTGCGATCCTTCTCCTAGATTTCTCATTAAGCCCATTCATCTTATCACCCAGTCTTAGCATCTTCGTATACTTTTTAAAACTTCCTTTAAACTTCCTTTGAACAATATCTTCGATCTTTTTTGTCAGCTCCATATGGGCTGTGGCATGATTACCTGGAAAAACAGCATCAGGTCAAAATTCCTTGGTTCTTTTTTAAAAGAGTGCGTTGCTGGGGGATGCTTTGTTTAGAATGAACAAAGTTAGCAAACCTCGTTTGCTCTAGCACCTACGGTGCAAGACAAGGAACTTGTCTGCACATGAAATCATAGATTTCATTGGGGAGCAGCACCTTACTTACAAATAATAAAGAATTTTGAAGCTGTTTTTCAAAAAATATTGAATCGTGCCACAGCCCAGCTCCATAGAAACACATTTAAATCTTACTCACAGAAAAAGACTCATGTTTGATGCATTCGGTCAGATAAGCCTGATACTGCTGTTGGCAGTCTTTGCTGCTTTTATAGCAAAATACTTGAAACAACCACTTATAATCAGTTATATAGTCACTGGTATACTCGTAGGGCCACAGTTCTTCAGTCTTCTTCCTGAGGGTGAGGCTATTGACATGTTCATGAGCATAGGGGTAGCACTCCTTTTGTTCATGGTCGGACTTCACCTTAACCCAGGGATCCTTAAGAGTGTAGGAAAAGCTTCTATATTAGGGGGTCTTGCTCAGGTCTTCTTCACTACAATACTAGGTTATGGATTCGCCCTCCTCATAGGTCTTTCAGTTGTCGAGGCTGCTTATATAGCCCTGGCGATAACATTCAGCAGTACCATCATAGCCATGAAGATACTGTCTGATAAGGGAGAATTGGACACGCTATATGGTAAGATCGCTATTGGATTCCAGGTTGTCCAGGACATAACTGCAATGGTAATAATAGTATTCTTATCCTCATTCACAGATGATGTCAATATTGTACCTTATATAGCTATCACACTTCTTTCTGTGGTAGTTCTCATCTCTGTAGTACTTTTCTTTGGGTATGTCATCTTGCCAAAGATCCTTAAGAAGATTGCAAGATCGCATGAGATGCTATTATTGTTCTCTGTGGCTTGGTGCTTCACACTTGCGACACTTCTCCATACTTTCAATTTCTCGCTGGAGATGGGGGCACTCATAGCTGGAATCTCTTTATCTATGTCTCCATACAAGCATGATATCAGTTCTAGGATGAAACCTCTCCGTGATTTCTTCTTGGTACTTTTCTTCATCTCCATCGGTTCAGAGATAGTGCTCAATAATATCTTGGATAACCTTTTCCCGATAATCGCACTCTCTCTATTCGTCATGATAGGTAATGCACTCGTGATAATCGTCACAATGACAAGGATGAGATACACCCTTAGGACAAGTTTCATGGCAGGTACTACAATTGCCCAGATCTCAGAGTTCTCTTTCATACTGATAGCTATGGGGATAACACTTGGGCACCTAAGCTCCGAGATGATATCCATCATAACAGCCATAGGTCTTATCACTTTCAGTGGTTCCTCTTATATGATGATATATGCCAATCCATTGTATCGTAAAGTGGCCCCATACATGAAATTCTTTGAGAGGAAAGGCAAGAAGAAAGAGGAGTTCCGTTATAAGAAGAATAAGAAGTATAAGATGGCCATCTTCGGTTGTGATAGGATCGGAAGGACCTTATTGGAATCTGTCAAGCATAACAAGGAAAATACTCTGATAATAGATTATAATCCGGACATTGTGGAAGAATTCTCGAAGAAGGGATACCATGTGATATACGGTGATAGTGGCGATGTGGAACTCCTTGATGAGATCGATTTCACAAAAATACCTGTTGTTGTTTCTACTGTACCAGATAAAGAGATAAATAAATACCTTATAGAGAAGATAAGGTCGAGCACAAAAAACACTTCCATCGTGCCAGTATCTCTGAGATTAGATGATGCTCTTGACCTTTATGACTTGGGAGCGTCCTATGTGATCATACCCCACTTCTTGGGTGCTGAAAAGGCGTCGTATGTGCTTACTGACATGGGTAAGAAGAAAGGCGCATCCAAGAAGACCAGATCCAATCATATAAAGTATCTCAGATCAAGGAAGAAGAAAGAGGACAAGATGGCGATGTTATCACCTGATAAATCTTGAGATAATTCTGAAGCTCTGGATGCTTTCTCAAGACTTGATGATATCTACTGCTTCTTTCAATACATCTTCTGAGCTCTTCTCCGATGTGTCTATGTTATAGACATAGTGCCCTTCATCTCTAGCTTCTTCGAGGATCTCGTCGAATGTCTCAGTTTCTATATTCTCTTCTATCTTCATCTTATTATAGCCACGCTTCTCTAGCCTTGCCCTGAGTTCTTTTATGTCGCATGATAAGACTATACAGAAATCTATGTTCTTTTTAGGTATATAATGCGAGAGATGTGAGTCTATGATAAGACCTTCTTTTCCTTCTGTCTCTCTTGCTTCTTTGATCCGCTCTACGATACTCTTTATCAATCTCTCATCATCTATTATATCCGTATCCCTCCCATCATCATGTTCTATCACTAATGATGGGTCTTCTCTGATTATTGTATTAGGGTCAAGATAGTACATACCAAGCTTCTCTACAATCCTTTTTGCGAGTGTAGTCTTACCAGTACCCGGTGTCCCTGTTATCGCTACAACTTTTATGTTTTCCATCGGATCCTCTTCTGCTAGTCAGCCCACTCCAATACTTAAATTTTTATATTCATTTCCAATTTCATAGCTGGATGAAGCGAAAGATAATATCTCTAGCAAGATCCACTAATGTGATCACATTACCTAATAAGTGGTGTGAGAAGAACTGTCTCAGGAAAGGTGATGAGGTTGATATATCTGAGAATGGTGACTCGATTGTTGTCTCACCTCTTAAGATAAGGAAGAAGATTGTGATAGATATATCTGATAAGCAGCCCATGATAAGAAGGATTCTGGGATCGGCATATAAGACGGGATATGATGAGATGAGTATCTCTTATTCTTCCCATGATGAGCTTTTGATTGCACAAGAAGTCATACAGCAGGAGTTCATCGGATTTGAAGTGGTTTCAGTGGAAAAAGATAAGAAAGTCATCACAGCAAGGCTGGTATCAGAGCCCGATGATGATAATTTCAGTCAGATGCTGCGGCGTATGATGCTTATGATAAAAGATGTGGCTGATGAGATTGCAGGATCCTATCATGTGCAAAAGGATCTCAAGAGAGTTGCAGAGATGGATAAAGAAGTGAATAAGCTTGCTGACTTCTGTCGGAGGTCGATCAATAGGAATTCATTGCTCCAGATATCTGATTCCGTAAAACATAACCCTCCTCTGTATTTCATAGTGGAGCAGCTTGAGAATATAGGGGATGAATACCGTGACTTGGCTCTCCTCATGGCAGAGAATCCTCTAAAAGATGAAAACATTTATTCTCTAATTTCTGATGTCAGTTCATTCTTCGAGATGTTCTATAACCTGTTCTATTCATTCAGTTATGATGGTGTCAGCATATTTGGTTCGGAGAGGGACTCACTCAAGAATAAGATAGATGAGATGATGTCTTCGAATGAGAACTCTGCTTTATTGACCATCTGCAGGAATATCACGGAGAAGACTTTTGACATGAATGGTCCGCTTATGGCAATATACATATGATAATATTTATAAAAATATATCCTTGTCTCATGTGTATGGTCAGTACATGGAAGCTCATTGTGCATGGTAGGGTTCAAGGAGTAGGATTCCGATACACTGTGAAGCGCTTTGCTAATGAGCACAAGCTCAAAGGAACGGTGCGGAATCTTCCTGATGGTACTGTTGAGATAATTATCTTAGAAGAAGAACAGCACCTTAATATGATTAGAAGATTTTGTGTCTCATCACCTGGAGCATCTGAGGTGGAAAGGGTTGATGTCAAAGAGTTTGATGATGAGGGACAGAAAGAGAGATACAATGATATAGAGTCATTTGAGATAGCGTATTGAATCGAGGAGTTGATATGATGAGATGTCTAGTATTTTATGGATCATACAGGAGTGATAGGGCAGGGATAGCAGTAGCAGAGCACATCAGGGATAAGGTTTCAGAAGAGGGTCATGATGTTGAACTGATCGATGCGAAAGAATATGATTTTGGGATCCTTGACAAGATGTACAAGGAATTTGATGGTGATGCGCCAGAGAAGATGAAAGAGCTCTCAGAGAAGATAGAGGAAGCAGAGTCATTCATACTGATATCGGGAGAATACAACCACAGTATACAGCCGGGACTCTCTAATCTACTTGATCATTTCCAGCAGGAATTCATCTTCAAACCCAGTGCCATTGTAGCATATTCTCCTAGTCAGTTCGGTGGTGCGAGGGCAGCTATGCAACTCAGGGCTTTCATGCCTGAGCTTGGTTCTATTAGTATACCATCAATATTGTACTATCCTGCTTCACATAAGCTGAGTGATCAGCTGTCCGATCCTGAGACAAAGAAGGGGATTGATGAGAGATTCTCTAGATTCATCAAGGAGCTTTCGTGGTACTCTGATGCATTGTCTGCCAAGAGAAATGAGGGAACCCCGTATTAGTCATATGACTTCAATGATAAGTATTCCTAGCAGGACCACCATCAAAGTCGCATTGATTATCCTTATGTTCTTGAGTATCCATAGGATCCTCTTCTCTTTCTTTGTATTTATCTTGAACCTGAATTTCCTTCCTAGTCTTGTCTTTACAGGACGGACGCTTTCTATGTAGTAAGGATTTATTATTGCGTATGCTACAATTGTTATTATCATCATTATGGTGAATATCAGGAAGATATCGTCCATGATGTCTGGATATACGAACATAGACATCAAGAATATGACAAAAAGGACTATGAGATGCATAGCGTTCTTTATAGAGAAGAAAATGACTGTCTTGTCCAGCCTCTTAGCTATTGAGGAGTGTGACGATAGGTCTGATTGGTAGATTGTTGTCGCAGTCAGTGTCTCTATGATGTTCATGCCCAGACTTGAAGAGATAACAAAAACCAATATGTAGAGGAAATTCTCCGATATCATATAGTGCAAGTTCTCTCCTTTTTATTAAGCTTTATTACGGCTTGGGCCTAATACAAGTTGAATGGAATTCAACTGTACAGACAGATTCTTCTAATCTGTCTTGTACCCCGCAGCTTTGCTGCGATAGCTTCAAGCCGTAATGATAGAAAATATCGGTCGCAAAGCGAGAAAATGGGTGTAATACAAGTTGAATTTCATTCAACTGTGCAGACAAATTCTTCTGATTTGTCTTGTTCCCCGGAGCTTGCTCCGCGGGATAACCCATTTTCAGATATTTTCTTTTTATTGCATTTCAGAATGATTTTTATATGATTGCTCCAATAAGAAGGGCATGAAGAAGACAGTTTCAGCGAGCATGATAGCTATATTAGCAAATTTTTTCCTTTTCATAATAAAATCCATAGCAGCAGTTTCTTCGAGATCTGTCGCTCTTGGTTCTGATGCAATAAATTCTCTTACTGATGTAATATCTTCTGTGGCTATACTTTTCGCTGTCAAGATTGCGGGTAAACATCCTGATCAGAATCATCAATATGGTCATAAGAGAGCTGAGCCTCTAGTTGGTATAATGGTGGCCATACTTGCGTGTGTGCTTGGTTTAGAGGTCATAAGAGGAGCCATATCATCTTTGATCTCGCCTGAAGATATAACAATAACAAGTTTTACGGTATTTGTTGTAGCTATCTCTTTCATTGTGAAATTCTTCCTCTTCGCTTATTTCAGAATGATTTACAATAAGCACAAGCTTCATCCCTCTCTGAAATCACTCTCAGTAGATTCTATGAATGATACTGTAGTATCTCTCCTTGTACTGATAAGCTTCCTCTTCTCCCATCTCAGTTTCCATATAGCTGATAGCATTGTTGCTATCCTGATCGGATTATGGATAATAAGGAACGGGATAAGCATAGGTCTTGAGAATTCTGACTTCCTGATGGGGAAAAGACCTTCTGAGAAGGTGATGGATCATATAAGAGAGATAGCGCTCTCAGTAAAAGGTGTGAAAGGTATAAACGATGTTTTTGCCCACTATGTAGGACCTTATGTGCATGCAGAGATACATATTGAGTTGAAGGATTCATTGAAGGTTCCCGAAGCGCACGATATAGGAAAGAAAGTGCAGAAGAAGATTGAAAGCTATGAGATAGTGGATAGGGCTTTCATCCACATAGACCCTCTCAGCAGATCACCCTTCCCCGACCATGTGAGAAGAGAGAATGAGAGGAAAAGGGCTGAAAGGAGAAATAAAAAGAACACCACCAAAAAGAAAAAATAGAAATTTTCTATGATCATATGATATGGCATTTAAAGTATCGCATGCTCTATAGCGTCGCTTATGTCTGTGATCTCCACTACTTCTATACCGTATTTCTCTTCCGCGTATTCTACAATATCATAATTACGCTCACTTCCGTCATCGTTCCTTGTGAACCTGAATATGTTCTCCATCCTTGATATCCTTTGACCTCTTGGGATAAGTATCTTTGAGAATCCCTCGCGAGCAGCAGCTTCAATCTTCTCAGGAATCCCGTTCACATGCCCTATCCTTCCATTAGGACCTATCGCACCAGTTATGACAACATCTTCATCTATGTCTTTCTGGTCAAGGAGTGCCAGCATACCTATCGTCTTTGCAGCACCTGCAGACTCGCCGGCAAGGAAACTGGTAGAGATATCATAAGTTATTATCATATTGCTGTCTCCATTGTTGCCCACAGACTCTCTTTTTGCGATCTCATAAGCTGTATTTGAGCTCTGTTGTATTGTTGGATCTACATAAGGGCTTGTCCTGATATATACATCACCAACTCCCTCAGTACTCTGTATCCTCATATTCGCGACATCTCCGAATCTCCTGTTGCCATTGACTGCCAATATCGGCATCTCAATCGAACTTGTATTCTCTTCAGAAAGGGATAGATCTTGAGGGGCAACCTGTGCCTCAGAAGGTCCAGCGAAAACTATTATGTTAGTATAAACAACAGTGGCCAACATAAGTCCTATCATGAAATATACCAGATTCACTTTCTCTTGTGGGCCCGGGCTTTTCCTAGGCATTACTATCCCATTGTCCATATCCCAGATGAACGAATACCTATTTTTAAATGTTTCTTGAAGTAATCATCATACAGTAGTTACATTCTATCTGTGTCAAGTGGTTAGGTTTTTATATTATCATACAACCCGGGAGAGCATGAAAGCAGTCATACTTGCTGGAGGGAAGTCTACTAGAACATTCCCGCTTACTTGTACTAGGCCTAAGCCCATACTTCCTGCGTATGACAATACTATATTAGGTCACCTTCTTGATGTCCTGTCTGATATGAAGCAGGTGGATGAGGCAATCATTGTCGTCAATTACCTGAAGGATATGGTCATGGGTAGGTTTGGTGATGAGTACAAGGGTCTTCCTGTGAAATATGTTGATCAAGGTGGTGCTTTAGGGACTGGACATGCTGTTCTTGTTGCTGAGCCCTATTTCAATAAGGACGACGAATCTTTCCTTATCTTGAATGCTGATGATATATTCGCAAAGGATGATATAAGAGAGCTTGTCAGAGGTTATCCTAGGATTCTTGTCAAAGAAGTCAATGAGACAAGCCAATTCGGAATATTTGAGTATAGGGAGAAAGAAGGTAAGAGGATAGCTACAGGTTTTGAGGAGAAGCCATCCAATCCTAAATCGAACCTTGCTAGTGTAGGATGCTACCATTTCGGTTGCGAAGTCTTCAGTTACTTGAAGAAACTCCGTCCTTCTCAAAGTGGTGAGATATTGCTTCCTGATGTCCTGAAAAGATATGTTGACTGGAAAGATATAGAACTCACCACAGCTAATGGCTTCTGGTTGCCTACTGGATTTCCATGGGATTTATTGAATACGAATGAGTTCCTCATGCAAAGGGATGATGGTGGATATGAGCAGGTCATCGATGATTCTGTAAGGATGAAATCAGGTTCTGAGATAAGAGGTTTCTGCATCATAGGCAAAGATGTATCTATAGGGAGTGATTGTCTTATAGAGAATTCGATAATACTTGATGGGACAAGTATAGGCTCAGGCTGCGAGATAAGAGATTCTGTGATTGGTCAAGATGTAAAGATAGAGAAGGATGTCAAAGTCATATCTGAATCTAGTGAGCCGATAACTTCCATAGTCAAAGGAAAAGAAGTGAAAGTGACAAGAAAGAGATTTGGTGTTGCTGTAGGTGATGGAACAAGGATTTCAAAAAAGGCTACGATACAACCAGGTGTCAAGATCTGGCCAGAAGTCACAATAACTAATAAGATTAATCTTGAGAATGATGTGTATGAATGATTCTCAGTAATTGTGCTATAGCCCACTTATACGGGAAAATTTTTAAATCATCTCTTCTATCATCCGTTGATGGTTGCATCAAACGCCGGTGGAATGAGAAATCTTAGCGACGCCAACATCTTCGTTAGAAGTTGGGAAGTGACTAAAGTAACATTCTCTGTGATGATAAAGAACAAGAAGATGTTCTGGTTCTCTATTATTGACAGTATTCTCTCGATACTTGTTTTCTTACCTGCCATAATCTTTGGCCTTGCTCTTGCTGGGATTGCTCCAAGTGGCAGGGCTGCTGGAACGATGCTCATACTATCTCTCTTATTTGCATATTTCGTAGCATATTTCTTGACTGTATTCTTTGATGTTGCAGTAGTCTATGCCGCAAAAAGGGAGTTCAATTCGCAACATGCTACCACAAAGGAGATAATAGGATTTGCTTTCTCGAGAATAGGGAAGATAGTGTTGTGGACTCTCCTAAGCGGAACCATAGGACTTGTGTTGAAAGGTGCAAAAGGTAAGGGAAGAAATAGAAGAACCAGGGTTATGGGGGGAGCTGCAGGTGGACTTTTAGGCATGGCCTGGTCCATAATAACAATCTTTGCTATACCATCAATAGTCTATGAGAATCATGGACCGATAAATGCTATCAAGAACTCTTTCAATACTGTCAAACAGACATGGGGTGAACTCCTCATAAGGTGGTTTGGACTAGGGCTTGCAGAGAGTGTGATAGTGTTCATAGGATTTGCTTTCTTCGGCATAATAGGTTTTGCAGCATTCGAGCTAGGTATTGTTCCTCTCTTGGTGGCTTCGATAGTGCTTTACATACTTTACTCTATTGTTGTAGTCATAGTATTCGCTATAGCTAACCAAGTCTATGATACTGCATTGTATGAATATGTGAAGACCGGAAAAGTGTGCGGTGGATATTCAGAAGACATGTTG